>CAZEML010000012.1:0-39556 GCA_964513285.1 uncultured Candidatus Nemicrothrix sp.
GCGTTGCCCTCGTCCCGCCTCATCCACGCCGTCGCCGCGGAACCGGAGCTGAAGTAGATCGCCCGCCAGATCATGGGCGACGAAGCCCGCCACGTCGCCTTCGGTGTGCTCAGCCTGCAGGAGGTCTACCAGGACATGACCCTGGCGGAGATCCAGCACCGTCAGGAGTTCGCCTTCGAGGCCGCCCTCCGTATGCGCGACCGCTTCCTCCAGCAGGAGGTGTGGGAGTACATGGGCGTCGACAGCCGGGTCATGTGCGAGCGCCTGCTCAACGCCCCCGAGGAGACCAAGGTCTTCCAGCGGATGCTGTTCTCCAAGATCGTCCCGAACTGCCGCAAGCTCGGCCTGCTCGATGCGGGTGAGGGCTGGCTGCGCGACCGGTTCACCGAGATCGGTGTGATCGAGTTCGAGCACATGCCCGACACCGGCGACGAGTTCATCGAGTACGACCTCGAGGAAGAGAACTTCGAGGAGAAGGCGCAGGCGATGCACGAGTCGGCCGCCGCCACGGCGATGGGGACCTCCGAGGGCTGATCCCGTACCCTTCGGGGTCATGGGATACACCTGCTTCGAGATCGAGGAGAGCGAGGGCGTCGCCCACGTCATCCTCTCGCGCCCCGACGAACTCAACACCATGATCCCGGCCTTCTGGTCGGAACTGCCCGAGATCATCGACGAGATGAGCGACTCCGGTCGCGTGCGGTGTGTGGTGATCTCGTCCACCGGCAAGCACTTCAGCGCCGGCATGGACCTGTCGGTATTCACCGGCGGCTCGGCTCTCGACAACGACGCGAGCGAAGAGGTCGGCCGTCAGCGCGCCAACCTGCGCACCAACGCCATGCACCTCCAGCGCACCTTCTCCGCGCTGGAAGAGGCGCGGATGCCCGTCCTCGCCGCCATGCACGGCGGTGTGGTCGGTGGCGCGGTCGACATGGTCACCGCCGCCGACTGCCGCTACGCCACCGAGGACGCCTGGTTCTGCATCCAGGAGATCAACATCGGGATGACCGCCGACGTCGGCACCCTCCAGCGGCTGCCCAAACTGATCCCCGACGGCATCGTGCGCGAGCTCGCCTACACCGGCGATCGCATGTCGGCCGCTCGGGCCAAGGACGTCGGACTCGTCAACGAGGTCTACCCCGACCAGGCCGCCATGCTCGAAGACGTGTTCGCCATCGCCGGTCGCATCGCCTCGAAGTCACCGCTGGCGGTCTACGGATCGAAGCAGTCGATCGTCTACGCCCGTGATCATTCCGTCGCCGACTCGCTGAACCAGATCGCCACCTGGCAGACCGGCATGTTCCAGCCTCGCGACATGATGGAGTCGTTCCAGGCCCAGATGGAGAAGCGCGACCCCGAGTTCGACGACCTCAACCCGGTCCGCCGAGGGCTGTGACTCACTGACGGCTGTCGCTGATGCGCTCCGCGGACGCGCTGTCTTTCGCTGATCCGCTCTCGCGGATCAGTGCTCCGCGAGGGCGACGTCGCCGACCTGCACGAGCGCAGCGGCGATCCAGCCGCCCAGACTGCCGAAATCGTCGTCGAGCGCGCCGCCATCGGCGAGACGGTCCTCGTCGAGCTCGTACGCACCCTCGTAGCTGACCTCGATCGCGAACTCCGGATCGCCCAGGTCGGCCCCGAAGATCGACTCGATCGTCGGGCCGCTCCGGGTCAACGGGTCGCGCCCGATCGGTGGTGAGTCGAGCGGCAAGCTCGCCAACACCATCGCCGGGTCGGGGCTCGCGGTCAGCCGCTGCCGACGGAACACGATCTCGATCTCGATCCGGGGCGGTTCGGTGAACTCCTCGTCGACGTACCAGCTGCGATACGCGGTCTGGCTCCACGTCGGCCACGTGCACGTGATGTCGGCCTGGACCCGCGGTGGGAGCCCTTCGCCGGGCAGGCCATAGGAGGTCTGCCACGTGACGTCGCCGAGCAGGACATCGGACTGGAACCGCTCCTCGAACGCCTGACGTTCGAGACGGGCCAACTCGAACGCATCGCGCAGCGCGCCGATGGCGTCGGTGAAGACGTGATCGAGCATTCGACGACCCTACTGCGTCGGGTGGCCCGGGCTCGTCAGTACCCGGCGGCGACGTCGACCGGGCCGAGGAGTGGCTCGCCGGCGATCCAGCGGGCGACGTTGACCCGCACCCGCTCCGCGATCAGAGGCAAGCCCATCTCGGGGGTGTTCCCGACATGGGGGGTGATCACACAGTTGTCGAGCTCCCAGAGCGGGTGACCGTCGGGGAGGGGTTCGGGATCGGTCACGTCGAGGACGGCGCCGGCGATCGTGCCGGCCCGCAGCGCCTCCACGAGATCGTCGGTGACCACGTGACCGCCGCGGCCGACGTTGCACAGCCACGCATCGGACCGCATCGCGGCGAGCGTGGCGGCGTCGATGAGCCCGGTGGTCTCCTCGGTCAAGGCGAGGGCGATGATCACCGCGTCGGCCTCGGCCACCGCGTCGTGGAGATCATCGGTCGTGACCGTTCGGGTCGCGCCGGGGAACGGATCGGCGCTCCGCCGGACCACGGTCACCTCGCAGCCCCACGGTTCGATGAGCTTCATGAACTCCTCGGTGATCCCGCCACCACCGAGGATCGTCAGCTTCGCTCCGAGCAGGTTCTTGCCGTCCTGACGGGGCCACGAGTCGGCCCGCACGTAGCGAGGGATGTCGCGGAAGGCGGTGAGCAGCGCGGTCATGATCCACTCGGCGACCGGCGGGGCGTACACGCCCTTGCCGCAGGTCCAGAGGTGGTCGTGGTCGAGGTGATGGGCAAAGGGCTCGATTCCGGCATACGGGAGCTGCACCCATTCGACGGCATCGCCGTCGGCGATGAGCCCGGGATAGGTGGCCGCGGCGGCCGGATCGGCGAACATCAGCGCGCTGGCCTCGGCCATCGGCACGACCGTGCCGCCTGCGGCTTCGACCGCTTCGACCATGACCGCGTGCATCGCCGGGCGACTCTGAGGCTCGACTGCGATGTGGTTCCGTGGTGCCATGCCTGGAGCATATGAAACCGAGAGGCCTCACCGCGGGTGGTGGGCTGAACTCGGCGCGGGGTCAGCCGATACTGTCTGGGCGCACGGTCGAGCCGGCGTTGCGGCAAGGAGGATCGATGGCGGGTGTCGAGGCGGCCCTTCCCGAAAATGAACCGGAACGTCTGGCCGCACTGGAGCGGGCCGGACTCCTCGACCAGCCACGGTCGGCAGATCTCGACGATGTCGTCGAGATCGCAGCGTCGATGTTCTCGACGCCGATCGCGTTGGTTTCGCTCGTGGATGCCGAGCGGCAGTGGTTCGCCGCAAGCATCGGACTCGACGCGCCGGAGACGCCACGGTGCGACGCCTTCTGTGCTCATTCGATTCTCGAGCCTCCGATCTTCGTCGTCGACGATGCGACCATGGACGAGCGCTTCGCCGGCAACCCGCTGGTGACCGGTCCGCCGGACATCCGCTTCTATGCGGGTGCCGTCGTCCGTTCGGCCGACGGGTACGCCCTCGGCACCTTGTGTGTCATCGATCGCGTACCCCGCGAGTTCTCCGACGTCGAGCGGCTGAATCTCCGCGGGCTCGCTGCTGACGTCGAACGGCACATCGTCCGCCGAGGCCGGCCAGCCAGCATCTGACCATCCCCCCTTCGGATGGTGCGGTCAGGCCAAGATGGCGGGATGCACAACCCCGAAGCCCAGACGGACGACGAATTCGGCGACGGCATCGACTGGGGCGAGGAGCCCGAGATCGAAGCGGTCTCCTGCAACCTCGAGAACCCCGAGGAGTGCGAGGCCTGCCAGTAGCAGGCCCGTCGACCGACGTCGACGGCGTCAGTCGACGCCGTACTGGCGATCGCCGGCGTCGCCCAGGCCCGGCACGATGAAACCGACCTCGTTGAGGTGGGAATCGACCGCAGCGGTCACGACCCGGTCGTAGAGCCCGCCCTGCCGCAGCGTCTCGACGCCTTCGGGGGCGGCGAGCAAGGCGATGAGGGTGATCGTCCCGGCGCCGGCGTCGCGGACCCGTTCCGCCGCGTAGGCCGCCGAGCCGCCGGTCGCCAGCATCGGGTCGAGCACGAACGTGGGCCGCCCTTCGAGCGGCGGGATCGTGTTCATGTAGACCTCGGGCTGCAGCGTCTCCTCGTTGCGCCGGAGGCCGAGGAAGCCGGTCTCGGAGCCGGGCAGCGCCTCGAGCCCCGCGTCCAGCATGCCGAGGCCGGCCCGCAGGATCGGGATCAGGACGGGCTGGTCGACGAGTTCGACGCCCGCGGCGGGGCCCATCGGCGAGTCGACCGTGACCGGACTGGTCGGGATCGAGGCCGCCGCTTCGAACACCAACGCCCGCGCCACCTGATGGAGGAGCTGACGGAATCGACGGCGGTCGGTGGCCGCGTCGCGCAGCTCGGTCAGCTGGGCGGCCACCACCGGATGATCGAGGACATCGACGTGCACCAGTCGAGCATGCCACGCCGAGCCGCCGATTCGACGGCCCGGCGTGGGGATCTCACGAGCGTCGGATCTCGATGAAGGCGTCGAGATCGAAGAGCTCGGCGGCGAGCTGCTGGATCTCGGTGCGGCTCACGCCGAGGACCTCGGTCACGCGGGTGTAGATCGACATCTCCGGCGGGCCGCCCGTCCGCTCGGTCTCGAGGTTCTCGAGCATCAACTCGAAGTTGTTGATGAACTGCAGGTCGTCGAAGAGGATCGACTGGGCACGGTCGAACTCGTCGCGAGACGGACCCTCGGTCGCGAGCCGCTCCAGGTCGGCGAACAGCCGAGCCTGGATCTCGTCGAGACGAGCGGGGTCGCCGTCGATCGCGACGACACCGATCACCCCGTCTCGTGGCACGGTGGTCGGGAACACCGCGGCGCTGCCGCTGTAGGACGCCCCGAGCTCTTCCCGAGCGGTGTCGAAGATGAGCGACGAGATGATCTGCTCGAGCATCGCTCCAACCGCTCCGTCATCGGGCGACGTGGCGGCGGTGTCCCACCGGAGCAGCATGCCGGCGTCACCGGAGTCGGCCGGAAGGGCGATGTCGACTCGCTCGACCGACTCGACCAGCGGCGCGTTGATGTCGGTGAACGTGTCGGCCGGCTTGGTCGGCAGGGTGCCGATGTAGCGGTCGCCGAGGTCGGCGATCGTCTGGGCGTCGATGTCGCCCGCGAGGGTGACGATCAGGTCATCGACGCCACCGAGCCGGGCTTGGTACAGCTCGAGGAGCCGATCGGCGTCGATCGCGTCGAGCTGCTCCTGGGTGGCGAAGCCGTCGTAGCGGGTGTCGGCGAGCACGAGGTGGCTGAGCGCCGCGCTCGCCTGCAGCGCGGGGTCAGTGCCGAGCCGCTCGAGGAGACCCTCGGCGTCGACGATGGCCGAGGTCAGGATCGTCGGATCGACGGTCGGTTCGGTCACGCCGAGGTGAAGGAGTTGGAAGAGCAGTTCGACGTCGTCGACCCCGGAGCTGCCTTCGAAGCCCTCGGCGAAGTCGGAGATCCACGTCTCGACGGCGACGTTGCGGTCGGCGAGGAAGTCGTTGACCTGCCCGGTGGAGACGCCCGTGAACCCGGAACGGCCCACGACCGACGCGGCCACGAAGGCCACGTTGTGGTCGTCGATGTCGAGGGTCGACGCGCCACCGAGGCCCTCCGCGAGGAGCGACACGGTGCCTTCCACGATCGGCGACGGTTCGAAGATCAGGGTCGCACCGTTGGCGTACCGGCGCACGATCACGGTGTCGAACGCGCCGTCGCGCCGATCGACGGATTCGGGCGCGACCGGCTCGGGCGCCTGCATCAGCTCGGTGATCTCCTCCTCGGGCGCGATCGGCGCGATCGCCTCGACCGACGCGGCGATCGCTTCGAGCTCGTCGGCGGTCGGCAGGGTCGCCTCGTCGGCGCCGAGCGACACGGCGATCGGACCGCTGCGATCGTGGATGAACGCCCAGCGATCGCTCACCTCGTCGACGGTCAGCTCGGCCAGGATGGCGCGCTCCCGTTCGATCGTGGCCTCCGGTGCCTCGCCGCCGACGCCACTCAGGAAGTGTTCGACGTACGCCTGCGACCACGAGAAGTCCTGGGTGGTGCCGAGGGTCTCCTCCCAGGCGTCGAGCCCCGCCGCCCGCTGGCTGATCGCCTCGTCGAGCTCGTCCGCGCTGAAGCCGTCGATCGCGGCGGCCTCGAGATACCCGAGGAGCTGGGCGTAGGCGAGGGCGAGATCCTCGCCCCGGAGGTTCGTGCCGAAGAACTCGAGATGGCGGGCGACCCCGAACCGGCTCAGGAACGGCGTGCGGTCCACCGCGAAGTCGCCGGCGAGGTAGGCGTCGTCGAGCCGACTGCTGAGCATCGAGGCGATCAGGTCGTCGAGGAGGTCGGCGCGGGCGCCGCCGACGGTCGCGGAGTCGGACGGGGGCCGCAGCCAGTCGATCGACAAGTTGTCGACGACCTCTTCGGGGTGGGTGACCACGCCGGCGAACCCGTCGAGGTTCGGTTCGATCTCGAGCCGTTCGGCCCGCGGCGGGGCCGCACCGGTCGCCTCGATGTCGGCGAAGGCGGTCTCGAGCCGCTCGAGCATCTCGTCGGTCGAGAGATCGCCGACCACGACCACCGCCATGTTCTCGGGGTGGTACCAGGTCTCGTAGAACGCCCGGAGTTCGGGCGCCTCGGTCGACTCGATGGCCTCGACCGATCCGATGGGGGAGCGGTCCTCGTAGGGCGTGTCGGTGAGATACACCTCGAGGAGGGCGTTGCCCACGGCGGCCGCACCGTTCTCGACCCGCTGGCGGTACTCGTCGCGCACGACGCCCCGTTCGGCGATCACCTCGTCAGGGTCGATCGTCGCTCGGGCCGACCATTCCGCCAGCACCGTGAACGCGGTGTCGACGGCGTCGTCATCGAAGGTGCTGACGCTGAGCTCGTAGACGGTCTCGTCGAAGCTCGTGTAGGCGTTGATGTCGGGGCCGATACCCGCCCCCAAGGTCTGCAGGACCCGGTCGAGCTCGTTGCCCGGCCAGCGTTCGGTGCCATTGAAGAGCATGTGCTCGAGGAAGTGGGCGACGCCGTCATCGGCGGCCTCCTGCTGCAGCGAGCCGGCGTCGACCGCGAGCCGAACGGTGACCGATCCGCCCGGAGAACCGTTCTCCCGGAGGTAGTAGGTCAGCCCGTTGGCGAGCGTGCCGATCTCCACACCGTCGTCGAGGCTGAGGGGCGTGTCGTCGAGGGGCCAGTCCGGGATCGCCGAGCGAGCCGGCTCCTCGTCGCCCACGGCGTCGGTGCCGCCGTCGTCAGGCGCCTCGGTCGTGGTGGTCGTCGAGGTCGTCGAGGCCGGCGGGTCGTTGGCCTCCTCGCCGTCGTCGGACGAACAGGACACGGCGACGAGCGCGGCGATCAGCAGAATCGCCCGTCTGCTCGCCGTCCGCCGGCGGGGCATGAGGTGCATGGTGGTGCACCCTAGACCGCGCCCTCGGGCGGCCGGCTACAGCGGTGGCTCGACCTGCCAGGCCTCGAGCGGGGCGTAGCGAGGCTTGATGATCTGCTCGATGATCTGGAGTCGTTCGCGGAAGGGGAGGAAGCTCGACTTCATCGCATTGACGGTCAGCCACCGCAGGCGGGCCCAGTCGTACCCGAAGGCATCGACCAGCGCTTCCATCTCCGAACTCATCGTCACGCCCGACATCAGTCGATTGTCGGTGTTGACCGTCACTCGGAAGCGCAGATCGACGAGCCGCTTGATCGGGTGATCCTCGATCCGGTCGACGACGCCGGTGTTGACGTTGCTGGTCGGGCAGACCTCCAACGGGATGCGAGCGTCGCGCAAGAAGTGGCTGAGACGGCCCAGCTCGGTCTCGCCGTCGGGGTTGGTGGTCCAGTCTTCGACGATGCGGATGCCGTGGCCAAGCCGTTCGGCGCCGCAGTACTGCACCGCCTTCCAGATGGAGCGAGGGCCGTAGGCCTCGCCGGCGTGGATCGTGACGTGGAAGTTCTCGCGGTGGCAGTACTGGAACGCGAGCAGGTGGTCGTCGGGCGGGAAGCCGTCCTCGGGGCCGGCGATGTCGAACCCGACCACCCCGTGGTCGCGGTGGCGCACCGCCGCCTGGGCGACCTCGAGGCCGCGGTCGAGGTGCCGCATCGCCGAGCAGATGATGCGGATCGTGAGATCGGTACCAGCCGCGCCGGCCTCGAATCCGGTGATGACCGCCTCGATCACCTCATCGAGATCGAGGCCGCGTTCGGTGTGGAGCTCGGGCGCGAACCGGATCTCGGCATAGACCACACCGTCCGCCGCGAGATCCTCCGCGCACTCCCGGGCGACCCGCTCGATCGCCGGGGCGGTCTGCATGACCCCGACGGTGTGGGCGAAGGTCTCGAGATAGAGGGTGAGGTCCTTGCGGTTGGCGCCGCGCAGCATCCACGCCGCGAGGTCGTCGGCGTCGGTGGTCGGGAGTGCGTCGTAGCCGGTCTCGCCGGCGAGGTCGATGATCGTCGACGGGCGAAGGCCGCCGTCGAGGTGATCGTGCAACAGGACCTTCGGGGCTCGGCGGATGCGCTCGAGCGTGGGGGGCCCGACGTCCGGGCTGGTGCTCAGGGTTTCCATACCCCAGATTATCGCCAGGGCACCCAAGGCCTGATCACCGGGCCGGTAGGGTCGCCCGATGTCTGAGTCGTCGGGATCGATGCGCCGGGGCCCCCTCGGCGTCGTGTTGGTCTCGACGATGGTCGCCTCGACCTTCACCCTGTTCGCGTTGGCGGTGCTCGCCTCGCCGATCATCGACGACCTCGGGGTCAGCCGAGCCACGATCGGCATCATCGGATCGATCAACACCGGCCTCGGTGCGCTCACCGCCCCGTGGGTCGGTCGAGTCACCGATCGCATCGGCGCTCGCCGGGCCGTCGTGGGGCTGCTCGCGATGTCGGCGGTCACCATGTTGCTCGTCGGGCTGGCGTCCAACGTCTGGGTGCTCGTCGTCGCCTACGTGATCGGCGGCATCCCGCAAGGCGGTGGCAACCCGGCGACCAACGCGCTCATCGCCGCGACGTTGCCGCCGGGCGAGCGGGGTGTGATGACCGGCATCAAGCAGAGTGGCGTGACGCTGGCGATCTTCATCAGCGGCCTGTCGATGCCGGCGATCGAGTCGGCATGGAGCTGGCAGGGCGCCTACGTCGTGTTCGGTCTGCTGTTCCTCGGTCTGACCCTGCTCTGTTGGGTGCTGTTGCCGAGCGATGTCGGGGCACCGTCGGTCGCAGCGGTGGACGAAGGATCCGCCAAGACCGAGCTCCCGCCGCTGATCCGCCGGCTCGGCCTCTATGCCCTGCTGATGGGGTTGGCGAGCGGGGCGATCGGCCGGTTCCTGCCGCTGTTCGCGGAGGAGGAACTCGGCTACAGCCTCGCCGTCGCCGGATTCGCCGCCGCGCTCTCGGGCCTGCTCGGCATGGGGTTCCGGATCGCGGCGGCCCGCCTCGCCGAGACGAGGATCGCCCCGACCGACCTCCTCATCCGACTCTCGGCGATCGGCGTCGTGTCCTCGACCCTGCTGGCCCTGTCGGTACCGTTCGGACGGTGGCTGCTCTGGCCCGCCGTCGTCCTGTACGCGATCGGCCACACCGCGTGGAACGCCGTCGCCAACCTCGCCGTCATCATGAACGTCGCCCAACGCGACGCCGGCCGGGCGTCGGGCGTGATCATCCTCGGGTTCTTGATGGGGCTGACGATCGCGGGGCCGGCGACCGGGGCGATCGTCGACGGAACCGGCCGCTACGAGATCGCCTGGTGGTCGTCGGTGGCGCTCGCTGTCGTCGCTGCGCTGGTCTTGGTCGGGCGACGGCCCGCGGAGGCCGACGCCGCTAGTTGAAGCCGCGCAGCGGCAGGGCCGGGCCTCGTCGCAGCCAGTTGTCGTCGGGGTAGTCCGCGACCCCGTCGATCAGATGCAGGGTGTAGGCGTGGCGGCTCCGGCCCGAGGTGTTCGGGGCGCTCCAGTGGGGGAGGGTGCCGTGGAGCAGGACGAGGGTGCCGGCCTCGGCCTCGAGCGGCACCAGGTCGTCGGTGAGATACGGCGACGGGTCGAGCGTCTCCATGTGGGCGGCTGAACCATCGGGGGTCATGCGATACCGACTCTTCACCGGGATCCGGTGCCCTCCGGGGTGGGCCCACAGGCAGCCGTTCTCCTGGGTGGCGTCCTCGATCGCGAACCAGAACCCGATCACCGTCTGCGGCTCGGTCCACAAGAAGGTGTGATCGCAGTGCAGGCTGACCTCGCCGCCGATGCCCGGCTGCTTGAAGATGTACATCGACTGCAGCAGCCGAGGATCTTCGAACCCGACATCGGCCGCGACCGCAGCCAGGTCGGCGGTGCGGCTGAAGGCGTCGAACGCCGGGTCGAGGTCGTGCATGGCGTGCCCGAGCTTGTTGACGGCGAGCGGCAGGGGCCGGGTGAGGGTGCCGCCCTCGACCGCACCGTCCTCGAAGAACCAGCGGATCTTGTCGCCGGAGTCGAGGAACCAGGTGTCGTCGCCGTGGGCCTGTTCCGACGTGTCGAAGACGGTGAGGGCACCGTCGTCGGCGGGGTCGATCCCGTCGAGCAGGGTCTCGACGTGGGCCTTGAGCTCGGCGCAGCGTTCCTTGCTGACGAAGTCGGGCAGGACGAGGAAGCCGTCGCGCTCCCAGTCGGCGAGTTGGTCGGCGGTGAGCATGCTCAGCTCTCGCCCTTGCGGTACGGCTGGCCGAGGCTGACCGGCATCCGGAGCCGCTGGGCGAAGAAGACGAGCACCAGCAGCACGACGACGTAGGGCAGGGTGTTCGACCACCAACTCGGGACCGTGTCGGCGATGATCCACCAGAACAAGGCGCCGACACCGAGCACGGCGGCGATGATCGTGTCGGCCATGCGGCGGCGGGTGAACGCCCACGCCGCCACGCCGGCCAGCGCGATCGCGTTGACCAACAACATGGCGTGCGACGCCGTGCCATCGAGGTCCTTGAGGTCGAGGCCGAAGACGTAGCCGAACAGCAGCGCTCCGAGGAGCACGCCACCCGGCCGCCAGTTGCCGAAGATCAGCGCGGCCAGACCGATGAAGCCTCGGCCGGCGGAGTTGCCGCCCTGGAACAGGCCGGAGAGCTCGGTGGAGATGAACGCGCCGCCGAGGCCGGCGAGCCCGCCCGAGATGATGACGGCGATGTACTTGTAGCGGATGATGTCGATGCCCTGGGCCTCGCCCGCCGACGGCTTCTCTCCACAGATCCGGAGCCGGAGACCGAACCGGGTGCGCCAGATCAGCCACATCGTGAAGGGCACAAGCAGCACGGCGATGATCGAGACGAAGCTCGCGTTCCGCAACAGACCGCGGATCAGCTGGGCGATGTCGGACAGGTACCAGATCTCCCAGTTCGAGATCGTGAGCAGGAGATCGGGCGACTTCCATCCGAAGATCGAACCGCCGGCCAGGAACGGGACATCCCAATCGCCGACGGCGGAGGTCCGCGGCGATGCGGTGGGCGAGCCCCACACCTCTTCGGACAGATAGCGGGTGATCGCGGGCGCCAAGATGTTGATGGCCACGCCGGAGATGATGTGGTCGACCTGGAAGGTGACCGTCGCGATCGCGTGGAGGAGGCCACCGATCATGCCGCCGAGGATGCCGATCAGCAGGCCCCACCAGGGCCCGTACTCGATCGAGCCCCAGGCGCCGAACCACATGCCGAGGATCAACATGCCTTCGAGGCCGATGTTGACGACGCCGGCCCGTTCGGAGAACAGCCCACCGAGGCCGGCGAGGAAGATCGGGACCGCCCAACGCAGCATCTGTTCGGAGGTGGACGAGGCGGTCAGCCGTTCGGTGTCAGAGATCGACTGCACCACGGTGAGCAGGAAGACGCCGGCGGCGGCGTAGATCATCCATCGGGCCCACGCGGGCATGGCGGTCAGACGAGACATCATGCGACCACCTCCGGCTCGACCGCCAACGCTTCAGCGGCTTCGCGGGCCTCGTCCCGCTCACGGATTCGGTTGGCGACGCCGTAGGCGACGACGGCGGTGAGCAAGACGATGCCCTGCATGATCACGGCGATCTCTCGAGAGGCTGCCCCGGTCGAGTCGAGCACGCCGGAGGAGACGTCGAGGAAGGCGAACAGCAGGGCGGCGAACGCCATGCCGCCCGGGTTGTTGCGCCCGAGGAGGGCGACGGCGATGCCCTGGAAGCCGAGACCCTGGATCGGGTCGGGCGGGAACTTGCCCTGGTCGGCGAGCTCGACCATGCCGATCAGGCCGGCGACCGCACCCGACAGCATCATCGCGGCCAGCACCATGCGCTTGGGTGGCACGCCGCCGGCTCGAGCCGCGAACGGGTTGATGCCGCTCGCCCGGAGATCGAAACCGAACCGGGTGCGGTTGAGGAGCACGTAGTAGAGGACACCGATGAGCACGGCGACCAGCAGCATGCCGGTGAGCTCCTTGCCCTGACCGATGTCTCTCGTGAAGATCTCGAGCAGCCCGTTGATCGTGGGCAGCAGGCCGGACTCGTCGATCGGTTCGGTGCCGAGGGTGGTCGAGGTGAAGTTCTCGCCCTGCTCGGCCTGCCACTCCTGCTGCAGCCAGGCCAGCAGACCGCCGACGGCGATCGAGTTGAGCATGATCGTCGAGATCACCTCGTTGACTCCGCGTGCGGTCTTGAGGATGCCGGCGAGCCCGGCGTAGAGCGCACCGACCGCCATGGCGACGACCATGATCACCAGGATGTGCAGCACCTGCGGGAGGCTGATGAGCCCGCCGATCTGGGCGGCGAACAAGAAGGCGACGAGGTACTGGCCCTCGACCCCGATGTTGAACAGGTTCATCCGGAACCCGATCGCGGCGGCGACCGCGGACAGGTAGAACGGCGTCGCCCGGTTGAGGATGTCGACCTGGGTTTCGAGCTTCGACGAGTGGCTCAGCATGTCGCCGTAGGCCTCGAAGGGATTCGAGCCGAAGGCGACGAGCGCGATCGTCGAGACGATCAAGGTCAGTACGAACGCCCCGACGGGGGCGGCGAGGGTGAAGGCGAGTCGGCGCATCAGGCGGCCCCTCCGTTCTGCAGCGCGGCGCCGGTCATGTAGGCGCCCAGATCTCGTGGGGTGACCTCGTCGGGCGACACGGTGGCGACGAACTCGCCGCGCAGCATCACGACGATGGTGTCGGAGAGTCCGATGAGTTCGTCGAGATCGGCGGAGATGAGCAGGGTCGCCAGGCCGTCTCGGCGGGCGGCGCGGATGTCGTCCCAGACCGCGGCCTGGGCGCCGACGTCGATGCCGCGGGTCGGGTGGGCGGCGATCAACAGGTTGGGGTTCGCTGTCAACTCTCGCCCGATGATCAGCTTCTGCTGGTTGCCGCCGGACAGGGCGTGAGCCGAGACGTCGATGTTGGGGGTGCGGACGTCGAACTGTTCGCGGATGAGCTCGGTCTGGTTGCGGGCCCCATCGCGGTCGAGCCACCAGGTCGAGCCGTAGGGCGCCTGGGTCTGGTGGCCGAGCGCCGCGTTCTCCCAGAGCGGGGAGGAAAGCAGCAGGCCTTCGTGGTGGCGATCCTCGGGGACGTAGCCGATGCCGGCCTCGCGCCGCTTGCGCACCGACTCGTGGGTGATGTCGCGGCCGAGGAGTTCGATCGAGCCGGACGACACGAGCGCGGTGCCGATGATGGCGTCGACGAGTTCGCCCTGCCCGTTGCCCTCGACGCCGGCGATGCCGACGATCTCGCCCTTGTGGATCGTGAGATCGATGTCGTTGGCGACGGGGCGGTCGTCCTCGTTGAGCACCGTCACGCCGCGCAACTGCAGGGCGACCTCGTCGGTGACGGTCGATGCGGTCGTGTCGGGGGTCGGGAGCTCGGACCCGACCATCAGCTCGGCCAGGTCGTGGGCGGTCACGCCCTCGTTCTTCATCGTGCCCACGGTCTTGCCGTGGCGCAGCACGGTGATGCTGTCGGAGATCTCGAGCACCTCGTCGAGCTTGTGATCGATGAACAAGATCGTCGCGCCGCTCGCCTTGAGCTCACGCATGTTCTCGAAGAGCGCCTCGACCTCTTGGGGGACGAGGACCGCGGTCGGTTCGTCGAGGATGAGGATCTCCGCCCCGCGGTAGAGCACCTTGATGATCTCGACCCGCTGGCGTTCGCCGACCTCCAGGGTCTCGACCATCTGGTTGACGTCGATGGTGAGGCCGTACTCGTCGGCGACCTCGCGGAGGTGGGCTTCGGCTTCCTTGAAGTTGATGCGGCCGCCGCTCTGGGTCGGCTCAGCGCCGAGGATGACGTTCTCGAGCACCGTCAACTGGTCGGCGAGCATGAAGTGCTGGTGCACCATGCCGATGCCTCGGTCGATGGCGTCGGTCGGGGAGGTGAACTCGACCACCTCGCCGTTGACCTTCATGATCCCTTCGTCGGCGGGCTGCATGCCGTAGAGGATCTTCATCAGGGTCGACTTGCCGGCGCCGTTCTCGCCACAGATCGCGTGGATCTCGCCCTTCTCGACGGTGAGGTTCACGTCGTCGTTGGCGACGACGCCGGGGAACCGTTTCGTGATGCCCGTCAGTTCGATTGCGGCACTCATCGCTGCCCACCCCTCAGTCTCGACACGTACCCCTCCAAACGCGAAACGAGCGAGACCGGACCCTACCGAACCGTTCGGCCCGGTGACAGGTCGAAGGTGCGGCGAGTCCGACCTCGCTCGTCTGCGATCTCCCCCGGGGCCCGAGGCCCCGGGGGACAGAAATCACGATCAGCCGTTGGTGACCTCGGTCGGATCGGTCGGCACGGTGATGTCACCGGCGATGATCGCGGCCTTGGCCTCTTCGAGCTGGTCGACGATGTCGTCGACGAAGCCGCCGGTGGTCGAGTAGCCGACGCCGTCGACGGAGAGGTCGTAGCGGTTCTCGCCAGCAGCGAAGCCGCCCTCTTCCTGGGCGTTGAGGATCTCGTACACGGCCACGTCGACACGCTTCAGCATCGAGGTGAGCACGTACTCCTGGAGGCTCGCGTCGACCGCACCGATGGTGTTGTACTGGTCGGAGTCGACGCCGATGCCCCAGACCTTGGAGCCGGTGTCCTCGGAGAAGTCCTTGGCGGCCTGGAACATGCCGTTACCGGCACCACCAGCAGCGTGGTAGATGATGTCGGCGCCGTCTTCGTACATCGTGGTGGCGATGACCTGGGCGCGGTCGGGCTGGTTGAAGCCGTCGAAGTCGGGAGCGTCGGTGATGTACTCCGACACGACGACGATCGACGGGTCGACCGAGGCGACACCGGCACGGAAGCCGGCCTCGAACTTCTCGATCAGACCGAAGCAGCACACACCACCGATGAAGCCGACCTGGCCGGTCTCGCTCTTGAGGGCGGCGGCCACGCCGACGAGGTAGGAGCCCTGCTCTTCGGCGAAGACCAGACCGGCGACGTTGTCGCCGTAGGGGGCCGGGGGGTCCTGGCTGAAGTCGATCATCGAGGAGTCGATGACGGCGAAGTTGGTGTCGGGGTTCTCGGCGGCGACCGCAGCAGCGTCGGCCTCGAAGAGGAAGCCCACGCCGATCACGATCGGGTTGGCGTCGGCGGCGAGCTGCAGCAGCTCGGCGCGGTTCGAGCCGTCGTTGTTGGGCGAGGCCTCCGAGAAGGCGATCCCGAGCTCGCTCTCGGCGCGATCGAGGCCCTCAGCGGCCGAGTCGTTGAACGACAGGTCGCCACGGCCACCGATGTCGTAGACGAGGCCGACGGTGGTGTCCGCGGCGGGGACCTCTTCGGCCGGCTCTTCGGTGCCTTCGGCATCGGAGTCGGCGTCCGACGAGCTGGCTTCGGTGTCGTCGTCATCGCCACAGGCCGCGGCGATCAGCGAGAACGAAAGCAGCACCGACAGCAGAAGCAGCAAACGCTTGCGCATGGTGTTTTCCCTCCAGGCCGCCGAGGGGGCGGCGGGTTCGTTGATGTCCGGGGGCGACAGCCGCCCTCGGGGATCCGAGCACCGTAGCCCGCGCGATGTGGTCGCGCGCCCTCCGAAACCCACCTTTCACACCATCGATGAGTTATCCACAGACGGCCGAAATCGGCCGAACCGGGGTCAGTAGAAGACGCAGCGGCTCCGGTGGCGCGGGACCGCCTTGTACCGGGCGTCGGCGCCCGTGTTCCAGAGCACGTTGTCGAGGGTTCCGGTCGTGATCGTGGGCCACGGATCGCGCGCCCGCGTCCGGACCGCGGCCGCGAGCATCTCGACCGCGTGGACCCCACACGCTCGGATCTCGATCTCCTCGGGGCTGCCGATCGTGATGTCCTCGACCGCCTCGATCCGCTCGACCAGTCCGGGTGCGAAGTCGAGCACGCCTTCGACCCGCAGGACGTGCGGAACGAGGTTGTCGGCGAACATCGTGAGCTGGTCGAGATCGTCGAACCGGCCGAGCCCGATGTGGCCGAACGCGACCGCGAGGTCCTGCACGGTGATCTGGGCTCGCTTGTAGAACGCGACCCGGCCCGCGACCGGATGGTCGTGTTCGTCTCGGTAGAACGGCATCGCCGTGAGTGCCTCGGCGAGGGCGGCCGCGGAGCCCCCGGCCTCCTCGACGATCCCGACGAACGACCCGCCGGCGGAGGTGTCGACGAAGTCGGCGAGATCCCGCAGGGCCACCGTGAAGAGTTCGATCAGCTCCTGGGCCGGCGAGCCGTCGAGCGCTTGCCCGAAGGTGACCGCCCAGTCGTCGACGGATCGGTCTCGCAACGCAGCGGTCGTGATCGGGCCCGCCTCGGCCACCCAATCCCGGAGGCTCGCCGCGACGGTGTGGTAGCCGCTGTGGCCCGGTCGCTTGCGGAGGTACGGGAAGTAGCCGGACCCGAAGTTGATCGCGTCGAGGGTGAGCACGAATGCCACCGTGGACTCGGCATCACCGATCGGTTCTTGCCCGGGGTCGTTGGGCGCCCGGTCGAGGTCGAGCCGGAAAGCGAGCTCACCGATCCGCTCGGGCTGCACCCGCACGAAGGAGCTGACCGTCGCGACCTCGGCGCAGCTGCGCCGGACCCGTTCGAAGATCGTCTCGCTCACTCCGGACGACGGTACGACGAGGCGCGCTCGACGCGGGCGATCCTGAGCTCGTACCAGGCGTACCAGTCGCCGCGGCCGGCGGCCTGGGCGTCGAGATGTTCGGGGTCGGTGCGCCACGCCTCGATCGCTGCTTCGTCCCTCCAGTACGACACGGTGATGCCAGTCGCGTCGGGGGAGCGGACCGACTCGATGCCGAGAAAGCCATCGACCCGCTGGGCGAGTTCGACCATGCGGGCCGCGGTGCGGTCGTAATCGTCGTGCTCGCCCGGCACCTGCCGGTTGGTGAAGATGACCGCCAGGTACGGCGGTTCGGGGGTGGACGCCATCGTCGGAATGTAGCCCGGCGTCAGCGTGCGAGCCCTCGGGTTCGGTGTCGGTCTGCGAGCCTTCGGGCTCGGTGTCAGTCTGCGAGCCCTCGGGCTCGACGCCAGGCGGCGTAGCCGGCGAGGTGATGCAGCGACCGCACCGCCCGACCAGCCGAGGCATGACACAACCGGCCGAGCGACTTGAGCGTCGCCGGCGCCGGGTTGTTCGGATCGGCGTTCGCAAGCTCGGTCGCGACGACGATCGGTGTACCGGTCGCCGCGCTGATCTCCGCGGCCGCCTCGGCGTACCGGGTGTCCTGGCGTTCGTGGAAGCCGATGATGCGCTCCAACCCGTGCTCGGGGAAGAACGGCCCACTGCGCATCATCGCCGCGGTGTTCGATTGGATGCCGACCCCCAACAAGATCGCGGCGTCGACCTCGGGGTGCTCGGCCACCAACTGCAAGATCTCCGGAACCGTGTCCCGGGTCTCGCCGCCGGCCATGTCGATCGGATTGTTCTTGCTCCAACGCGGCGGCAGCTTCTCGTCGATCGCCGCCATCAGGTCGTCGGGCAGTGGGGTCGGCTCGAGCCGGGTGTCGGCCATGGCGTCGACCGCGGCTACTCCCCATCCACCGACGGTGGTGACGACCACGACGCGGTTGCCGTCGGGTTGGGGCTGCGTCGCGATCGTCGCCGCAGCCTCGAACGCCTCTTCGACATCGCGCGCTCGGATCAACCCGGCCTGTCGGCACATGCCGTCGAAGACGGCGTCGTCGCTCGCCAGCGCGCCGGTGTGTGAGGCCGCGGCCCGGGCCCCGGCGGCCGAGGCGCCGCCCTTCACGACCACGATCGGCTTGCGCTCGCTCAGCGGGCGCAGCCGTTCGAACATCTCGCGGCCGTCGTCGACCGACTCGATGTAGACGAGCGACACCGCGGTCTCGGGGTCGTCGGTGAAGTACTCGACGAAGTCGGCGATGCCGAGGATCGAGGCGTTGCCGGCCGCGACCGCGCGAGACACGCCGACCCCGGTGTGGTTCGCCAGGTTGAGGAACGACGACACGAAGTTGCCCGACTGGCTCGCGATCGCGATGCGACCGGCCGGCGCGTACGGCGCCACGATCTGGGCGCACATCTTCGACGGGGTCGAGACCACGCCCTGACCGTTCGGGCCAGCGAGGGCGATCCCCAACTCGTCGCAGAGCGCGATCAACCGCTGCTCGGCTTCGGCTCCCTCCGGCCCGGCTTCGCGGTAGCCGCCCGCCGCGCAGAACGCCGCGGTGACCCCTTTGGCCGCGGCCTGCCGGAGCAGGTCCTCGTTGATCGCCGGAGGCGTGCAGATGAAGAGCATGTCGGCCGCGCCGTCGGGGACGTCGTCGATCGACCCGAGGACCTCGCGGCCGAGGACCTCGCCCGGTTCGCGGCTGACGGGGAAGACCGCGCCCTCGTAGCCGCTGGTGAGGATGTTGTGCAGGGTGACGAACCCGAACTTGCCGGGGTGGTTCGACACGCCGGTGATGATGATCCCCTTGGGGTCGAAGAGGGCGGAGAGATCGGTCACGACGCCACCTCCTCGATCTCCAACAAGGCATCGACGGCGACGGGCTTGCCGTCGACCAGGATCAGCGGGTTGAGGTCGGCGGAACGCAGCCCGGGCTCCTCGGCGCCGACCCGGGCGAGCGCGACCAACGCATCGACGATGGCGGTCCGATCGGCTTCGGGCTCACCCCGGAACGCCTCGAAGAGCCGCTGGGTCGAGAGGTCGTCGATCATCTCTGCGGCGTCGACCTCGGTGATCGGTGCGAGGCGGAACGCCACGTCGCGGATCGCCTCGGCGAGGATGCCGCCGACCCCGACCATCACCGTCATCCCGAACTGCGGATCGTCGTTGAGGCCGGCGATCAGCTCCCGGTTGCCGTCGACCATCGTCGACACGAGGACCTCGACCGCGCCGTCCTCGGGACGGGCCTTGGCGAGCAGCTCGTCGCACGCCGCGGCGAGGGCGTCGCGATCGCCGAGACGCAGCCGGACGAGCCCGCGCTCGGTCTTGTGGGCGATGGCGCGGCCACACAGCTTGGCGACGACCGGGAACGTCACGGACGGGTCGGCGTCGACCGCGGCCATGACCTCCGCCGTCGTGGTGCCGGTGACGAACGGCGACACCGGCACGCCGTAGCCGGCGACGATTCGCCGGGATTCGGCTTCAGAGAGGGTGATGCTCACGCCGTGGGTTGTACCACGTGCGCCCCCTGCACCGGCCAGACGACGTGGAACGCCGGCGCCTCGGTCGACGGCTGTTCCGCCGGCGCTTCGAACCGCTCGGCCATCGCCGCGACGAAGTCGTCGACCGCGTCGGTGGCGACGAGGGCGATCGCGGCGCCCGCGAATCCCGCACCCGTCATGCGGGCGCCGAGGCAACCGTCGAGGGTGCGCGCCAACCGGACGGCGGCGTCGGGCGCAGGGCCCGTGACCTCGAAGTCGGTGTGGAGGCTCTCGTGGCTGGCGTCCATCAACGCGCCGAGGCGCTCGATGTCGCCATCGGTCGCCGCCTGCGCAGCGTCGAGCGTGCGCTGGTTCTCCGAGATCACGTGGTGGGCTCGCCGGCGGTCGACGGGGTCGAGATCGGTGAGCGTGGCGAGATCGTCGAGGGTGGCGTCGCGGAGGGCGACGACGCCGAGGGCGTCGGCGACGCGCTCACACGCGGCCCGGCGGGCGGCGTACTCGCTGTCGACCAGACCGCGACGGGTGCCGGTGTCGAGCACGACGATCCGGGCGGTGTCGGGGAGGGGAGTCGCCTCGATCGCGAGGCTGCGACAATCGATCAGCGACGCGGACCCTTCGACGCCGGCGGCGGAGATCAGCTGATCCATGATCCCGACCGGGACGCCGATGACCTCGTGCTCGACCCGCTGGCCGATCCGGGCCAGGGTCGCGGCGTCGAGGGTGGCGCCGACCAGTGCGCTCATCGCGGTGCCGGTGGCCATCTCGAGGGCGGCCGACGACGACAACGACGATCCGGGGATGTTGCTCACGACCGTGCAGTCGAAGCCTTCGACCGTCACGCCGTGGTCGGCGAGCGCCCAGGCCATGCCGTGCAGATAGCGACCCCATCCGTCGGTGGTGGTCGGCGCGGCATCGAGATCGAACTCGGTCGGCCCGAACGCTTGGCTGTGCCCGCAGACGCGGCGACCCGGGCGAGGCGAGATCGCCACCGCAGTGCCGAACGGGATCGCCATCGGCAACACGAAGCCGTCGTTGTAGTCGGTGTGCTCACCGATCAGATTCACCCGTCCCGGCGCGGTCGCGACGAGGGCTGGTGCCACTCCGTATTCGCTGTGGTGCAGCGCGGTCGCTACGTCAACGTTGACCATTTTCTCACCTTAATGCTTGACCGGAGCCGTCAGTGCCTGGAAACCTGCATGAAACGTCGGGTGGCGGGGGTCGCCCGAGGCAACCCATGGAGGATTCATGTCGAACTACCCCAGCCCGTCCGCGTGGGCACAGCATGTCTCGCGTCGTGGCGTCATCAAGGGGGGTGCGGCCGCCGGTGGTTTGGCGGCCATGACCCCGCTGCTGGCCGCCTGTGGCGACGACGACGAAGGAAGCAGCGGCTTCTCGGGCTCGATCGGTGACGCCACCGGCGAACTCGGTATCGCCTCGCGTGCCAACGACGCAGCCGGCGAGGCCGTGCAGGCCATCGTCGACGGGTTCCCGAACTCCAACGTCGAGATCTCGGTCAACACCACCGACGCCAACACCTTCCAGGAGAACATCAACTCCATCTTGCAGGCGCAAGACGACGATGTCTTGACCTGGTTCGCCGGCTTCCGCAACAAGTTCTTCGCGGACCAGGGTCTCGTCGGTGACATCTCCGACGTGTGGGACTCCATCACCGGTCTCGGCGAGGGCTTCAAGGCCGCGTCGACCGCCAGCGACGGCAAGCAGTACTTCGTGCCGACGACCTATTACACCTGGGCCGTCAACTACAACAAGAACGTCTTCGCCGAGAACGGCTGGAGCGAGCCCACCACCAAGGACGAGATGATGAGTCTCGCCGAGGACATGATGTCGGCCGGCATCACCCCGTTCGCCTACGCGAACGACGGCAAGTGGCCGCTCATGGGCACCTTCGACGTGATCAACATGCGCGTCAACGGCTACGACTTCCACGTCGACCTCATGGCCGGCAACGAGAGCTGGACCAGCGACGAGGTTCGCGCCGTCTTCACCGAATGGGAAGAACTGCTGCCCTTCGCTCAGGCCGGCGCCAACGGTCGTACCTGGCAGGAAGCCGCCGTCGACATGGAAGAGGGCCGCGCCGGCATGTACCTGCTCGGCACCTTCGCCGCCTCGGCGCTGACCGACGCGTCGACCATGGACTTCTTCACCTTCCCCGAGTACGACTCGGCCATCGGCGCCACCGCGCTCGACGCCCCGATCGACGGTTGGCAGATGTTCGCCAGCCCGGCCAACGAGGCTGCGGCCAAGGAGTTCTTGCTCTGGGTCTCGACCCCGGAAGCTCAGGACCTCGGCCTCGCCAAGGACCCGTCGGTCATCGGCTCGAACTCGGGCACCGACACCAGCGTCTACAACGACCTCCAGAAGAAGTCGGCCGAACTGGCCAACGCCGCCACCGGCATCGCCCAGTTCCTCGACCGCGACACCATCCCGGACTTCGCCTCCGCATGTGGTGATCTCTTCGCCGAGTTCGTCGAGGACCCGTCGGGCATCGACGCCGGCCTCGCCGACCTCGAGGAGAAGAAGACCGCGATCTTCGCCGACTACAGCGGCTGATCCGATGGCTTCTGATCGTCTCCCCGAGACGGCGGAAGCTGACGACGTGACGACGCCGTCGGTGCCCTCCTCCGGGCGCCGGCGGCGTTCGTCGTCTAAGAGCTCCGACCGTCGCACAATCGCACTCATGGCCGGCATCCCGTCGGCTCTTCACATCAGCTTCGTCTGGTTGCCCGCCCTCTTCACGCTGTACCTGTCGTTCACGAGCTGGAACGGGTTTCGGCTCGACGGCATCGACTGGGTTGGATTCCGCAACTATCGACAGCTCTTCACCGTGTTCGAGAAGGATCTCTACGAGGCCTTCCTGAACAACACCTGGGTGTTGATCTTCCTGTTCGTCGTCGCCACCCCCATGGGCATGTTCCTCGCCTACCTGATGGACAAGAACCTCAAGGGCACCCCGATCTACCAATCGGTGTTCTATTTCCCCGTGGTGCTGTCGCTCGCGGTGGTGGGGTTCATCTGGAAGTCGGTGATCTACTCGCCCCGACAGGGTCTGCTCAACACGATGTTGGGTCGGACCGAAGAGGGCAACCAGATCGACTGGCTCGGCGACCCGGACTTCGTCATCTCGGTGACGAGCGACTACGGCCTGTCGAAGAACTTCCTGGCGCTGATCGTCCCGATGATCTGGCGTCACGCCGGCTACATCATGGTCCTGTACTTGGCCGGCCTGAAGAGCGTCGACCCGGCGTTGAAGGAAGCGGCGGCGATCGACGGCTGCAACGAATGGCAGACGTTCCGGCGGGTGACCTTCCCGTCACTGAAGCCGGTCAACGTCGTGATCATCGTGATCACCGTGATCGAGGCGCTGCGCATCTTCGACATCATCGACGTGCTCAACAACCCGATCGGCACCGACGTGTTGTCGATCCTGGTCACCGAATCGATCCTCGGTGAGTCGGGCAACATCGGCCGCGGTTCCGCCTACGGCGTGATCCTGCTGTTGCTGTGCCTGGTCTTCGTCGTCTGGTACCTCCGAAGCACCTTCCGAGAGGAGGAAGCAGCATGATCGCAAGCAAGCGCAACCAGATCATCACCCAGGTCTTCCTGATCGTCCTGGCGTTCCTGTGGCTCGTGCCGATGCTCGGCATGCTCATGGCATCGTTCCGGGACTTCAACGACACGGCGAGCAACGGCTTCTTCTCGTGGCCAGAAACGCTCACCCTCGACAACTTCCGGAACGCGTGGGAACGCGGCGACATGACCCAGCACTGGATCGTCACCTTCATCGTGGTGATCCCGGCGGTCATCCTCGTGCTGTTCTTGTCGTCGATGGTCGCCTATGTGGTCAGCCGCTACAGCTGGCGGTTCAACATCGCGCTGCTGATGTTGTTCACCGCCGGCAACCTGTTGCCGCCCCAGGCGATCATCCAGCCGCTGTTCCAGCTGTACAACCGGATCCCGTTCCCGGAGATCCCGGTGCTGGCCGAGAGCGGTGAGCTGCGCGGTTCGTTGGTCGGGCTGATCCTGATCCATGTGGCGTTCCAGAGCGGGTTCTGCACGTTCGTGCTCAGCAACTACATGAAGACGTTGCCCAAGGAGCTCAACGAGGCGGCTGCGGTCGACGGTGCGAGCGTGTGGCGTCAGTACTGGCAGATCGTGATGCCGCTGACCCGGCCCGCCCTCGGCGCGCTGGCGACGCTGCAGTTCGCCTGGATCTACAACGACTACTTCTGGGCGGTCGTGCTGATCCAGGACGGCGATCTGTTGCCGATCACCTCCTCGCTGCGGAACCTCTCCGGTGAGTTCTTCACCGACGACAACCTCGTCGCGGCGGGCTCGCTGATCGTGGTGATGCCGACGATCATCATCTATCTGATCCTGCGCAAGCAGTTCATCGCCGGCCTCTCGGTCGGTGCCAGCAAGGGCTGACCCTTGCTGCACTCCCTGTCGAGCCCACGGCTCGAGCTCGCCGTCGACGATGTCGCGGGCGGGCTCGAGGTCGTGTGGCTCGGCGCGCCGCTGGCCGCCGTCGAGGCGAGCCTCTTCGGTGCGCCGGTCCCTCAGGCCGGCGTCGATCAGCTCGCCCCGCTGTCCGTGCTGCCCGAGGCCGCGGCCGGCTGGGGCGGTCGGCCGGGGATCGCCGGCCATCGTGCGGGCATCGCCGTCTACCCGCGGCTCGGTCCGGCGATCGTGCACACCGACGGCGGCTCGCTGCGAGCGGTTGCCGACGACCCCGCCACCGGGATCGCGGTCACGATCGACGCCCGGCTCGATGCCTATGGCGTGCTGCGCATCGACGCCGAGATCGAGAACCTGGGCGAGCCGCTCACCCTCGACGAGGTCCTGATCACCATCCCGGCGCCGCTGGCCAGCGAGGTCATGCAGCTCGCAGGCCGCTGGTCCGATGAGTTCCACACCTCGCGCACCGACTGGGAGTGGGGCGCGATCGCCGTCGAGAACCGCACCGGCCGCACGTCCCACACCCGGTTCCCGATGCTCTTCGCCGGCACGGCCGGATTCTCCGAGGAGCGTGGCACGGTCACGGCGGTCCACGTCGGCTGGAGCGGCAACAGCCAGGTCCGCGCCGAACGCCTGCCCGACGGTCGCCGGGTGCTCCAGGCCGGGGAGCTGCTCTTGCCCGGTGAGGTCATCCTCGATCGGGAGGAGACGTACCGGACACCCCCGGTGTACGTCGCCCATTCCGCCGCCGGTCTCAACGGCATCTCCGACGCCTTCCACGAGCACGTCCGGGCCCGCAGCGGCCATCCGACGCGACCACGGCCGGTGCTGCTCAACACCTGGGAGGCCGTCTACTTCCGTCACGATCTCGCGACGGTCACCGCGCTGGCCGACCGGGCCGCCGCGGTCGGCATCGAGCGGTTCGTGCTCGACGACGGTTGGTTCGTCGGTCGCAACGACGACACCGCCGCCCTCGGCGACTGGGTCGTCGACCCCGACAAGTGGCCCAACGGACTCGGCCCGCTGATCGACCACGTGACCAGCCTCGGGATGGAGTTCGGTCTGTGGATCGAGCCCGAGATGGTCAACCCCGACAGCGACCTCTACCGAGCCCACCCCGACTGGGTGCTCGCCGACCCGCATCACGAGCCGCTGCTCGCCCGCGATCAGCTCGTCGTCGATCTCACCAACCCCGACGCCTACGCCCACGTCCGCGACGGGATGCTCGCCCTGCTCGACGAGTACGCGATCTCGTACCTCAAGTGGGACATGGACCGCGACCACGTCGCCCCGGTCGCCGCCGACGGTCGCTCCGGTACCCATCGCCAGACCCACGCCGTCTACGCACTGATCGACGAGTTGCGGGCCGCACATCCCGACGTCGAGATCGAGAGCTGCGCGTCCGGGGGTGGCCGGATCGATCTCGGCATCCTCGAACGCACCGATCGCATCTGGACGAGCGACTGCAACGACGCACTCGACCGGCTCCGGATCCAGCGCGGTGTCTCCTATCTCGTGCCGCCGGAACTGATGGGCGCCCACGTCGGGCCGACCCGGTCTCACACGACCGGCCGAACCCACTCCGTCGCGTTCCGGGGAGCGACGGCGATGTTCGGGCATCTCGGAGTCGAGTGGAACCTGCTCGACGCCACCGAGCAGGAGCAGGAACGCCTCGCCGGCGTGATCGATCTCCACAAGCAGCACCGGGCGTTGCTCCACACGGGACGAACGCTCCGCATCGACACCGGAGATCCGGCGCTGTCGGCCTTCGTGGTCGTGTCTCCCGATCACGCTGAGGCGCTGGTGTCGATCAGCCAGATCGCGACCTCACGCGGCCTGCCCACCGGCATGCTGCAGATCCCTGGCCTCGACGATCTCCGGACGTACCACGTTCGGCGGCTCGCCCTCGACGGTCGCCCCCTCGGCAAGGCCAAGCGGCAGCCCGAGTGGCTCGACGGCGTCGAGGTGTGTGGCGACCAACTCCGGCTCGCCGGACTGACCTTGCCGGTGCTCAATCCGGAGACGGCGCTCCTGCTTCACCTGCAGGCGAACTGAGGTCGACCCGACACGCTTCCGATGCGCCGGGCATGCGGTGGCGGTTCTTGGCGACCCAGCCGTAGACCGGCTTCGCGATCCAGCTCACCGGCGGCCGCACGATGAGGTGGCCGGGCACCGCCCACACTCCACCGGCCGCGATCAGCGACTTGCCGATGCCGACGTGGCCGCGGTGCACGAGGCCGTCGCCGTCGACCCAGTAGGCCGCCGTGGTGACGTCGGCCTCCGTCAGGCCGTACTCCTCGAGCTCGAGGATCTGCCATGGCGCCACCCGCACGTCGTCGGGGAGGCGGCGCTCGATCCAGCCTGCGCTGGTGGTGCAGAACCCACAGTCGCCGTCGAAGATCAAGAGCATCACCCCATTGTCGCTGTCGCCCGCGCCTCTGAGACAATGTGGGCATGCATGATCTCGTGATTCGTAGCGGCCGCGTCGTCGACGGCACCGGGGCCGCCCCCGTCACCGCCGACGTCGCCATCGACGGCGATCAGATCGTCGCCGTCGGTCAGGTCGACGACGCCGGCCAGCGCGAGATCGACGCGGACGGCGCGCTCGTCACGCCCGGGTGGGTCGACGTCCACACCCACTACGACGGCCAGGCCACCTGGGACCCGGAGATGCGCCCGTCGATCAACCACGGCGTCACCACCGCCGTGATGGGCAACTGTGGCGTCGGCTTCGCCCCGGTTCGCCCCGGAGGCGAGGCGTTCCTGATCGAGTTGATGGAGGCGATCGAGGACATCCCCGGCACGGCCCTGCACGAGGGCATCGACTGGCGCTGGGAGACCTTCGGTCAGTACATCGACGCCCTCGCCGAGCTGCCCCGCACCCTCGATCTCGGCACGACCGTGCCGCACGCCGCGGTCCGGGCCTACGTGCTCGGCGATCGCTGCCACGACTACGACATCAGCGCCGAGGAGATCGCCCAGATCGCGGCGCTGATGGCCGACGGCGTGCGTGACGGTGCGCTCGGCGTGTCGACCAGCCGCACCGTCCTGCATCGCAGCAAGCACGGGTTCGAACCCGGCACGTTCTCCCTCGACGAGGAGTTGATGGCGATCGCCGACGAGGTCGCGGCGGTCGGTCGTGGCCTGTTCCAGTTCGTCAGCGACAACACGTTCCAGCAGGACGAGTGGCGGTGGCTCGACCATCTGGGGGAGGTCGGCGTGCCGGTGACCTACACGATGGCGCAGGAACCCAAGCAGCCAGACGGGTTCCGCGACTGCCTCGAGCGCAACCAGGCCTCGATCGACGCCGGCCACCTCATCGCCCCGCAGGTGCCGGCCCGCCCCACCGGCATGCTGTACGGGCTGCAGTCGAGCATGCACCCGTTCCGGGCTCACCCGTCGTTCCGCGAGATCGCCGAGAAGCCGCACGCCGAGATCGTGGCGCTGATGCGCGACCCGGAGTTCAAGGCTCGGCTGATGGCCGAGGAGCCGGCGAGCAACAACCGGTTCGTGCACTTCATGGCGACGTCGTTCCATCAGATGTTCCCGCTCGGCGACCCGACCGACTACGAGCCCGATCCGTCGATGTCGGTCGCTGCGGTGGCCCAACGCGAAGGCCGCACGCCCCAGGAGGTCGTCTACGACTGGATGCTCGAGGACGACGGCACGGCGATGATGTTCATGCCGCTCGGGAGCTACGTCGAGCAGGACCACGAGGCGATCCGGGCGATGATCGAACACCCGGCGTCGATCTTCGGGCTCAGCGACGGTGGAGCGCACTGTGGCCTGATCTGCGACGCGTCGATGCCGACTTACATGCTCACCCACTGGGCGCGCGATCGTCATCGGGGCCCGCAGATCCCGGTCGAGCTGCTCGTGCACAAGCAGACCCAGGCGACGAGTCGCGTCTACGGCCTCCACGATCGGGGCGTGCTCGCCCCGGGCAAGCTGGCCGACGTGAACGTGATCGACCACGACGGCCTCGTGCTCCGCAAGCCCCACATGATCCACGACCTGCCCGCCGGCGGTCGCCGCCTCATGCAGAACGCGGAGGGCTATCTCGCGACCGTCAAAGCCGGGGAGATCGTGTTGGAGCACGACCAGGTCACCGACGCCCGACCGGGCCGCACGCTCAAGGCGACCGATGCCGGGATCCAGCGAGTCTGATCGGGCCGCCGAACCGTCGGCCCGGGCTTGGCTCATCGGCGCGCTCGCGACCGTGGGTGCGGTCGTGATCACGGTGTACGCCCTCGGGTCCGCCCGCGCCTGGTGGGAGGGGAGTAGCTGCGCGCTCGCGGCCTGCGGCGCCGATGACCTCACCTGGGCCTGGTACCTCGTAGCGGTCGTGGGCGCCGCCGTCAGTGCGCTGATGGTGTTCTGGACAGCCCAGATGGTCCGGGACGGACGCGCTCGACCCGGTTGATCCGTCCCGTCGCGTCGATGGAGCGGGGAATCCACTATCTCGGATAGGGTGTCCGAGATGTTGGAACCACCGGAACTGGGACCGCGGCTGCGCGATCGCCGCCAGGAGCAGGGGTTGACCCTCGAGGGGCTGGCCTCGGCATCGGGGGTGTCGCGTTCGATGCTCTCCCAGGTCGAGCGGGGCGAGGCCAACCCGACCTTCGCCACCCTCTGGAGCCTGACCCAAGCCCTCGGGCTGACACTCGACGATTTGGTGGCATCGGAGCCGACGGTGACCGCCGAGTCGATCGAGCTGCTCGATCGGGCCGCCACCCCCCGGTTGGACGGTGCCGAGTCCGGCGCGGTGCTGTGGCTGCTGGCCCCGGCTGACCGGGTCGGTGAGGTGGAGTGGTACGAGCTGTGCCTCGAACCCGGCGGCCGCCTCGCATCCCAACCCCACGCCGACGGCACCAACGAGCACGTGACCGTGCTCGACGGTGCCGCGGTCGTGACCGCCGGCGACCACGTCGTCGACGTCGCCACCGGAGGAACGGCCCGGTACGCGGCCGACGTCCCCCACGAGATCGCCAACCCCCACGACGAACCGGCCCGCGTGCTGCTCGTCGTCCTCGGATCGGAGACCCGATGAGCCGCGCCGCGTTCTACGACCAGCTCGACACGACCCTCGACCAGATCCGCGCCGACGGACTCTGGAAGCCCGAACGGTTGATCACGTCGCCCCAAGGCGGTCGGGTGCACGTCGACGGGGCCGGCGAGGTCCTCAACCTCTGTGCCAACAACTACCTCGGCCTGGCCGACCATCCCGACCTCGTCGCCGCCGGCACCGAAGCGATGGACAGCTACGGCTACGGCATGGCCTCGGTGCGCTTCATCTGCGGCACCCTCGACGCCCACCGAACGCTCGAACACGCCATCGCCGACTTCCTCCACACCGACGACTCGATCACCTTCGCGGCCTGCTTCGACGCCAACGGTGCGGTCTTCGAGCCCTTGCTCGGCGCCGACGACGCCATCGTGTCCGACTCGCTCAACCACGCGTCGATCATCGACGGCGTCCGCCTCTGCAAGGCCCGCCGTTACCGATACGAGACCCGGAACCTCGCCGACCTCGACGCTCAGGTCGCCGCCGCTCGCCAGGACGGGGCCCAGCAGGTCCTGATCGTGACCGACGGCGTCTTCTCGATGGACGGGTTCGTCGCCGACCTCGCGTCGATCTGTGAGGTCGCCGACCGCCACGACGCCCTCGTGATGGTCGACGACTGTCATGCCACCGGGTTCATCGGCCCCGGTGGTCGCGGGACGCCGGCGCTCCACGGCGTCGAGGATCGAGTCGACATCGTGACCTCCACGCTCGGCAAAGCGCTCGGTGGCGGCATGGGAGGGTTCGTCGCCGCTCGCCAGCCGGTGATCGACCTCCTGCGGCAGCGGGCGCGTCCGTATCTGTTCTCTAACGCCCTGGCGCCGGCGCTGGTGGGCGGTGCGCTGGCCGGGCTCCGCCTGATCGCGGAAGGTGACGACCTTCGAGCGCAGCTCGTCGCCAACGCCGGCCGGTTCCGGGCCGCCATGACCGACGCCGGCTTCACCCTCACCGGCGAAGGGCACCCGATCATCCCCGTGATGCTCGGAGACGCCGAACTCGCCGGCCGCTTCGCCGCTCGCCTGCTCGAGGAGGGTGTCTACGCCACCGCGTTCTCGTTCCCGGTCGTGCCCGCGGGCACCGCCCGTATCCGAACCCAGATGAACGCGGCCCACACCGACGACGATCTCGACGCGGCGGTCGCTGCCTTCGTCCGGGTCGGCCGCGAGCTGGGGGTCGTGTCGTGAAGGCGCTGGTGAAGCCCCACGCCGGTCCGGGCCTCGAACTCCGCGACGTCCCCGTGCCCGAACCCGGGCCCGGCGAGGTTCGCATCGCCGTCCGGCAGGCCGCGATCTGCGGGACCGATCTCCACATCGAGGCGTGGGACGACTGGGCGGTCGCCAACGTGACGCCCGGTGTGGTCGTCGGGCACGAGTTCGTCGGCGTCGTCGACGCGGTCGCCCCTGACGTTCGCGGCATCGAGGTCGGTGACCGGGTCGCGGGCGAGGGTCATGTCGTGTGCGGTACGTGCCGCAACTGCCGCGCCGGCGAGTTCCACAACTGCCGCAACGTCGTCAGCGTCGGGATCCAGCGCGACGGCGGCTTCGCCGAACACGTCGTCATCCCGGCGACCAACGCCTACGTCATCGCCGACCACGTGTCCGACGACGTCGCCGCCATCCTTGACCCGTTCGGCAACGCCGTGCACACCGCACTGTCGTTCGACCTGGTCGGGGAGGACGTGCTCATCACCGGAGCCGGCCCGATCGGTCAGATGGCCGCGGCGATCGCCCGCCACGCCGGCGCCCGTCACGTGGTCGTGACCGACCCGTCGGCCAACCGGCTCGAAACGGCACGGCGAATGGGCGCGTCAGCGGCGGTCCAACCGGGGGCGGAGTCGCTCCAGCGGGTGATGGGCGAACTCGACATGCAAGAGGGGTTCGACGTCGCCCTCGAGATGTCGGGGGCCGGGTCGGCGCTCGCCGACATCGTCGAGCACGTCAACAACGGTGCCAAGATCGCCCTCCTCGGACTGTTCGGCGAGGCGCCGGTCGTCGACGTCAATCAGGTGATCCTCAAAGGCCTGACCGTGAAGGGCATCTACGGTCGGGAGATGTTCGACACCTGGTACAAGGCGGTCGCCATGCTCAGCTCCGGCCTCGACGTCAGCCCCGTCATCAGTCATCGCTTCACCCTCGACGAACACGAAGCCGCCTTCGCGGCACTCCGCAGCGGCGAGGCCAGCAAGGTGCTCCTGGAGGTGGCCTGACCAGACCCCGGGCGCGCAAACGCCGCCGAATGAACCGGCGGCGTTGATCAGCGGCTGCGGCGGAACGCGGGGCGTTCCACCAGATGGCAGCGGCGTGGGGTCAGCTGTTGCGGCCCAGGTTGGGCTTGCGGCCGTGGTTGGCCTTGGCGCGACGGACCTTGGCCTTCTTCTTCTGGGTGCGCTTCGACATAGGCCTTACAGGTTAGCGAGCACGCTCGTGTATCCCTCCCGGAAGGATGGATACGCAGGCTCCCAGCCGAGATCGCGCAGCTCGCTGTTGCGGCAGCGCTTGCCGGTCGGCGAGTCGACCGGATCCGGGTCGGGGCCGAGGTCGACCCGGAGCTGTTCCGCCAACCACGTGAGGACGCGGTCGCGCGGGGCCGGCTCGTCGTCGACCGCGATCGCCACCGGTGGGGGGCTCGGATGGATCGCGCACAGGGCGAGGGCGGCGGCGAGGTCGTCTCGGTGGATCCGGTTGGTCCATCGGTCGGGCGTGCCCGAGGTGACGCCCACGTCTCCGTTCAGGACCTGATCGATCAGGCGTCGCCGGCCGGGCCCGTAGATGCCGGCGGCCCGCACGACCGTGGTCGGGATCCGGCTCGCGAGTGCTGATTCGCCCTCGACCACCACTGCCGCGGTCGCCCGGGACGGGTCCGGCGGCGTCGACGCCGTGATCCAGCGCCCGTCGTCAGCGCCCCACACGCCCGTGGTCGAGGTGAGGATCGCCCGGGCCGGCTCAGCCGGCAGGGCGTCGAGCAGCCGCTGGGGCCCGTCGACGTAGGCGATGCGATAGCCCTCGTCGTCGCGGCTCGGCGGTGCCGTGGTGAACACGACCACGTTCGCGGCCGGCAGGTCCGACAACGATGACGGGTCCGAGAGGTCGCCGATGATCGGCGTGGCGCCCTCCACCGACCGTCCGCTCCGGTTGAGGGTCGAGACCCCGAGTCCGGCCCCGCTCAGGACCGCGGCGAGCGTCAGCCCGACGTCGCCTGCGCCGACGATCAAGACGTGGGGGAGTGTGTCGTTCACGAGCGGCGACCGTAGCCCTCGCCGGGCCTAAGCTGCGCGCATGTCCGACAGTCAGTTCATGGTCCCGTGGACCGAGATGCAGCACGGCACCCGCGAGCACTACGAGCACCTCACCACGGCGTTCGAGGAACACGCCCGCAGTGCCCTCGTCGACAACCTCATCAACATGCTCGGTCTGCTGAAGGGCCCGACCCTCGGCTACCAGACCGATCGCTACTCGCATTCGCTCCAGTCGGGCACCCGCGCCTACCGCAACAACGAACCGGTCGACATGGTGGTCGCCGCGTTGCTACACGACGTCGCCGACTCGTTCGCACCCGAGAACCACTCCGACGCGGCGGCGGCGCTGCTCCGTCCGTACGTCGACGACGAGACCCACTGGGTGATCAAGTACCACGGGCTCTTCCAGGGCTACTACTACTTCCATCACCACGACGGCGATCGCAACGCCCGCGACATGCACAAGGACTCGCCGTACTACGACCGTTGTGTCGACTTCTGTCACGAGTACGACCAGAACTGCTTCGACCCGAACTATCCGGTCATGGACGTCGAGGACTTCCGCCCGATGATGGAAGAGGTGTTCGGCCGTCCCTCGAGCGTGCCGGGCGTCGCCCCGCTGCAGGGCTGAGTCGTCAGCGCTTGTCGGCGGTCGCTTGCAGGATCGCCGCCAGGAGGGCGTCGCGCTGGGCGCTGAGTTCGGCGGTGGTCTGTTCGCCGGTGGCCTCGGCGATGCCGGCCACGAGGGTCGCCGCGACCTCGGGGTCGAGGTGGAGCGTGCCGAGATCGTCGAACCAGCGGTTGAAGCTCTCGGTGTAGCGCTCGGTGAAACTGGTGAGGCCGCCCTCGCCGGCACCGAGGTGGAAGAGCATGGTCGGACCCATCACCGCCCAGCGCAGGCCGGGACCGGCCCAGACCGCCGTGTCGACGTCTTCCACCGTGGCGACCCCGTTGGCGGCGAGGCTGATCGCTTCTCGCCAGAGGGCGGCCTGCAGCCGGTTGGCGACGTGCCCGGGCACTTCCTTGCGAACCTCGATCGTCACCTTGCCGACCGACTCGTAGAACGCCCGCGCCTCCGCCACGACGCCGTCGGCGGTGTGATCGTTGCCGAGCACCTCCACGAGCGGGATCAGATGGGGCGGGTTGAACGGGTGGCCGAGCACGAAGCGTCCAGGGGAGCGCCAGCCGCCCTGCATCTCGGTCAGCGTGAGGCCCGAGGCGGACGACGCGACGATCGCCTGCGGGTCGAGCGCGTCCTCGATGTCGCGGTAGAGCTCGTGCTTGATCTCGAGCCGCTCGGGCACCGACTCCTGCACGAAGCCGGCGCCGTCGACCGCGGCGCGGGCATCGGCATGGAACGTGACGGCGTCGGGGTCGGCTCCGTCGACGACGAGCCCGAGCTGCACGAGCGACGGCCAGGCCGTCGCGATGTAGTCGCGGACCTGATGTTCGATCTGCGGGGCCGGATCGAAGACGGCGACGCTCTTGCCGCCGGCGAGGAAGAGCGAGGTCCAGCTGGCGCCGATGACGCCGCCGCCGAGGGAACAGGTGTGGTCGGTCATCGCAGGACCCTCAGTGGGCGATCATCACGTGGCGGACGGCGGTGTAGGCGTCGAGGGAGAACACCGACATGTCGCAGCCGGTACCCGATCCCTTCATCGCCGCCCACGGCATCTCCGGGGTGGCGACGCCATGGGTGTTGACCCAGGTGAAGCCGTAGCGGAGGCGGCTGGCGACGTCGGCGGCGGTGCCGACGTTCGCGGTCCAGATCGACGACGCGAGGCCGTACCGGCCGGCGTTCGCCTTGGCGACCGCGTCGTCGGCGTCGGCGACCCGGGTGACCGACACGACCGGTCCGAAGACCTCGTCTTGAGCCAGCTCGGCTCGGGCGTCGACGTCGGCGACGACGGTCGGGTCGTAGAAGAAGCCACCGTCGGTGCCCATCGCACCGCCGACGACGACCTCGGCGGAGTCGCGGGCCCGGTCGACGAAGCCGGCGACCCGGTCCCGGTGAACGGCCGAGACGAGCGGCCCCATCTCGGTGCCTTCGACCCGAGGCCCACCGGTGACGATCTCGCTCACCTGGCTCTGGAGGCCGGCGACGAGATCGTCGTAGACCCCGGGCGTGGCGAAGATGCGGGCGGGTTGGGCGCAGTCCTGGCCGGCGTTGAAGAACGAGCCCTCTCGGATCGTGCCGACGACGGCCTCGACGTCGGCGTCGTCGAACACGATCACCGGTGCCTTGCCGCCGAGTTCGAGGTGCACGTGGCGGATCTGCTCGCTCGCCGCCCGCATCGCGGCCATGCCGGTCGCGGGTGAGCCGGTGATCGAGATCCCCTCGGTCTCGGGGTGGTTGAGCAGGCGTTCACCGACGGAGGGGCCGGCGCCGTGCACGACGTTGACCACGCCGGCGGGGACGACCTCGGCGAGCAGCTCCGCGAGACGCAGTGTCGACAGCGGCGTGATCTCAGACGGCTTCAGGGTCACCGGGCAGCCGGCCGCCAGGGGAGCGGCGAGCTTCCACGACGCCATCATCAGCGGATAGTTCCACGGAGCGATCGCGGCGACGGGGCCGATCGGGTCGCGGCGGATCATCGACGTGTGGCCCTCGACGTACTCGCCCGCCGCCACACCGGTCATCGTGCGGGCGGCGCCGGCCATGAAGCGGAAGGTGTCGATCGTGAGCGGCATCTCGTCGTCGTGAGCGGATGGCCACGGCTTGCCGACGTCGAGCGATTCGAGGGCGGCGAGCTCTTCGCTGTGTTCTTCGATGACGTCGGCGATCTGGTGGACGAGCGCGCTCCGCTCCGCAGGGGTCGTGCGCCCGTAGGTCTCGAAGGCCCGGGCCGCGGCAGCCATCGCCGCGTCGGCTTGCTCGTCACTGGCGGCGGCGATCGACGTGATCTCACCACCGGTCGCCGGGTCGATGATCGCGATCGCGTCCCCCGCCCCGTCGACGAGTTCGCCGTCGATGAGCTGTTTGGTCGCGAACGTGGTCGGAACGCCGTGGTCGGCCATCGTGATCCCCCTGGTCGGTGGTGCGACCGTAGCCGTTTTTGAACGATCGTTCAAGCCTTCGACGGAAGCCGGCCGAGGCACGGTTTTCCCAATGGTGGAGCGGAAGTTCGGGCCCTGGCGCTGTCACACCCCCTTCGTAGGGTGGGGGTATGGCGGATGAGGTGTTGGACGATCTGGAGCGGGCGTTGGACGCTGCGCTGGCGGTCGATCTCGACTCACTCACGCCGCGGGATCGGCGCCGCGCCGTCACTCGGCTCGGGCGGATCGATGCCAAGGCGACGGCGTTGCAGGCCCGAGTCGTCGGCGAGTTCGACGCCGAGAAGGACTGGTCCGGGTTCGGCTATGCCTCGGCCTCGGCTGGTGTCCGGGAGTTGGCCAAGGTTCCGGCCGCCACCGCTCGTCGGCTGGTCGGGTTGGGTCGTGATCTCCGGCGGATGCCCGGCACCGCAGCCGCGCTCGCTGACGGTGCCATCACGGTCTCGCATGCGCAGCGGCTGCGATCCACGTCGACCCGCCCGGAGTTCGCCGAGGGCGGCGAAGCGCATCTGCTCGAGCAGGCTGCGGCGTTCCGCTGGGCGCCCTGGCTCAAGATCGTGGCCCGGTTCGAAGACGTCGTCGACGAAGCCAACCAGCCCGACCCGGGCGATGTGTCGATCGATCTGGAGGAGCCGGCCGACCATGGTTCTTTCCATGCCTCTCCGACCCTCGACGGGCTCGGCGAGCTGCGCGGCACCCTCGACCCGGTCGGCTTCGAAGCGTTCGAGGAGGCACTCCACCGAATCGAGCAGGAGCTGTTCCGCCAGGACTGGAAGCGGCTGGTCGACGCTCATGGGCTCGCCGCCACGAAGGCGATGATGCCGCCGCGGTCTCAGCGTCGGGCTCGCGCCCTCGTCGAGATGGCGCACCGGGCGATGACCGCGCCGAAGGACGGCAAGCGGCCCTTGCCGCTGGTCGTCATCCACTCCGATGCCGACACGTTCAACCGCGAGCTCGCCCGCATCCTGCACATCGACGCCCCGGCGCCACTCGGGACGGAGCGCATGTGCGAACTCGATTCAGGAGTCTCGATCCCGCCGAGCGAGATGATCCGGCTCGCGCTGCACGGCACCGTCAGGCGCCTGGTCTACGACTCGCCGTCCCACGTGCTCGACTACGGCCACGACGTCCGGCTGTTCACCGGCAAGCTCCGTCAGGCGATCATCCACGCTGCCCGTACCTGCGCCGCCGAGGGCTGCGAGGTGCGAGCCAGTCGCTGCGAGATCGATCACGTCGTACCGGCGGCCGCCCACGGACGCACCGAAGCGCCCAACGGTCGTCCGCTCTGCACCAGCGATCACCGAGCGAGGCCCGGTCCGCCCTAACCGGCAGGGCGGGCGGCGTCGGCCTGATTGTTGATGCGCACCACTTCTCGAGACTCGCCGGTCGCGCAGCGGTCGAGGCGGGCGATCGCGGCCGAGCTGAGGTCGCCGAGGGACTGCAGCGCTTCCGGCTGGTAGTAGCCGCCGGCTGCCTGGACTTCCTCGCCGATCGCGATGCGTTCGCCGGTGGCGAGCACGACCGACTCGGTCGTCGCGTCCCAGGCGGTGCCTGCCGGCCAGACGACGGGGAAGCGGGTGACTTCGACCTCCTCGTGCTCCTGATGCGCAACCAGGAGACAGCCGTCGCTCAGTTCCAGCGTCCCCTGGATTCCCGCATCCTCGCCCTCGTCGAGGTAAGGGAAGGGCCGCCGCACGACCAGGCCGTCGACGTTGGGATCATCGGCGGGCTCCGCGGTCACCCCGATGGCGCCGAGGCGGTTGTTGAACGCCGCAACCTCGTTCCACTCGTTGTCGGCGCACGACTGAAGGAGTGCACGGGCGGCCTCATCGAAACTGCCGAACCCGTCCGCGTACGGATAGCCACCACCGCCGGCAACGGTGGCCCCGATCCCGATCCGGTCGCCCGCAGGGAGAACGACTTCGAGGCGATCCGGGTCCCACGCCGTCCCAGAGGGCCAGACGATGGGGAGATAGCCGGCTTCGGCGTCCGGTCCGTACTCGAACTGCAGGCAGTCGCCGCGAAGGACGAGGACACCGCCCACCTCTGCATCGGTCCCTTCCAGGGAGTAGGGCAGCGGCCAGCCGACAACCGGCCCGTCGACTCTGCCGGCGGCAACAGCGTCGATCGGGGCCGTGACCGTCTCGACGAACCGGGGGTTGTTGCCCAACTCGATGATGACCACCGGCTCGACTCGGGAGCACCGGTTGACGACCTCGCGGGCGGCCTCATCGAGAGGCCGGAGTCGGGTCTGGCCCTCGTGGGCACCGCCGGAACCGCTGATTCGCGCGCCGATTGGGACCCGCCGGTCATCCGCGAGCACGACCTCCGACGTGTCGTCGCTCCACGCCGTGCCCGCCGGCCAGACGAGTGGGTACTGGCCGCCGGTGTCGGAAGCGAGGAGCAGACAGCCGCCGTCGAGGAGCACAACCCCTTCGACCGCCATCTGCAGCGAAGCGTCGGCGAACGGCGGTGAGCGGCGCAGCACCGGCCCGTCGAGGTTCCCTTCCGGGAGTGCGGCCTCGGTCGTCGGTGACGCCGACTTGGTGGTGGTCGGATCGTCATCATTGGCAGGCACGTCGTCGTCCACGGGTGCGTCGTCATCGGTCGGGCCCCAGATCAGGGCCCACACGCCGACGGCGACGAGAATCGCCACCAGCCATCCGAGGCTGGCGCCCCGGTACTCGCCCTTGATCATGTCCGGTCGCTCACGTCAGGCGTCGTGGGAAGCGGTCCAGGCGAGCAGGTCGTCGGCGGACCAGGTGTTGACGATGTCCTCGACCGGCACGCCGCAGCGGACCGCCTTGTCGGCGCCGTAGGGCTGCCACTCGAGCTGGCCGGTGGCGTGGGCGTCGGAGTTGATCGCGACCTTGCAGCCCCACTCGAGCGCGAGTTCGAGCAACTCCTCGGGCGGGTCCTGCCGCTCGGGGCGGCAGTTGATCTCGACGGCGGTGTCGAATTGGGCGCAGGCGGCGAACACGATCTCGGCGTCGAAGTCCGACGGCGGCCGACCGCCGCCGCTCAGCTTGCGGTTGGTGCAGTGGCCGAGGATGTCGGTGTGGGGTGACGCGATCGCGGTGACCATGCGGCGGGTCATCTCGTCGCGAGGGAGCTTGAGCTTGGAGTGGACGCTGGCGACGACGACGTCGAGCCGCGCCAACATCTCGTCGGCGAGGTCGAGGGTGCCGTCCTCGAAGATGTCGACCTCCATGCCGGTGAGCAACCGGAACGGCGCCAGTTCCTCGTTGAGTGCCTCGATCTCGTCGAGTTGGGACAACAGCCGCTCCTCGTTGAGGCCGTGGGCGATCGTGAGGCGAGCGGAGTGATCGGTGCAGACCATCCACTCGTGGCCCAATGCCCGAGCCGTCAACGCCATCTGCCGCAGCGGCGCTCCACCGTCGGACCAGGTCGTGTGGGCGTGGCAATCGCCCTTGATCGCGGCGAGGACCACCTCGCCCTCGCCGATCGGGATCCGACTGCGCTCCTCGAGCCGGGCCAGGTAGCCATCGGTGGTGCCGTCGAGTGCGTCGGTGATGACCTCAGCGGTCGACTTCCCGATCCCGTCGAGGTCGGTCAGGGTGCCGTTCGCCGCTCGTTCTGCGATCGCCGCTTCGCCTTCGTGGATGACGACGTCGATCGCCTTCTGAAACGCCCGCACCTTTTGGCCGGGCGCGAGCTCGCGGTCGAGATAGTGGATCCCCAGCTGGAGCGCGGCGACCGGCGCGGTCACGCTCAGCCGAGAAGTTCGGCGGCGTCGAGGACGACCAGGACGGTCAGCAGCACGATGATGCCGACGTTGATCGCCGTCATCGGCCACTTCCACTTGTGGTCGGCGCGATGGAAACGGCGGATCGACACGACGTTGGCGGCGATCGCGATCAGGCCGACCGGGAGGCCGATCCACGGGCCGACGCCGGCGCTCAGGCCGATCAGCGGGAACCCGAACGGGATCAGCAGGTACGTGAACGTGCAGCGGATCGCCGACACCAGGATCGATTTGGAGAACGCGTTCTCGGCATCGGTCGAGGTCACGTCCTCCGCGGCGCCGGCGGCGTCGGTCTGGGGCGAGTGGACGTCGGTCACGAGGTCAACCGTACTCGCGTCGGCGTCGGTAGCCTCGACCGGGCTATGGAACGTTTCGGGTTCGTCGGGCTCCCCAACGCGGGCAAGTCCTCG
>CAZEML010000013.1:0-37718 GCA_964513285.1 uncultured Candidatus Nemicrothrix sp.
CATCGGCGGCCCACCCGCCAGCCGCGTCAACAACCTGGCAGGACACAACAGCTAGAGCAGTTCGCCGAAGGCGGGGTCGCCCTTGCGGCTGCCGCGCGGAGGCGTGCGGGCCCACACCAGGTAGTCGTCGATGAAGACGCCGATCGTGCCGCCCGGGCGGGGCGCGCCGACGATGTTGCCGAAGCCCTCGTCTCCGAGCCGACGCTGCTCGTCGTCGGTGATGGCGGTGACGCACACCGGGGAGGCGCCGGGGCGGGCGCGGTCTTCGTAGATCGCGAGCAGGGGTTCGTGCATGACGTGACGGACCCGCGGATCGGGGCCCGCCAACCCGGCGAACACGGCGACCCCGCCGGTGAGCCCGGCGATCAGGGCGACGACCGACTTCGGGCCACCGAGGAGCATGAGGGTGCAGCAGATGGCCGTGCCCGCGATCACGACGATCGCCGCCCGCTCGAGGCGAGACCCGGCGGGCGGCGGCGTGCCGGACGCGGCGCCGAGGAAGGTGCGGTAGGGGCGGACGCCGATGGAAACGTCGTCGCCGACGCCGTCGGTCAGCACCTTGGCCTGGAACGCCCGCTGGCGATCCTCCCATCGCAGGTCCATGGCGGCACCGTAGGCGTCGCCGGCCGCCGGGGCCGACTCGCGGCCGTGGCCTTGGCCGATCCGGCCTCGTGGGCCAGACTCCGCCGATGGAACTGACCCAGTACCGAATCGATCGCGACGGCGCGCCCCGCCTTCTCTTCCTCATGCACGGGTACTCGGCCGAGCAGCATCATCTGGCGTCCTACGTGCCGTTGGTCGACCCCGACGAGCGGTTCACGGCGATCGCGCCGCGCGCCCCGTACCCGCTGCCCGACGGCAACACCGACGGCGCCGCGTGGTGGTCGATCGACTTCGAAACGTTCGAGGCGAACATCGACGAGTTCGAGGCGTCGCTGGCAACGCTCGAGGCGTTCGTGGCCGACGAGGCGGCGAAGGCCGAGGTGCCGCTCGAGCGGTGCATCATCGGCGGGTTCTCCCAGGGCGGGTATCTGGCCCTCTCGCTCGTCGGCAAGGCGGGCGCCCCGCGCTACGGCGGCGTGTGGGCGATCTGTTGTGGTCTACCGGAGATGGCCCGAACGCCGGTCGATCTCGGCGACGGTGGCGGCCGTCCCGCGTTGTTCCAGTGGGGCACCCGGGATCCGATCATCTCCAACGAACGCGCCGAAGCCGTGGCGACGGCGCTCGGCGACGGCGGGTGGAATCTCGACGCCCACGCCTACGACATGGCCCACAGCCAGACGATCGAGATGATGATCGACGCCCGGGCCTGGCTCGCCACCATCGACTGAGCGACGGCCCGGGGTTGGTCGATCAGTGGAGGCGAACGTCTTGGCGTTTGAGTTCGGCCTGGACGGCCGCCACATCGACGTCGCCGACCGACCGACCGGACTTCACCGCGATCGCGGCGGCGGCGCCTGCCCCTTGGCCCGCGACGGCGCAGCACATCATGTTGCGCACCGCCGCGTGGCTGACCTTGTCGCCGCCGATCGAGCGGCCGGTCACCAGCAGGTTGCGCACGCCTGACCGGGGAACCATCGAGCGAAGGGGCACGTGGAAGTAGCGGCCCGTCGTCGGGAGGATCAGGATCCCGTAGCCGTCGATGAACTCGGGGAAGATGCCGATCGAATCCTCGAAGCGGCCCTGTTCCTTCACATCGTCGGCGGTGAGGTCGTAGCGAGCCTCGATCTTGCGGGTGTCGCGGATGCCGATCGTCATGCCGAAGTTGCGGAGCTTGGCGTTCTCGCACCCGGGGGTGAAGCGCTTGAGCGCCTCGATCGCCATCAGCGCCTGCCGGCGTCCTTCGATCTCGCCGTGGGTGAGCGATCGCACATCGGTGCCGTCGATCTCGGGCATGTGGATCAGGTTGAGATAGGTGAGGTCGCCCTGTTCCGACACCGCACCCCACGTGCCCCCGATCGTCTTGAGGTCCTCGGGGATGATGCCCGCGTCCTTGGCCCGGTCGAACGGCTTGGAGAGCCACGGCGAGAACATGTCGTCCTCCTTGCCGCTGGTCTCCATCGCCCACTCGTCGGCGCCCGCCCACGACAGGTAGGTCTGCGGGTCGTCTTTCACCCCCTGGATGAAGGCCGCCTTGTCGACGCCGGACATGTGGAACATCACCGACGCGGCCTGCATCTCCTCGACCGGGGTCTTGCGGGTCGGAGATCCCACCCGGTGGGCGATGTCGGCGTCGCCGGTGGCGTCGATCACGACCTGGCCGAGCACCGCGTGGCGGCCCGACTTGGATTCGACGACCACGCCGGTGATGGCGTCGTCCTCGACGATCGGCGCGACGACGAGGGCATGGAGGAGCGGTTCGATTCCGGCCTCGGAAACCATCACGTCGGCGACGTGCTTGAACCCCTCGGCGTCGATGGCGTGGCTGTCGGATTGTGGTTCGGGCTGGGCGGCACCGGCTGCCTTGGCCCGCTCTTCGAACTCGATGCCGATGCCCTCGCAGTCGACCGTGTCCTCGTGGCGGTACCACGCGAACCCTTCGACCCCGACCTGGGTGATGTTGCCGCCGAAGCAGCCGTTGCGTTCGAGCAGGATGACCGACACGCCGGCTCGAGCGGCCGCGAGCGCAGCCGACAGGCCGCCTGGTCCGCTTCCGATCACGAGCACGTCGGCCCGGGCGAGCACGTCGAGGGTGCGGGCCGGTTCGGTGATGACGCCGTGGGCCGAGGATGCGGTCATCGATCGAGCGTACCGAGGTCGAACCCGGCGGTCGATGGCGCTTCGTCGGGCCAGTTGGTGCGCCAGACCTCGGCCGACAGCGGACCGACCGGCATCGGTGCCTTGTCGAACCCGGGCTGGGGCTCGACGACGGGCTCGACCACGATGTCGTGGCGGGGGACGACGAAGAACGGGAACGAATAGCGCTCCTCACCGCTCCGGTTGATCACCCGGTGCGGTGTCGCGGTGAACTCGCCGCCGGACCACAGCTCGAGCATCTCGCCGACGTTGACGACGAGCGCGTCCGGCGGGGCATCGGGCTCGAGCCAGGTGCCGTCCGCGGCGCGGACCTCCAGGCCACCGACCGGGTCGGGGTGGAGCAGGGTGATGACGTTGGTGTCCTTGTGGGGATGGATGCCCATCGCGTCGTCCGCCGGTGGTTGGGGCGGGTAGTGCAGCAGCGTCATGTTGGTGAGCGGGGCCTCGTGCCACGACCGGAACGTGGCGGGGGCGATGCCGAGGGCATCGGCGAAGGCGTCGAGCATGGGCGCGGCGGCTCGGTCACACGCCGACCAGTACTCGCGGATCACCGGCCCCAACTCGGGTAGCGAGGCCGGCCAGCGATTGGGGCCGTGGAGGTCGCACGCCGCCGCGACCGGATGGTCCGGTGGGCAGTCCCAGTGCAGCTTGTAGCCCTCGTACTGATCGCCCCGATCGCCGTTCGCTTCGGCCCGGTTCGGCGTGAAGAACCCGAGGGGGATGAACCCGCGGTAGTTGCGGGGCTGGATGCGCAGCGCCGCCTTCTCGTCGTCCGAGAGCGCGAAGAGGGCCCGGAGCGAACCCCGGACCCTCTCGAAGAGTTCGGTCGGGATGCCGTGGCCGGTGACGGACACGAACCCGACGTCCCGGCTCGCTCGACACAGCTCGGCCGCGAAGTCCGCGGACCGGGCGTCGAGCACCGGGATCATGGCTACAGCCGGTTCTTGTAGACGACCCGGGTCGACCCGATCCGGTCATAGACGCTCTGGCGTTCGGGGTCAGAGCCACCGATCATCACCATCGCGGCGATGATGCAGCCGACCACGATCACGAGCCCGAGCAGCGGGATGAACCCGAGGATGTACGGCAGGCTGCGCATGACGGCCCCGCGCCAACCGACCTGGGTGCGTCCGTCGGCCTCGGTGACGAGGAGGCCGGTGATGAGCTTGCCGGGCGTGCCGCCGGCGAGCCCGATGATGGCCACGTACGCGGCGGTGATGCCGAGGCTGATCAGGATCGTGCCGCCGGTGTCGGAGGTGGCGTTGAAGCCGCCGTCGCCGTCGGACTCGCCGAAGAACGCCGCCAGCAGCACGAACGAGATGATGACCACGATGACCATGTCGATCACGCCGGCGCCGAGTCGGATGCCGAGGGTTGCGAAGCGCTCGGGGGCGCCTCCCGCCGCGGCGCCGGGCGGCGGCGGGGGCGTGGTCGGGGGCGCCGGGATCGGATCGCCGACCCACTGGGAGCCATCCCAGTAGCGGACCGTCTCTGGCGGGTCGCCTTCGGCGTGGTAGTGGCCGGCTGGCATTTCGCTCACGGAGATCCTCCTACGGTCCGCTCGATGGCCTCGAAGCTACTGCACGAGGGCCTCTCGCTGGGTCAGGAGTCGGTGCCCCGCCACAATTCGTCGACCGCGTCGCCGATCGCCGCGGCGGCGGCGGCGAGCGCGTCGGGCGAGGTCGATCGTTCGGGGGTGTCGTCCGGCGTGTGGAAGTCGATGCCACTGCCGGTGAAGGAGATCATCGGGATCTCGAGGTCGCAGAACACCTCGGACTCGCCGAGCCAGCCGGGCGTCTCGGGACGGTAGGTGAAGGCGGCGGGGGCCAACGCTCGTTCGATCGCTACGGCGACGGCGCCTCGCTGGTCGGTCATGGCGAGACGGGTCGGAATCAGCTGTCGGGAGCCGTCGTCGGTCGGCGCGTCGACGGCGACCGATGCGCCGATGTGGGCGATCGCACCGATGGGCTCGGCGACCGTCGGCACCCACGTGCGCACGCCGAGGTAGTCGAGTTCGTGCCCGCCGGTGGCGAGGACGAGGAGCGGCTGATCGGCGAACCGCTCGACCAGGTCGAGGAGGACGGCAGCCCCGGTGCCGCGTTCGCCCGCGCAGCCGAACCATCCGGTGAGCGGTGTGGTGAGCAGCAGCGGCGCTCGGTCGGACGCTCCGTTGCGGCCCACGAGGTTGGTGGTCGTCGCCGGCTCGAGCGTCGCCGACACGCTGAGCCGGACCTCGTTGGCCGCGCTCACCCGGTCGAAGTCGGCGCCGGCGATGAGCAACGTCGGGCCTCCGGCGTGATCGCGGGGCTCGCGGTTGACCGCGACCAGCGATCCCTCCGGATGCTCGGTCGCGATGACCGTCGCCGCGGCCGAGGCGTGGAGTGCGTGGTCGAGGTCGCCGTCGCGGCCGCCTGCGTGAGCGTCCGCGGCGACGACGCGAACGTCGGTGGTCTCGATCTGGCCGGTCCACTCGTAGAAGAGCGGGAGATGGTCGATCGCTTCGCCGTCCGCGGTGAGCGTGGAGCTGGCGACGTAACGGTCGAAGGCCACCGGGAGTGCCTCGACGGTCAGGCCCCGCGCCTCGAGCTCCGCGGTGTACCAGGCGGCCGTGGCCTGGTCGTTCGCGGTGCCGGCTCGGTGCACGCCGAAGCCGTGGTACCGCTCGACGAGTCCGTACAGCGTGCGGCCGTCCACGGCGTCAGTCGTCGTGGGGGTGATGGCAGGCGACGAGGCTGACGCCGACCTCGCGGAGCTCGGGCTCCTCGTCGGCGCATCGCTGCGTCGCTCGCGGGCAGCGGGTGCGGAACCGACAGCCCGATGGCGGATCGATCGGGGACGGGAGCTCGCCGCTGATCAGTTCGTCGGCGGGAGGGAGATCGAGGGTGTGGCCGGGGATCGACGCGAGCAGCGCCCGCGTGTACGGGTGGCGAGGTGCGTCGAAGAGTCCGTCGGTCGGTGCCAGCTCGGCGATCTTGCCGAGATACATGACCATCACCCGGTCGCTGACGTGACGCACGACGGCGAGGTCGTGGCTGATGAACAGCATCGTGAGCTCGTACCGCTCGCGCAGGTCGCGCAGCAGATTGAGGATCTGCGCCTGGACGCTGACGTCGAGCGCGGAGACGGCCTCGTCGCAGATCAACACGTCGGGGTCGAGCACCAGCGCCCGAGCGATGGCGATGCGTTGACACTGGCCGCCGGAGAACTCGTGGGGTCGCCGCTCGTTGACGACGTCGGGATCGAGTCCGACCGCTCGGAGGATCTCGTCGACCCGGCCGGAGGTGAACTCACCCGACGGGTCACCCCAGATGTCGAGGCCCTCGCGGACGAGCTCCTTCACCTTGCGCCGCGGGTTCAGGGCCGCGACGGGATCCTGGAAGATCATCTGCATGCGTCGGCGGGCCTGCCGGAGCTCGACCCCGGAGAGGGCGGTGAGGTCGCGGCCCAGCAATTCGACCGAGCCGGCGGTCGGCTCGACGAGCTGCATGAGCGCACGCCCGGTCGTGGTCTTGCCGCACCCCGACTCGCCGACGATGCCGAGCGTCTCGCCTCGTCGCAGCTCGAAGCTCACGTCGCTGACGGCGTGCACCACCCGCTTGCGTCCGGCGGGGAACTCGACGGTGAGGCCGTCGACCTGCAGGACCGGTCCGGCGTCCGCGATGCTCACAGGCTCACCTCCGTCTCGTGCCGAACCGCATCGGGGTGGCCGACGGGGTACCAGCAGGCATAGCGGTGGCCCGGGTCGTCCGCCGCGACCAGCGGTGGCGCCTCGTCGCGACACCGATCCTGCGCATACGCGCAGCGGGCTACGAAGCGGCAGCCGGCCGGCGGTTCGATCAGTGAGGGTGGCTGCCCTTCGATCGTCGCGAGCTGCTCGACGTCCTCGTCGAGGCGGGGGGTCGACTCGAGCAGTGCCTCGGTGTAGCGCATCTTCGGGGCGTCGAAGACGGCGGCGGCCGGTCCGGTCTCGACGACCTGGCCGGCGTACATGACGGCGACGTCATCGGCCCAGCCCCGAACGACGGCGAGGTCGTGGGTGACGAGGACGACCGCCATCTCGCGCTCGTCCTGCAGCTGTTGGAGCAGCTTCAGGATCTGGTCCTGGATGGTGACGTCGAGCGCGGTGGTCGGTTCGTCGGCGAGCAGCAGCCGAGGCTCGTTGGCGAGCGCGATGGCGATGGTGACGCGCTGGCGCATGCCGCCGGAGAGTTCGTGGGGGTACTGGGCGAACCGCTTCTCGGGCTCGGGGATCCCGACCTGGTCGAGCAGTTCGAGCGCCCGCGTCTTCGCGGCGTCCTTGCTCATCTTGCGGTGGACACGCATCGGCTCGGTGATCTGGGAACCGATCGTGCGCACCGGGTTGAGTGCGGACAGCGGGTTCTGGGACACGACGCCGATCTCGGTGCCCAGGATGGTGCGGCGCGTCGCGTCGTCGACGGTCAGGAGGTCGCGGCCGTCGAGGTCGATGCGCCCGCTCCGGCGGGCGTCGACGAGCGGGAAGGCGCCGAGGATCGAGCGCAACAACATCGTCTTGCCCGACCCGGACTCGCCGACCACGCCGAGGGTCGTTCCCTCCCGGACACGGAGGTCGACACCGTCGACCGCCTTGACGACGCCTCGCTCGGTCACGAGCTGGGTCCGTAGTTCGCTGATCGTCAGCAGATCGGGATCCGTGGGCAGTGCCGGTTCGGGGAACTCGTCGGGTCCGCCGGTGCCTTCGCGGCCACCCGGTGCTCGCAGCTCGCTCAAGCGATCGCTGATCAGGTTCAGCGCCAGGATCGTCAGGAACATGATCGTCGCCGGGATCAGCGCGAGGTGGGGCGCTTCCTGGATCTCTCGGGCTCCCTCGGCGGTGAGGGTGCCCCAGGTGTCCTGGTCGAGCGACAGTCCGATGAAGGCGAGTCCGCCTTCGGCCGCGATCACGAGCGCGAAGCCGAGGAAGGCGAAGGCGATCACCGGCAGGACCGCGAGGGGGAGGATCTCCCGGCGCAGGATCTGGAGTCGGCTGGCGCCCATCGCCTCGGCCGCCTCGACGAACTCACGCTCGGAGATGGCCAGCGACACGCCTCGCACGATGCGGATGTAGGGCGGCAGACCGAGCACCGTGAACCCGAGGATGAGGACCCAGACCTCTCGACCGAGGGTGCCGGTCAGGGCGGCGACGAGGATCAAGCCGGGGAAGGCGAGCGCCATGTCGGTGAGCGCCATGATCACCGAATCGACCCGGCCCCGCAGGTAGCCGGCGACGACGCCGATGATGCCGCCGATCGTGGCCGAGAAGACGGTGACGACCAGGGCCAGCAAGAGCGACGGGCGGCCGCCGTGGAGCATGAGCGAGAACAGATCCCGCCCCGAACGGTCGGCGCCGAACCAGGCGTTCCAGCCCGGGCCCTCGAAGCGTTCGCGTTCGCGGGTGCGGATACCGAGCTCCTGGGGATCGGCGATCGGGAGGATCGGTGCGAGCAGCGTCCCGAGGATGACGAGGGCCATCCACAGCAGGGCCAACCACGTGACGACGCCCAGCTTGGGGCGGGTGGATTCAGCTGGCGCTGCCACGGCGGATCCTCGGGTCGACGACCGAATAGAACATGTCCACGGCGAAGTTCACCAAGACGAACGCGGCGGAGAACAACAACACCAGTCCCTGCACGACCTCGAAGTCCTCGCCGAAGATCGACTGCACGAGGAGTCGCCCCATCCCCGGGATGGCGAAGATCGATTCGATGATCAACACGCCGCCGATCAGGCCGCCGGTGTTGAGGCCGACGGAGGTGATCAACGAGAGCGACGACGGCCGCAGGACGTGGCGGTACAACACCCGTCGTTCGCTGTACCCGCGGGCCTGGGCCAGCATCACGAAGTCCTGCTGCATGGTGGTCAGCAGATCGGTCCGCAGCAGCCGCAGGTAGACGGCGACCAGATTGATCCCGAGCGCGAGGGCAGGAAGGAGCATCTGGCGGAGGTTCTCGATCGGGTCGTCGTTGAGGCCGGGGATGTCGGTGGCGATCGCCGGGAACCAGTCGAGCCGCACCGCGAAGAGGGCGACCAGGTAGACGGCGAGCACGAAGCCCGGGATCGACAAGAACCCGAAGGCGATCGCCGAGGTCATCCGGTCCACCACGCCACCGGGGTTCCGGACCGACGTGATCGCGGCGGGGATGGCGATGCCGAGGGCGATCAGCTGGGCGAGGATCGCCAGCTCGATCGTCTTCGGCAGCGCGACGCGGATCGCATCCCACGTCTTCTGCTCGGTGAAGTAGCTCTCGCCGAGATCGCCCTGCAGCACGTCGCCGACCCAGTTCGCGTAACGAACGAGGATCGGGTCGTTGAACCCGAGCTCTTCGCGAAGCTGATCGAGCACCTCGGGAGTCGCCCCGAAGCCGGCCTTGTAGACGACCGGATCTCCGGGGATGAACTCCAGGAGGAGGAACGAGAAGAAGGAGACGACGACCAGGACGACGACGAGTCGTCCCAGTCGCAGGGCGAAGGCTCTCACTTACTCAGAGACGATGTAGATGGCTCCATACCCGTGGAAGCTGCCGCCGACGATGCCGGCGCCCTCGATCCCATCGGGGAAGGTGGTGTTGTTGAGGCCGGCGACCGAGGAGCTCGACACGACGGCTTCGGACCCGATCAGGTGGTCGAGCCAGATGATCGGCATCTCGTCGGCCCACGCCTGCTGGAGATCGGCATACGCCGCGTAGCGGGTGTCGAAGTCGTCGGTGGCGCGGCCGGCATCGAACGCGTCGTCGATGGCGTCGCTCTGGTAGTTGCTCCAGTTGAGGAGGCCGCCTGCGGAGTGCAAGAAGACGTAGCCGCCGTCGGGGTCGGGACTGTTGAACTGGAACCAGGTGATGGCGTCGAAGTCGTCGGCCAGCACCGACGGCACGTCGGTGCCGGGCTCGAGCAACCGCACCTCGACGTCGATGCCGGCGTCGTTCCAGAACGAGATCATGAAGTCGGCGACCTCGGTGACCGCCTCCCGGTTCTGGACCGAGAGGGTGAACTCGGCGGGGCCGTTCTCGGCTTCGTACTCCGCGACGGCGGCGGTGGCGGCTTCGAGGTCGAAGTCGGGGAAGTCGGTCGGTTCGGCGTACCAGCGCGAGGCGGGCTCGATGAAGCTGCTCGCCTTCTGGGTGAGGCCACTGCGGAAGGTCTCGATCAGCAGGTCTCGGTCGATCGCCTGCACCAACGCCCGGCGGATGCGCACGTCGTCGAGCGGCGGGTTGTTGGTGTTGGGCACGATCACGGCCTCGTTGCCGCCGAGGGGCGACTGGTACACCGAGATCGAGTCGTCGGCGAGGTACTCGAGGAGCTGGGCGTCGCCGGGCACGGAGTAGGCGTCGATGTCGCCGGCCCGCAGCGCCTGGTCGCGGGCGGTCTGCTCGGGCACGACCTTGAACTCGACCGCATCGAGGTAGGGGAGACCCTCATCCGCTCGCCAGTAGTCCTCGAACTTCTCGACCCGCACACCGTCGCCGGGCGTCCATTCGCCCATGACGAAGGGGCCGGTGCCGGTCATGTGCTCGTTGGTGCCGATCGTCGACGGCGACAACATCCAGCCCCCCTGGGAGGTGAGGCTGTAGGGGTAGCCGGACCACGGGGTGTTCATCTGGACCTCAAGGGTGAGGTCGTCGACGACGACCACGTCCGCCACGGCGGTCATGACGAAGCCGGTGGTGGGGCTGAAGCGGAAGGCGTCGAGGTTGGCCTTGGCGGCCTCGGCGTCGAGCACCTCGCCGTCGTGGAAGAGCACGCCGGGGCGGAGGTTGATCGTCCACGTCATGAAGTCTTCGCTCGGGACGAGGCTCTCGGCGAGAAGGGGACCCCACTCGCCGTTCGCTCGCAGCTGGACGAGCGGCTCGGCGACCGCGGCGGCGATGCGGATCGAACCGGGCTGGACGGCACCGGTCGTGTCGAAGCCGGCGCCGTCGTTGTCGATCGCGTAGATGATCTCGCCGCCCGGGACGATGCCCTCGGCGTCGACGTCGCCCTGCCCGACCTGGTCCTCCTCACCGCCGGCGTCGGCGGCGTTGGTGCCGGTCTCGGCGTCGTCGGTGGCGGCTGCCTGGGCTTCCTCGACGAGGTCGTCGGTGACCTCCGCCTCCTCGGCGTCGCCCCCTCCGTTGTCGGCGGAGCCGGCGTCGCCGTCTCCGTCGTCGGATCCGCCACACGCGGCGGCGATCAGTCCGAAGACCAGCAGCAGTGCCAGCAGCAGACGGGTACGGGTCGTGATCACCATCTCGAACATCCCCCTGAGTTCGACAGCATGAACGCGTGACGCAGGTCACGCAGTGGGGGACATCTGAGCAGGTCGGCGAGACCGACGCCAGATGAACCGGCCACGACGCGCCAGGGTCGGCACCGCATTGCGGCGCCGACCCGTGGGCGGCAGGGGGATTCGGGTGGGGGGTCAGGCGACCGGGACGAGCTCCGGTTCGGCGCCTTCGTCGCGGGCGACCTGTTCGGTGCGGACCCGGCGGGGGAGCAGGATGGCGGCGCTGGTGGCGGCGGCGACCATGATCGCGGTGCCGAGCCAGAAGCCGTCGTTCATGGCGGCGACGAAGCTCTCGCTGGCGGCGGCGAAGGTGATCGCTCCGGTCTCGCCGAGCGAGGGGGCGGTGGCGGCAACGACACCGATCCCCTCCTGGGCAAGATGGATCGTCTCGCCATCGACCTGGCCCTGGAGGGCGTCTTCGACGTTGCCGCGGTAGAGGGCGTTGATGAACGACCCGAGCACGGCGACGCCGAGGGCCGAGCCGAGCTCGCGGCTCACGTCGTTGACGGCCGACCCGACGCCGGCGTCCTCGACCGGAACCGAGGCCATGATCGAGTCGGTGAGGCTCGGCATGCCGAGCCCGAAGCCGAAGCCGAAGACCATGATCCAGGCGATCTCGCGCTGGGCGCTCCAGCTCGGGTCGATCTGGGTGAAGGCGGCCATGCCGACCGCCATGATCAGCACCGAGACGACGACGGTCCAGCGCAACCCGAGCAGGCGTCCGACCGCGGGGGCCATGGCGGTGGCGACCATGATCGCTCCGGCGTTCGGCAGGATCAGCAGACCGGCTTCGAACGGGTCCCGTCCCTGCACGATCTGGAAGAACTGGGTCATGAAGAAGAAGACCGCCGGCCCGGCGAAGAACATCAGGCCGATGACGAGGACCGATCCGCTGAACTCGCGCTCCTTGAAGAAGTGGAGCGGGAGCATGGGGTGCTCGACCCGGAGCTCGATGGCGACGAAGGCGGCGAGCAGGGCGATGGCGAGGGCGAAGCTGCCGATGATGAGCGGCGAGCCCCAACCTTCCTCGGTGCCCTGGATGATGGCGAACACGAGGGTCGAGATGCCGGCGGTCGCGGTGATGGCGCCCGGGACATCGATGCCGACGTGGCGCTCGTCCTTGGACTCGCGGACGACGACCTGGCCGACGAGGGCGATCAGGATGATCGGGACGTGGATCCAGAAGGCGGCGGCCCAGTCGTAGCGGTCGACGAGGTAGCCGCCGATGGCGGGGCCGAACCCGATGCCGATGCCGCCGACGCCCGTCCAGACGGCGATCGCCTTGCCGCGCTCTTCTCGGGGGAAGGCGTTGGTGACGATGCTCAGGGTGGCGGGCAACACGAACGCGGCGCCGAGGCCCTGGATCGCACGTCCGGCGATCAGCATGCCGATCGAGTCGGCGAGGGCACCGACGACCGAACCGGCGAGGAAGAAGAGGAGGCCGACGCTCATCCAACGGCGGCGTCCGTACCGGTCACCGATCGAACCGGCGAAGATCAGCAGGCCGGCGAGCACCAACACGTAGGAGTCGACCACCCACTGGAGCTCAGAGGTCGTGGCCCCGAGGTCGAGCGAGATGGCGGGGAGGGCGGTGTTCACGACCGTCAGGTCGAGGAACACGATCAGGGTGCCGATCGACATCATCGCCAGCACGAGCCAGCGGCGAGGGTCGGGCGCCGCTGGCGTGGCGGCGTCGCCGCTGATCGGCGAGGGGGATTCGGTGGTGGACATGGAGTGCCTCTCGGTTTTTGAAACGCTTGGTTCAGTTCGCTTCGTGCAGTGTTGGACCGATTGGTCCAAAAAGTCAAGACCTTTCTGAAACTTTTGGTTCACAAAGCTACGGAAGTCGATTACCTTGCGTGTCATGGCCGCCACCGAAACCGTCGCCAAGGGCCGGGGACGCCCACGAGCCTTCGACGAGGACGAGGTCCTCGACGCGCTCGTGCAGCTGTTCTGGGAGCAGGGCTTCGAAGCCGCATCGATGAACGAGATCGTCGAGGCCGCCGGGCTCAATAAGTCGTCGCTCTACAACGCCTTCGGCTCCAAGGACGAGCTGTTCTTCACCGTTCTCGAGCGCTACCTCGATCATCGTGAGGCGATGCTCCTCGCCAGCCTGGGCGAGGGAGGGCTCGACGCCCTCGAAGGCTTCTTCGCCATGGTCCGCATGGAGCTGGGGTCCGAGGTCGGTGCTCACGGCTGTCTCGCCGTCAATGCCACCACTGAGCTCGGCCTCCGTGACTCGAGGGCCGCCGTGTTGAGCGAGCGCTACCGCACGACGATCCGAACCGGCTTCCGCGGCCCGCTCGAGCGAGCCGCCGAGGCCGGCGAGATCGATCCGGCCCTCGTCGATGCGTACGCCGCCACACTCACGTCGGCGATGCTCGGACTCTCGGTTACCGCCCGCGGTGGCGCCAGCACGGCCGAACTCAACGCCACGGTCGACTCGATCGAGGCGCTCGTCCGCAGCTGGAAGCGCTGAGTCGACGGCGTGACCCGCCACAACGAACACGGCCAACCGATCGGACCCGATCTCGGCGAGTGGCGAGCGCCGGGTGATCCCCCACGGCAGGTGCTGGCCGGTCGATCGGTGACCCTCCGCCCGGTCGTGCCGGATGAAGACGCGGAGGCGATGTTCGGCGCGTTCGCCGACTCGCCGGCCTCGACGTGGACCTACCTCAGCTACGGGCCGTTCGCCGACGCCACCGAGCTCTCGACCCTCCTGGCGTATCTCGACGACCTGCCCGACTGGCAGGTCCACGCCATCGACGTCGGTGGTTCGCTGCTCGGGTTCATCTGCTACCTGCGCATCGCGCCGGGCGAGGGCGTCATCGAGATCGGTGGCGTCACCTTCTCGTCCGCGCTGCGACGTACCCGGGCCGCGACCGAGGCCGTCCATCTCCTGATCGCGAACGCCTTCGACCTCGGCTACCGGCGAGTCGAATGGAAGTGCGACTCCCTCAACGAACCCTCGCGCCGGGCGGCCGATCGATTTGGTTTCACCTACGAGGGGACCTTCCGGCAGGCGACCCACTACCGCGGCCGCAACCGCGACACCGCGTGGTACTCGATCATCGACCAGGACTGGCCGGCGATCGACGCCGAGTTCCGTCGATGGCTGGCCGACGACAACTTCGACGACGCCGGCGATCAGCGAACCCGCCTCGCCGTGCCTCGTCCGACCCCGGAATCCTGAGGGCCCGGTAAACCTCGCGTCGCTCTGCGGCGTGTGATGGGGTGTGGACACGAGAGGAGTCGTCGTGACACCCCCACCCGAGGAGGTGGCGGCCGAGCCGGCCGGCGCTGCCTCGTTCGAAGCCGTCTTCCACGCCGAGTACCACGGTCTGGTCGCGCTCGCCGCCGCGATCAGCGGCCGGCGCGGACGGGCCGAGGACATCGTCCAGGAGGCCATGGCTCGTCTCGATCGGGAGTGGGAGGTCGTGTCGACCTTCGAGCGCCCGGGTGCGTGGCTCCGACGGGTCACGATCAATCTCGCGCTGTCGCAGCGCCGGCGGATCGGCCGCGAAGCACGCGCCCTGCTCCGCCTCGACCGGGTGGACGGCGCGCTCGATCCCGATCCGCTGGCCGAACACGCCCACGTGTGGGCGGCGGTCGCCGAACTCCCGGGCAAGCAACGGGCCGCGGTCGCCTTGCACTACCTCGAGGACGCCTCGGTCGACCAGATCGCCGAGGCCCTCGACATCGCGCCGGCGACCGCTCGGGTTCACCTCCATCGCGGCCGGCAGGCCCTGCGCGAGCGCCTCACCGAGGAGGAACGATGACCGACGACCAGCGCGAACCGCAGTTCGACGACCCGTCGGCCGTCGGCGATGCATTCGACCGGCTGCGTGAGGACGTGAAGGCGGCATCTGCGGACCAGGCGCTCCACCGGCTCCAGCAGCGCCGCGCCGGTTTCGGTTGGCGACCGCTGCTCGTCGGCGCGGCGGCGATCATCCTCGTCATCGTCGGGTTCGTCGCCATGCGCGACGATGGCGACGACGTCATCGCGTCCGATCTCGCGGCGGGCGAGTCGGATTCCGACCTCGGCGAGGACGAACCGATTCCGGCCACTGCGGAGCGTCTCGAAGGAACGGCCTGGACCTTGATCGAGGGGCGCGGGCAGGGAGGCGAGATCCCGCTGGTCGACGGCTGGCCCATCACGATCTCGTTCGACGCGGAGGTCTTCGCGGGGACGGCGGCCTGTAACGGCTATGGCGGGCGCCTCGCGCTCGACGAGAACGGACCCATCGGTCAGGAGATCGCCCAGACCACCGCGGCTTGCGGTACCGATATCGAGGCGTCGGAGGCCGCCTATCTCCGGGTCCTCATCGTGGTCGACACCGCCGAGTTCCGTGGGGCCTCGTTGGTGCTGACCGGTCCCGACGGCAACGAGCTGGTCTTCGCCCGCGCCGCAACCGTCGCGATCGACGAGCTGGTCGACCGAACCTGGCGGCTCGTCGGGCTGATCCGCGACGGCGAGACGACCGAACCCGCCGGCGCACCGGCCACCCTTCGACTCCACGGCAACGGCGTGGTCACGGGCGGCACCGGCTGTCGCCTCCTGTCGGGGGAGTGGGTCAGCGGCGGGGCGGAAGTTCAGTTCCCGTCGTTCGGAGCGGAGGGTGAGTGCCCGTCAGAGCTGGCCGACCAGGACGGCCTCGTCGTCAACGTGTTGGGCGACGGTTTCGTGCCCCGGCTCGACGGTGATCGGCTGGAGCTGACGTCGGTCGGTGGCGAGGGCCTCGTCTACCGACTCGACGACCCGGAGGCGACCTCCTCGACCGTCCCGCCGACCGACATCTCCTCCCGACTCACCGACACCCGGTGGGTCCTCGTCGAAGGAACGGTGCCCGAAGGCTCGTTCCCCACCCCGGCCGCGTCCTTCACGATCGACTTCGGCTCCGATGGCCGGGTCGGGACCGGTCAGGCCCACTGTGATCGCTACGGCGTGCACTTCGGCGAACTGCTCGGGGGCGTCGGTCCGGCGGCGGAGATCGAGGCCGACGGCATCGCGGCGCCGTGTCGTCTGTTCTCCCCCGTCGTGGGTGCGGCGGAGTTCGTCGCCGCACTCCTCGCGATCGACGAGGTGAACCTGGTGGACGACGAGCTCATCTTGATCGGACCCGACATCGAACTCCGATTCCTCACCCCTGCGCTCCTCGGCGTGTTCGACTTCGTCTTCGCCGATCGAGACAACCGCTGGGTCGACGTCCACGGCTACGTCGGCGACCGGGGTGGCGGCATGTTCCTCTGCGGCATCCCGCCGAACGAGGAAGGCGGCTGCGACGACTTCTGGGTCGCGATGGTGGGCGACACGCCCGATCCTGCGCTCATCGGCGACAGCACCGTCGTCCGTGGGGCGCTCGACGACTGGGGCCGCCTCGTCGTCGATCCCGACGCCGAGCTCCGGGAACGAGCGACCGATGCCGCCGACGCCTTCCAGCCGCTGCCCTCCGACGAGGACATCGCCCTCGCGCTGCTCACCGGCGCGTTGAGCGACCCCGCGCTGATCTGGCACCCCGATGGGGTGCGGCTGACCCTCGGCGGTGACCAGCACGAACTGCTCCGATCGCCCGCTGAGCTGGCCGACTCCGCCAACTGGATCTTCGACGTCGAATCTTTCCGCGGCGGAAACGGACCGGTGTCGGCCCTCGAGGCCCTCGCCAGTGGCCTTCCGCTGAGGGTGTACACCGGGGCGCACCCGCACTGCGCCGACGTACCGATGCCGTTGCCAGCGGTCGACTTCGACCGACACCTCGTCATCGAGACCGACCCGACCGAAGACGCGTTCTCGACGTGTGCGCAGTGGTTCGCGGTCGACGTGCTGATCGACGACGGCGTCATCGTCGCGGTCAACTTCGACCGCTGGGGTGGTCCGTAGGGCGCGCCGCGGTTCTGGCGACGGGCCGGTGCGCAGGTGACCCCGGTCACCTATCCTCGGGCTCCCCAGCAGCCCTTTTCGAGAGTGAGGCCCCCGTCATGAAGGAACTCGTCTACCACCGCATGCTCATGCCTGCCCTCGAGCAGTACGCCGACAAGACGGCGTTCTTCGACGGCGCCTACGCGGGGACCTACGCCCAACACGCCGACCGCACGTTCCGGCTGTGTCGGGCGCTGAAGGAGACCTTGGGGGTCGAACGGGCCGACCGCTTCGCGGTGATGTCGACCAACAACCATCAGTACCTCGAGCTGTATCACGCCGCCTTCCTCGGGGCGGGTGTGATCAACCCGCTCAACCTCCGCCTCGCGGGCAAGGAGCTCGACTACATCGTCCGCGACTCCGGCACCGAGGTCGTGTTCGTCGACGGCTTCTTCGCCGGCCTGTTCGCTGACGCGATGGCCAACAGCGAGCACGGCGACAGCCCGATCCGCCACACGATCCTGATCGGTGAGCCCCTCGGCGACGCGGAGGTTCCCCACGACATGACCTACGAGGACCTGCTGGCCTCGGTCGAGCCCGTCACCCCCGACGAGCCCGAGGAGAACGACCTCGCGGTGCTGATGTACACCGGCGGCACCACCGGCCTCCCGAAGGGCGTGGCCGTCGAGCATCGCGCCGAGATGCTGAACCTGTACCACATCGCCATGAACCTGGACTTCGACCCCGATGCGGTGTTCTTGCATCAGACGCCGATGTTCCACGCGGCGTCAATGGGCGGCATCCTCGGCACCCCGGCGAGCGGTGGCTCGACGGTGACGATCCCGCTGTTCGACCCGGCCGGGGCGATGGCGCTGATCGAGGAGCACAAGGTGACTCAGACGGTGATGGTGCCGACGATGGTCGGCATGATGCTCGGCCACCCCGAGTTCTCACCCGAGCGGCTCGCGTCGCTGACCCAGCTCACCTACGGCGCCTCACCGATGCCCGCCGCGCTGCTCGACAACCTGCTCGCGATGTACCCCGACCTCGAGGTGTCGCAGGGCTACGGCATGACCGAGTGCTCCGCCGTGCTCACCTGGCTCGATGCCGCGACCCACCGCATCGGGGGCAAGCGCCTGCAGTCGGCCGGCCGTCCCGTCCCGGGCATCTCGCTCGAGATCCACGACGAAGAGGGCAACCGCGTCGCGACCGGCGAGACCGGTGAGGTCGTCGCCCGCGGCGGCAACTTCATGCGTGAGTACTGGAACAAGCCCGAGGCCACCGAAGAGGTCTTCGAAGGCGGCTGGTACCACACCGGCGACGCCGGTTACGTCGACGACGAGGGCTACCTCTTCCTCGTCGACCGGGTGAAGGACATGATCGTGTCCGGTGGCGAGAACGTGTACTCCGCCGAGGTCGAGTCCGCGATCAGCAAGCACGACGCGGTCGCGCAGGTCGCCGTGATCGGCATCCCGCACGACACGTTCGTCGAGCAGGTCCACGCCATCGTGGTGCTGCACCCCGGCGCGGAGGTCACCGAGGCCGAGTTGGGCGCCGCTGCTCGTGAGCACATCGCCGGCTACAAGATCCCGCGCTCGTGGGAGTTCCGCGATGAGCCGCTGCCGCTGTCGGGTGCGATGAAGGTGCTCAAGCGCGAACTGCGGGCCCCGTACTGGGAGGGCCGCGACCGCAATGTCTGAGGCAAGCAATGTCTGAGGCGAGCAATGTCTGAGGCAGGCGATGCCTGAGGGCGTGCTCGACCCTGATCTGCTCGAGGTCGAGAATGCCCTCCTCGACGGCTTCGTGACCCGGCGGGTCGACGGGGTCGACGTGCTCGGCTTCGGCGAGACCGGGGTCGCGCTGAGCTGGCCACGCGGTGAGGGTCGTTTCGTCCTGAAGCGCGTGGTGAGCGTCCCCGACGAGGCCGAAGCGCAGGAGTACGCGGGGTATCTCCGCGACTACGTCGACGCGGTCTCGGCGTTCGTGCAGGTCACGCCGACCGAGGTCCGCACGCTGCCCAACCGCGACGGCCGGGTCGCGATCTATCTCGTCCAACCGCGGCTCCCCGCCGAGTCCTTGGTCGAGACGATCATGGAGGTCGACGAACCGACCCCCGACCATCCCGCCGTTCGTGCTGTCGTCGATGCCGCCCTGCGCGCCTCGGAGACCGGACGCCTCGGCATCGATGCCCAGTTCCAGAACTTCGCCTGGGTCGACGACGAGCTGGTCCTGTTCGACGTCGGCACGCCGTTCGTCTTCGAAGCCGACGGCAGCTACGCCCTCGACACGCGCATCGTCGGCCGGGTGATGCCGGCGTTCATGCGCCGCCCGGCCCGGCGCAAGTACGCGGAGATCGTGTGCGACATCGGTTCGCGGCGGGGTTCGCTCGAACAGGCCGCGATGAGTTTGGTTCGGGTCGGTCAGGAGCGATGGCTGCCGGCGGTGCTCGAGATCGTCAACCCGCACCTCGACCCGCCGCTCGACCACGACGCGGTCGTGCAGCGAGCTGAACATCTCCACGCGCAGTCGGCGGGCCTGAAGCGGTTGATGAAGCTCGAACGATGGTGGTCGACCCGGATTCGTCGTCGGCCCTACGACATGTTCATCACCGACTCCTTCAGCGGCGAACTCCAGTAGCGCGGATGACCGATCCCGCGGTGATCGAGCCCGCTCCGCCGACGCGCTCGTTCGTGCTCGGCATGGCCGGTGAGTCGGGCGAACTCGATGCGGCCGCGCTCTACGACGCGGCCGACGCCCTCGGCTTCACGTCGACGCGGATCCGACTGACGCTGCGCCGACTCGTCGACGCGGGCAGCATCACCGTCGAGGGCCGCGGGCGCGCCGCTGTCGTGCGACTCACCGCGGCGGGGCTCGCCGAGCGGTCCACCGACCTGACGTGGGTCGCGGCCGCCCACCGGCTCGACGCCGGGCTCGACGCGTGGGATGGCGCCTGGCATCTCGCCGCCTTCGAGATCCCCGAGCGCAGCCGGGCTGCCCGCGACGCGGTGCGCGGTGCCCTCGTCGACCTGCTGTGCGCGCCACTGAGTGGCGGCCTCTACCTGTCGCCGTGGCCCATCGAGCCGTGGGTCGGGCCGATCTCCGAGACGTACGGCATCGCTGACCGGATGAGCTATGTCGAGTCGTCGTCGATCTCGGTCGGGGGTCATCGCGATCCGGAGGGGATCGCGGCCGCGGCCTGGCCGGTCGAGCGCATGGCCGACGGCTACGCCGCGTTCGTCGAGCGCTGGGGCCCCGTCGCCGATCGCCCGCCGAGCGAACCGGCGGAAGCGGTTCGGGCGGCGTTCACCGCGAGCGCGGAGATCGAAGCCCTGCTGCGCATCGATCCGGTGCTGCCCGACGTCGCCCTACCGGCGGGTTTCGCCGGCCCGGAGGCCCGCCGGGTGTACCGGGCGCTGCTCGGGGTGCTGCGAGGGCACGAGCTCGTCGCCCGAGCGAACGTGTTCGGCGCCTACGAAGCGGCGATCGAGCGGGCGCTCGGACAGCACGCCGACACGTTCTGGGCCGAGGCGCTCAGCCGATCCGGCTGACTCGCTCAGAACTTCACGCCGGTCGCGGCGCAGAGCAGGGTCATCATGGGGCCGGCGGCGGCGAAGCGTTCCTGCAGCAACTCGGCGAACCCTGCGCTGGTGACGTCGCCCTGCGTCAGCGGACCGGTCGCGATGAAGCTCTTGCGCTTGAGGTCGTCCATCAGGGGATCGTCCGGGTCGACGTCGATGCCCCGAGGCGGGCGCTTGAGCGAGTCGCCGCCGAGCGAGAAGTGATCGGTGAACGGCGCGGTCCGGGTGGCCGCGATCCACTCGTCGGGATGGTCGGCGATGTGGAGGCGGATCTGCTGCGCGACCTTGGGTTCAGGCATCCAGAGGCCGGCTCCGATGAAGCACTCCCGGGGTTGGAGGTGGACGTAGTAGCCGGGCGCGTGGGCGTCCTTCGCTCGTTCGTGCCGGAAGTGCATGCCGGTGTTCAGCTTGTAGGGCGTCTTGTCCTTGCTGAAGCGGGTGTCGCGATGGATGCGGAACAGTGAGCCGCCGACGGTGCGGGAGTCGGCCACGAAGTAGGGCGACAAGGTCTCGAGCGGTTCGACGAAGTCGGTGATGAAGTCGAGCGCCGGTTGCCGGACCGACGCCTCGTACCGCGCCTTGTTGTCGTTGAACCAGGTGCGGTCGTTGTTGGCCGCGAGATCGCGGAGGAAGGCGAAGAGGTCGGGGGAGAAGTGGCGGGCCATCGCCCGACGTTAGAACCCGACGACCCCTCGTCGCGCCTCGATCTCGATCTCCATCTCTTTGCGGCGCTGTTCGGCGTCGTGAATGCGGCGCGCCGAGTCCGACGAGAAGCGCGAGACCGGCGGGCGCATCTCTCGCGGTTCGGTGAACAGGTGGTCGAGGGTCCGTCGCAGCCAGGTCATGTGGGCGTCCTTTCTGCTCGCGCCCGCGCACCGTAAGACGACCGGGATAAAGCTCGTGTCAGCCGTGTCGCATACGGTCTGGCCATGGAGTTCCGCTGCACCCCCGATTCCTTCGCCGACGAGGCCGAGGCGACGGCGATGGCGACCGCCCGCGGTGAGCACCCGTACGCGGCCGACATCGACGCCGTCGACAACGAGTTCCACTGGCACGATTTCCAGACCACGACCTACATCGTCGGCGGGGAGCTCACGATCGAGCTGCGCGACACCGGCGAACGGTACGTGTGCGGGCCCGGCACGATGATCCGCGCCGAAACGCCCCACATCGTGCACCGCGAGATCAGCGACGGGTATCGAGCCGTGTTCGGGTTCGACCGCAACCCCCGCGAGCTCACGATGCCGATCGACAAGCCTGCCGACACCCACCCCTCGCTGAGCGCCTGACCCGTCTCGCCCGACCGCCGACCAAGGAGTAACCGTGGAGGTCACCAACGAAGTCCTGCCGACCAGCCCCGAGCGGATGGCGGCCATGGCCGAACCAGGCCCCGACGGCCCGATCTTCATGGTCAACCTCTTGAAGTTCAAGGAGCGGGCGGAGTACGAGGACGGCCGCGAGACCGACCTCACCGGTCGAGAGGCGTACAACCTCTACGGTGCCGCGGTGTTCGGCATCCTCCCCGACTACGGCGCCGAACCGGTGTTCGTGGGCGACGTCACCTTCCTCAGCCTCGGGCAGGTCGAGGAGCTGTGGGACGAGGTCGCGATCGTCAAGTACCCGAACCGCGGTGCCCTGCTCGCGATGTCGACGTCAGCGGAGTGGCAGGCTGCGTCCGTTCACCGCACGGCCGGCCTCGCCGGTCAGCTCAACATCGAGACCGTCGGCGGATCCCTCGGGTGACGCTGCAGGTCGGGCTGACCGCGCCCTGGGATCTCGATCGTCTCGACCCCGACGAGCGGCGCGCTCGGCTGAACGCCTACGCCGACGCCGGCATCGACCACCTGTTCACCGCCGACCACGTGAGCTTCGTGGGTGGCAACGGCCTCGACGGGATCGTCAAGCTCGCCGCCTGGAGCGGTATCGAGCCGCGCCTCGACCTCCCCCTCGGCGTCTTCCTGCTCGCGCTGCGCCATCCGATGGTCGCCGCTCGTCAGATCGCCACCCTCGCGGAGGCCGCACCCGGCCGGGTCGTGATCGGGGTGGGGGTCGGCGGCGAGGATCGCCACGAGTTCGAGGTGTGCGGGGTCGACCCCGCGACCCGCGGGCGGCGCACCGACGTGGCGCTCGATCTCGTCCGCCGGCTGCTGGCCGGCGAGACGGTCGACGGCGATGGTGAGTTCTTCGACTTCGAGGCCGGACGCATTCGACCGACACCCGACCCGGCGATCCCGTTCGTCGTCGGTGGCCGCAGCGACGCCGCGCTCCGACGTGCGGCTCGACTCGGCGACGGGTGGTTGGCCGCGTGGTGCTCACCACGCCGGTTCGGTGAGGCGACCGCGTTGGTCGAGCGCGAAGGCGCCGGCCGGGCCGTCGATTGGCGGCACGGGCTCCAGACCTGGGTGGGGGTCGGCGTCGATCCGGCGGATGCCCGTACCCATGTCGCGTCCGGGATGGCGAGCTTCTACGGCCTGCCGTTCGAACCGTTCGAGAAGTACACGCCGGTCGGGAGCGCCGACGACATCGTCGAATTCCTGCCGCCCTATGTCGATGCGGGGGCGCGCACCCTCAACCTCACCCCGTGCGGGCCGGACCGAGCGACCGAACTCGCGGTGATGGCCGAGGTCGCCGATCGGTTGCGCGCTCGCTGACCAGCGTCAGGCGAGCGCCTCCACGCGGTCGAGCGCTTCGACATCCAGCACGTGCTGGGCGTGCCGGTTGAGCATCAGCGCGAACAGGTCGTTTCCGCGTTCGGTTTCGCTCGCCATGATCGTGGCGAGGATGCCCACGACGATGCCGTGGATGCTGCCGGTGGCGTACTCGTCCCAGCAGACGTCGGTCGGGTAGGTCACCCCGTAGCCCGCGAGGTGGCGGCGATAGTCGGCGAGGAGATCGTGCTCGATCTCGCGTCGACGGGCCGGGTCGACCGCGGCGCCGAGCAGGTACGCGACGTCGGAGACGCTGGCGCCGACGGTGATCGTCTGCCAGTCGACGACGGCGAGTGCCGGTGCTCCGTCTTCGCGGCCGAAGAGGAAGTTGTCGGGCCGATAGTCGCTGTGGAGCAGACTCGGGGTCGCCACCGGACGATCGCCCCACACGTCGGCGAGTTCCACGAACCGCTCGAGCACGGGCACGGTGTGGTCGTGAAGGCGCACACCGAGGCGCTCGAGACAACCGGGAAGGAAGAGGCCGATCAGTTCGCGGGTCGAGCCTCGTTCGGGATCGTCGCCGGCGATCGCCGCGAGGGCCGGATGGTCCTTGCCCCACAGCGGGCCGTGCAGCGCGGCGGCCTGTTCGACGGCGAGTGCGAGTTCGTCGTCGGTCGCTTCGGTGAACTGGTCGCCCGCGACCGAGCCGGCCATGTCTTCGAGCACGAGCGCGAAGTCGAGGGCGTCGATGTCGATGTCGACCGCGAGCGGGGTCGGCGTGACCACGTCGACCACGCCCGCCAGCTCTCGATAGAACGTGCACTCCTTGGGGTACAGGCCCTGGTCGAACCCGATCTGGCGGACCCCGGCCTCGGCGGCCGGGAGCTTGACGACGACGGTCGCTGGTCCGTCGGCGCCGTGCCACTCGAGGTGGTAGCGGGCATTGCGGCCGATCTGGCCGGTGCCGATGAAGCCGCCGAAGGTCGCCGTCGGTGTCGCCCCGTCGACGGTGAGCTGGGCGGCGACCCAGTCGGGGTCGAGGCCACGGGTGGTCGGTTCAGACATCGGTCTCCTTCAGGCGACGAGCAGCTTGCTCGCCGTCGGCCGTAGCGGCAAACCGTCAGGCGAGGTCGTCGAGCAGGGCGCGAGCGAGGGTGGGCAGCTCGGTCCCGCTCGGCCACACCGCCCGGAGGTCACGGCCGATCGACAGGTCGGTGATCTCGATCTCGACCAGTTGGCCGGCGTCGACCTCCGCGGCGACCGCGAGGCGACTGATCACGGTCGGCGCGTTGCCGTGGACGACGGCGGCGCGCACCGCCGAGGTCGACCCGAGTTCGAGTACCGCGCTCGGTTCGCCGAGCCCGAGTTCGCGGAGCGCCTGTTCGAGCGCTTCTCGCGTGCCGGAACCGGCTTCCCGCATCACGAGCGGGGTGGCGGCCAGCGCCTCGACCGGCACCGTGCCCCGCGCCGCCCATGGATGGGTGGGCGCGACGACCGTGACGAGTTCGTCGTGGGCGACCACGCGCTCGTCGAGACCGGCCATCTCCGACGGTGTCTCGATGAACCCCAGGTCGGCGGCGCCGTGGCGGAGTCGGTCGATGACCGTCGTCGAGTTGGCCACCTCCAGCGCCACCGAGTCGCGGGGGTGATCGCGGGAGAACCGCTCGAGCCATTGGGGAAGGAGGTACTCGGCGATGGTGAAGCTGGCCGAGATCCGAAGCCGGCCGGTCTGCTCGGCCCGGAAGGCCGACAGGCCGGCGTCGAGTTCGTGGGCCGCTCGCAGGATGCCCTCCGCCCATCCGGCGACGACGACGCCGGCGTCCGTCGGCTTCGAACCGCCCGGGCCTCGTTCGAGCAGGGTCATGCCGAGCTGTCGTTCGAGGTGTTTGATCCGGCTGCTCGCCGACGGCTGCGCCACCCCATGGGCCTCCGCCGCTCGACTCACGCTGCCGAGCTCGATGACCGAGACGAACAGGTCGAGCGAGGCGAGCTCCGGGAACGATGCGGGAAGCGGCATAGTGCCAGGCTATGGCCTCACCTATCGAGGATCACGGCCACCGGGTCGGAGGTCTACGATCGGGCCATGTCCGTCGCATCGATGAAGGCCGCAGCCGAAACCGACGTCAACGCCGCCGGCGACGTCCTCCGCTCCGTTTCCCACGAGCTCTGGGAGCACCCCGAGCTCGCGTTCGAAGAGGTGCACGCCGCCAAGGTCTGCAAGGAGGCGCTCTCCGACGCCGGCTTCTCGATCCGGGAGGGTGTCTCGGGGATGGAGACCGCCTTCGTCGCCGAGTACGGGTCGGGCCCCCTCGTCGTCGGGATCTGCTCGGAGATGGACGCGCTCCCCGGGGTCGGGCACGCGTGCGGCCACAACATCATCGCTGCGTCGGGGGTCGGCGCCGGGATCGGCCTGGCCCGCATCGCCGACGAGGCCGGCATCACCATCCGGGTGCTCGGCACCCCGGCCGAGGAGGGCGGCGGCGGCAAGATCATCATGCTCGAGGACGGCGAGTTCGACGGCCTCCACCTGGCGATGATGGTGCACCCCGCGCCGATGGAGAGCGACGTCTTCCCGACCCTCGCCGCGACCGAGTGCGACTACCACATGCACGGGAAGTCGGCGCACTCGTCGCTCGCCCCGCAGGAGGGCATCAACGCAGCCGACGCCATCACCGTCGCCCAGGTCGGCATCGGCCTGCTCCGCCAACACCTGCATCCGGGCGACCAGATCCACGGCATCGTGATCGACGGCGGCGACGCGCCCAACATCGTGCCGTCGCACTCGACCGCGAAGTACATCGTGCGGGCGCCCGGTGTCGCCGACCTCGCCCGACTTCAGGAACGGGTCCACAAGTGCTTCGAAGCCGGCGCCATCGCCACCGGTGCCTCGCTCGAGATCGAGGATCACGGTCCGCCCTACACCGAGTTCAACCACGACGAAGAACTCGCGCTGCTCTACCGGGCCAACGCCGAACAGCTCGGGCGGTCGTTCTCGCCCCGCATGACCAAGGGCGCCGCCTCGACCGACATGGCCAACGTGTCGCTGCTCATGCCGACGATCCATCCGAGCCTCGGGCTCGACTGCGCGCCGGCGGTCAACCATCAGCCCGAGTTCACCCAACACTGCAAGACCGACGACGCCGACGACTCGATGCTCCACGGCGCGATCGCGATGGCGCAGACCTGTATCGACGCGGCGACGACCGACACGCTTCGCGAGCGGCTCCTCGCCAACGACACGACCTACGGCGGCCGCGGCGACGACTACCCCTGGCGGTTCTGACCCAGACGAGCAGCCAGGACGGCTCAGGCGAGCAGGATGCCGAGGCGGACGGTGTAGCCGGTCATCACCGTCCAGAACAGGACGGCGAACTTCTTCTCGCCAGCGCGATTGTTGACCGTCGAGCCCGTCCAGGTGCCGGCCGCCATCAGCGGGATCGCCGCGATCGCGAGCAGCACCGACTGACGACCGAGGAGTTCGGCGTCGGCGAAGATCGCCGTCTTGGTGGCATCGCCTGCGAAGCTCGCGAGCGATGCGGCGCCGACGAAGTGCCGTCGGTCGAGGTCGAGGTTGCGGATCGCCACCCCCTTCAGCGGGCCCGACGTGCCCGAGAAGCCACTGGTCGCTCCCGACGAGAAGGCCAAGACCGGCCCGAACCCCTTGCGGGCGAGCGTCAGCTCGTAGCGCTCGGCGATCAACGTCGCGGCGAACATGGTGATGACACCGATCGTCACCACGACGTCGGGCGCGTTGACCAGCAGCGTCGCGCCGAGCGCGGCGCCGGCCATGATCAACACGACGATCGGCGCCGCTTGGCGGAACGGGAGCGTGTGCCGGTAGGCGAAGATCTTGGCGACGTTGTTGCTCGCCAAGAGCAGCGCAGCCAACGCGATGCCTTCCTTGGAGCCGAGGAACACCACGAGGGTGGGCACGAGCACCAAGGAGCCGCCGAGTCCGGCCGACGCGGACACGGCGAACGACACGTAGACGAGGAACAACACCCCGATCAGGGCGAGGATCTCCATGGTCGGCTCAGGCGCCGATGATGTCGACGCCGAGGGCCGTGAGGGTGTCGTTGAGCGCGGCCAGATCGCCGGCGATCACCTCGTCGAGCTTCGACAGGTGCGGATCGATCTCGTTGCTCAGCTTCTCGAACACCGCGTAGGACTGCTCGGTCGGGCGGGCGTCGGCGCTGGCCACGATCGGGACCAGGTCGCTGAGCTTCTCCCACAGCTGCTCGCGGTAGTTGAGGCTGTCGCCGGGCGACTTGAGCTCCGGCTGGACGAGTTGGGTCTCGATCGCCTCGATCGACTCCGACAGCTCGCGAGCACCCGCGGCAGCATCGGCGCCACCGTCGATGTCGTCGAGGCGTCCCGCCCAGTCGGCGAGCCGGTTCTTGAGATCGCGGCAGCGGTTGATCGCGGTCGTCGTCTCGCTGAGCCGGTCCTGGATCTGCATGCGCAGGTCGAACTGGGCCTGGAGATCCTCGTCCGGGGTGTCGATGCGGGGGTCCTTGACCAGCGCGAACGGCTGGGTGGCGGACCAGTCGCCGACCTCGAGCTTCACGGTGTAGTCGCCGGGCATGGCGAGCGGACCACCCGGCGCGCCGTGGAACTCCGAGTCGGTCATCTTGGGACCCTTCGGGTACTCCATCGACCACCAGAACGAGTTCATGCCCGGGTCGGCGGTGCAGTAGAAGCCGTCGCGGTCGGCCTTGTCCTCGGGGATGGCCGAGGAGAACGCCTCGATCAGCTCGCCGTCGGCGTCGAGGATCGACAGGGTCACCGGGCCGTCGATGTCGGCGGGCAGGTGGTAGGTGATGCGAACGCCGTGCGGGTAGTCCTCACCTGCATCGATGACCCGCTTGACCTTGTGGCCGGTCTCGAGTTCGTCGAGATAGAAGGTGGCGTTCTGGCCGATCGTGACGTGGTAGTTCTTGCCGGCCGTCGAGCCCCAGAACGACGCGAACAGGTGCTCGGGCGCCCGCACGGTGTCGTGGGGTCGCAGCAGCGCCGGCTGCGACGTGTCGCTGAGATCGATCGCCTGATGGATCTGGGTGACATCGTCCATGATCCAGAACGAGCGTCCGTGGGTGGCGACGATCAGGTCGTCGTGCTTGACCATCAGGTCATAGACCGGGGTGACCGGCAGGTTGGCTTGCAGCGGCTGCCAGCTGGCGCCGTCGTCGGGCGAGATGTGGAGCCCGAGCTCGGTGCCGACATAGAGCAGGCCCTGACGGGTCGGGTCCTCGCGAACGACGCGGCAGAACTCGCCGTCGGGCAGGCCTCCGCCGATCTGGGTCCAGGACTGGCCGAAGTCGGTCGTCTTGTAGACGTAGGGCGCGTAGTCGCCTTCCTTGTGGCGGGCGACGGTCATGTAGACGGTGCCCTGGGTGTGAGGCGACTCGGCCAGCATCGTGACCTGGGAGTTGGCGGGCAGATCGCCCGGGGTGACGTCGTTCCAGCTCTCGCCGTCGTCGGTCGAGACGTGGACGAGGCCATCGTCGGAACCCGTCATGATCACGCCGCGCTGATGCTTCGACACCATCAGCGAAAAGATGGTGGCGTACATCTCGGCCCCGGCGGTGTCCATGGTGAGCGGACCCGAGACGCCCATCGTCTCGGGGTCGGCCCGGGTGAGGTCGGGGCTGATCGCCTCCCACTTGCCGCCCTCGTCACGCGAGCGGAAGAGCTTGTTGCCCGCGGCGTACAGCTCGTTGCTGTCGTGGGGCGAGAACATGATCGGGTAGGTCCATTGGAAGCGGACCTCGGCGGTGTTGCCGTCGAGCACCCGCTCGGGCCACACGCTCACCAGACGGATCTGCTTGGACTTGTGGTCGTAGCGCTGGAGGGCGTCGCCACCGCCGGGCGAGCTGCCGATGGCGCCGACGAACACGATGTTCGGATCGTCGGGCTTCACTGCGACGTAGCCGCTCTCGGCGGTGCCGGGCGGGTAGCAGTCGGCCCAGTTGATCGAGCCCTTGCCGGTGCGGCTCGGCACCGCGATCGACGAGTTGTCCTGCTGGCTTCCGTACACCATGTAGGGGTACTGGTCGTCGACGTCGAGGTGGTAGAACTGCGCGGTCGGCTGGTTGTAGATCGACGACCACGTGTTGCCGGCGGTGAGCGAGACCCAGGCGCCACCGTCGTCGGCGCCGATCATCCGCTCCGGATCCTTGGGGTCGATCCACAGGCCGTGGTTGTCGCCGTGCGGGGTGACGAACTCCTCGAAGTTCGAGCCGCCGTCGATCGACTTCCACGCCTTCATGTCGAGCACGAAGACCGTGTTTGGGTCGGTCGGGTGGGCGACGACGTGCATGTAGTACCAGGGCCGCCAGGCGAGCTCGGCCTTGTTGGAGGTGTGTTCCCAGGTCTCGCCGTAGTCGTCGCTGCGGTACAGGCCACGGGTGCGACCTTCGGCTTCGATCATCGCCCACACCCGGCCACGCTGGGCGGGGGAGACGGCCACGCCGAGCTTGCCGAGGGTGCCGGCCGGCATGCCGGGCTTGTCGTTGAGGTTGGTCCAGGTGTCGCCGCCGTCGTCGGAACGCCACAGCCCCGAGCCCGGGCCGCCCGACATGATCGACCAGAAGTTGCGGCGGGCCTCCCAGGTGGTGGCGAAGATGCGCCGCGGGTTGGAGGGGTCGAGCGAGAGATCGACCGCGCCGGCCTGCTCGCTCACGTGGAGCACGAGCTCCCAGGTGTCGCCGCCGTCGGTCGAGCGGTACACGCCGCGTTCGGGGTTGTCCTTCGCGGCATGGCCGAGGGCGGCCACGTAGACGAGGTCGGGGTCGGTCGGGTGCACGAGGATCTTGCCGATGTGGCGCGACTCCTCGAGACCGACATGGGTCCAGGTCGCACCCCGGTCACGGCTGCGGTAGACGCCGTCGCCGTGGCTGACGTCGATGCGGATCGTCGACTCGCCGGTGCCGACATAGATGACGTTCGGGTCCGATTCCGCCACGGCGAGCGCGCCGATCGAGCCGGCGGTCAGCTGCCCGTCGGTGATGCACTCCCAGTAGGTGCCGGCGTCGTCGGTACGCCACACACCGCCGGCCACCGCGCCGAAGTAGAAGACACTGCGGTCCTCGGGGTCACCGGCCACCGCCATGACCCGGCCGCCTCGGGTCGGGCCGATGTTGCGGTAGCGGATGGTGCCGAGGAAGGCGGGATCGATCGCCATGAGGGGACTCCGGTTGTGGTCGACGTCGGTGACGTCGTGACACTAACCCTGAGCCCGCGGCTCACGCCTCTTGGTGTGACTCGGCGGCTTCTCGAACAGGTCCGACGTGGTGACGGGCCGGTAGAAGAAGACGAGCAGCGCTCGACCGAGGACGAGCAGCACGAAGATGAACACGACCATCGCCATGAACGGGATGTTGTCGTTGAAGCGGCAGAACTCGCGCGGATCCCGAGGGCACCGAGCTTCGGTGACGGTCGCGCCGAGCGACAAGAACGCGATGACCCCGGTGCAGATCGGCAACGCGAACAGGGCCTTGCGGAGGAACGCGTGGCCGTCGTCCCACCGGTTGGCGACCACGGCGAGCACGACGACGCTCACCGCCATCACCAAGCCGGACGTGAGCACGTGCTGCACGAATTCCCCGAATGTGACCATTCCTGAATGCTACGACGCGGGCCGGTGGCCAGACGACCGGTTTCCCCCGATCGGCGGGGTCAGGCCAGCAGGAGACGCCCGAGGCGACGGGCCGCGATCGTCGTGCCGACCGCAGCCAACGCGACGAGGACGCCCGCGTGGGCGAGGTCGGCCCACTCCCACACGCCCAGGTTCGCGGCCCGCACGAGTTCGACGCCGTGATACAGGGGGCTGAGTTGCACCACCCAGCCGAAGTCGCCGTACGCCGAGACCGGGTAGAAGGTCGCGGAGAAGAGGAAGAGGGGCAGCGTGGCGGCGGGCACGTATTCGAAGTCGGCCCAGCCGCGCATGTAGGTCGTGGCCGCCATCCCGAGCGCGGCGAACGCATAGCCGATCAGCCCCGCGATGGGGATCGCCGCCAGCGCCCACCACGATTGGGTCATGCCGAGCACCGCCATCGTCGCGAGGAACGCCGCGGCGTAGAACACCCCGCGAAGCACGGCGAACGAGATCTCGCCGAGCGCGACGTCGCCGGCGGTCATCGGCGTTGACAGCACCGCGTCGTACAGGCGGGCTGCCTTCCACTTGTGGAAGATGTTCATCGTCGAGTCGAAGATGGCGCCGTTCATGGCCGCGGCCGCGAGGAGCCCCGGTGCGACGAAGTCGTCGTAGGGGACGAGTCGACCGTCGACCTCGACCTCCCCGACCAGTTCGCTCAGGCCGACGCGGATCGACAGGAGATAGAACAGCGGCTCGAAGATGCCGCTGACGATGATGATCCACGTGTGGCGGTAGACCATCAGGCTGCGCTCGACCAGCCGGTGCGGGCGTCGGATCTCGAACCACTCGGCCGGGATGATCCGCAGCACGCCGGACGCGCCGACGCTGGGGCTCGTGGACGTGGTCACTGGCGCAACCTCCACTCGAGCACGCGGGCGCAGGCGACGTAGCCGCCCACCGCGTAGGCCAGTAACACCGCGAGGTGGACGACGTCGCCCCCCTCGAGGCCGCCGAGGATCAGTCCGCGGCAGAGCTCGATCGCGTGCCACAGCGGCGTGATCCACGCGACGACCTGACCAGCGGTGGGGAGCTGCTCGATCGGGTAGAACGCGCCGCCGAACAGGAACATCGGCGTCAACACGAACCGCATGATCGCCGGGAAGGACGAGTCGCCCGTCCGAGATGCGGTCCAGGCGGCGATCGGCATCGCGAACGCCAGCCCGCACAGGATCGCGACGGGGATCGCCGGGAGGATGCCCCAGCCGCGCGTGTCGTCGAAGAGTGCGAGCACCGCGCCGACGCCGACCGCGGTCACGAGGGTCCGGCCCGCGAACCGAACCGCGAAACCGCCGGCGAGATCGCGCGGCGTGAGCGGGGTCGCCATGACCGCCCGGTAGGCGTTCGACCATTGGAAGCCGTCGGCGGTCGGCCAGAGGGCCTCTTGGCCCGCGTTGAACATCGCCGTCGTGGCGAGCAGCGCCGACGCGTAGAACGCGAAGTACGAGACCCCGTCGAGGAGTTCGGCGGAGTTGGCGCCGTCGTCGACCAGCGAACCGATGCCGAGGCCGACCCCCAGCAGGAAGAGGATGGGCTGGACGAAGGCGCCGATCACGTTCTCGCGCCAGATCCGGCGGTAGATCACGAAGTCGCGATTGGCGACGCGGAGGGCGGCGGGAAGAGCCATCGGTCAGTCTCCGCCCATCAATCCACGAGCGTGCGCCCGGTCAGGCGAAGGAAGACGTCTTCGAGACTGCTCCGGCGAACGAGTGCGGAGTCGGGCTGCACGCCCCGTTGGTTGAGCGCAGCCAGCGCGGCCTCGCCATCGTCGGCGTAGGCGAGCAGTCGATCGGGCAGGACCTCGACGCGCGCCGCCACTGCCGCGGCGTCGGCCTCGTGCTCGGCGTTGCGGCCGCGCCCGAACCGCAGCTCCAGCACCTCGCGGGGCGCGTACTGCGCGATCAGCTCCTGCGGCGAACCCTCGGCGACGATGCGGCCGCCGTCCATCACGACGAGTCGGTCACACAGCTGCTCGGCTTCGTCCATGTAGTGGGTCGTGAGGATGAGGGTGCGGCCCTGCTCCTTGAGCTGGTACAGGCGGTCCCACAACACGTGCCGGGCCTGCGGGTCGAGTCCGGTGGTCGGCTCGTCGAGGATGAGTACCTCGGGGTCGTTGATCAACGACCGGGCGATGCTGACCCGCCGCTTCTGGCCACCCGAGAGCGGGTCGACGCGGGAGTCGGCCCGCTCGCTGAGTTGGACGAAGTCGAGGAGCTCGTCGGCGCGCTCGCGAGCAGTGCGGCGATCGATGTCGAAGTAGCGCGCGTAGATGACCAGGTTCTCGAGCACGGTGAGCTCGTTGTCGAGCTGATCCATCTGGGGCACCACGCCGAGCCGAGCGCGGATGCGGCGGCCGTCGCGCACCGGGTCGAGTCCGAGGATCGAGAGGTCGCCGTCCGAGGGCGGGGACACGCATCCGATCATGCGCATGGTCGAGGTCTTGCCCGCGCCGTTGGGGCCGAGGAAGCCGAAGGCCTCGCCCGGGCGCACCTCGAAGTCGATGCCGTCGACCGCGACGAAGTCACCGAACGACTTCCGGAGCCCGTTCGCCGCGATGATCGGGCCGCTCGTCTGCGTGCTCATGCCGTGACCGTAGCGACCGCTGGGACCCCGCGGATCGACGCTGCGTGGTCGCTCGAAGTCAGATTGCAGTTAGTCGTCAGCCAACAGATTGTCACGATCCCACATTGCAAGACGCGATCGTTCCGCTAATGTCGTGGCCTTCACGCGCCTGCCGACGGGTGGGCGGTGTATCCCAAACACTGGAGGGAAGTTATGAGTTGGAAGAAGCTCATCGCTCTGCTCGCGGTCCTGGCGATGTTCGCCGCCGCATGTGGTGATGATGACGACGACGCCGGCACCGGCGACGACGGTGACACCACCGCCGACGCTGATGGTGGCGACGACGAGCCCGCCGACGACGGCGGCGACGACGAGCCGGCCGACGACGGCGGCGACGACGAGCCGGCCGACGACGGTGCTGCTGCCGGCGGCGCCGGCGAAGGCGGCAACCTGGTCCTGCTGCAGTGGCAGGCCCCGTCGCAGGCCAACAGCTACCTGTCGAGCGGTACCAAGGACCTGCTCGCTGGTTCGCTGACCCTCGAGCCCCTGGCCGAGATCGGCCCCGACGGTGCGCTCGTTCCTGCGCTCGCCGCGGAGATCCCGACCTCCGGCAACGGCGGCCTGAGCGACGACGGCCTGTCGATCACGTGGACCCTGCGTGACGACGTCCTGTGGTCGGACGGCACCCCGTTCACCGCTTCGGACGTGGTCTTCACCTACAACTACTGCGCCGACGAGGCCACCGGTTGTGCGTCTGACGCGATCCTCGAGATCGCCTCGGTCGTCGCCAACGACGACTACAGCGTCACCGTGACCTTCAACGAGCCGCAGCCGTACCCGTACAAGTTCGGCGTGAGCTACACCAGCCCGATCCTGCAGGAGGCCCAGATGGCCGAGTGCATCGGTGCGGCTGCCGTGTCCTGCTCCGACCAGAACTTCTCGCCGGTCGGTACCGGTCCGTACATCATCACCGAGCTGGTGCCCGAGGACTTCGTCACCGCCGTGATCAACGAGAACTACCGTGGCATCGCCGACGGCCAGCCGTTCTTCGGCTCCGTCGAGATCCAGGGTGGCGGCGACGCTGAGTCCGCCGCTCGTTCGGTCCTCGAGATCGGCGAAGCCGACTACGCCTGGAACCTCCAGGTCGCCCCGGAGATCCTGGCCCCGATGGAGGCCACCGGTGAGGGTCGTCTCGCCTCTGGCTTCACCGCCAACGTCGAGCACATCAACCTGAACCAGACCGATCCCTACGCCGACCCGCCGTCGGAGGGCACGCCTCACCCGTTGTTCGTCGACAACCCGGACCTGCACCGCGCGCTGTCGATCGCGATCAACCGTGACGAGCTCGTCGCCGTCGGTTACGGCCCCTCGGGTCGCCCGACCTGCAACATGTGGCCGGTCGGTGCTGAGTCCAGCACCAACAACGACTGGTGCCTCACCCAGGACATCGACGGTGCGAACGCGCTGCTCGACGGTCTTGGCTACGTCGACACCAACGGCGACGGCATCCGTGAGGCTGATGGCTTCGGCGAACTCGAGTTCGACTACATCACCTCGACCAACGGTGTGCGTCAGAGCAACCAGGAGCTCATCGCGAACTACTGGGAGCAGATCGGCGTGAAGGCCAACATGCTCAACGTCGACGCCAGCCTGTTCTTCGACGGCACCTGCGCCAGCGACGACTGCATCTGGAAGTTCTTCTACCCGATGGAGATGTTCACCAACGGTGCGTCGAGCCCGTACGCCGCGGCGTACATGTCCGGCTGGACCTCGGATCAGATCCCGACCTCGGAGAACGCGTGGGGCACCAACAACATGCCTCGCCTCAACTCCGCTGAGTACGACGCGCTGAACGAAGAGGCCAAGGTCACCGCTCTCGACGATCCTCGTTACACCGAGATCATCATCGAGATGAACGACATCCTGTCGACCTCGGCGGTCATCCCGCTGATCCACCGTGCCAGCGCCTCGGCCTGGTCCAGCGACATCGTCGGTACCGGCGATCTCAACGCCTGGGACAGCGAGTACTGGAACATCGAGCAGTGGGTCCGCGAGGGCTGATTCTGCTTGAGTGAATCGACCTGATCGGGTGGGGGCCTTCGGGCCCCCGCCCGTGGTTGGTTCACACAACTGGGGATTGAAGGGGGAGGACTCGAACGATGGTTCGTTATGTCATTCGGCGGCTGTTGCTCGCCGTGCCGACGCTGATCACGATCAGCCTGATCGTGTTCTTCCTGTTGGATGCAGCACCGGGCGATCCGACAAGTCAGCTCCCTCTCACGATCCCACCCGATGTTCGCGAGAACATCCGTGAGTCGCTGGGCTTCAACGACCCGGCGCTCGTGCAGTGGGCCAAGTGGCTGAAGCTCATGGTGATCAATGAGCCGCTCTATCTCCTCGATAGCCCGCTCGACAAGATCGGTGTCTGCATCGGTGACTGTTTCAACCACGATCGAGTGATCTCGTGGCAGTCCCGCTCGCCGGCGATGGACAACATCTACCAGCGGGTTCCGCACACGGCGTACGTGCTCGGCCTCGGCCTGGTCTTCGGCGTGATGATCGCCGTGCCGATCGGCACCATCCAGGCGTACCGCCAGTACAGCTGGTTCGACAATGTCGGCACGCTCGTCACGATGCTGGGCTTCTCGGTCCCGGTGTTCGTCATCGGCCCGCTGTTCATCTGGCTCTTCGCCACCAACCTCGGCTGGTTCCCGACGATCTACAAGTCGAACCACGAGATCGATTGGACGAGTTGGAGTTCGATCTGGATCCAGATCGAGCAGCTCATCATGCCGGTGGCGGTGTTGACGCTCTTCAACGCCGCCCAGTTCGGCCGGTTCACCCGAGCCTCGGTGCTCGAGAACCTCAATCAGTCCTATGTGCGCACCGCTCGAGCCAAGGGCTTGGGCGAAGGGACGGTCCTCACCCGTCACGTGCTGCGCAACAGCCTCATCCCGGTCGTGACCCTGCTGGCCCTCGCCATCCCCGGCATCTTCAGCGGCGCGATCATCACCGAGAGCATCTTCCGCATCAACGGACTCGGGCAGTACCTGCTCTTGTCGATCGGTCAGGGCGACCTGCCCGTCGTGCAGTCGCTGGTGTTCATCTTTGCGGCGCTGACCGTGCTCTTCAATCTCATCGCCGACATCCTCTACGGCTTCCTCGACCCACGGATTCGCTATGACTGACATCGCTGACAGCTCTGAGCACGCCGACGCCGACGAGCCGGGCCCGACCGAGACCCCCGAGGTGGAGATCGGCAACGTCGCCGCCACCGCGGCCGCGGCCGAGATGGCCGACATCGGCGAGTTCCGCTCGCTCCGTTCCGACGTGTGGCGTCAGTTCAAGCGCCACAAGGGGGCGATGGCCGGTGCGGTGACCCTCACCTTGATCGTCGGCCTGTGTCTGCTCGGCCCGATCATCCTCACGTTCGACACCTCGACGCCCAACGTCTCCAACGCCAACCGCGGCGCCGGATGGCCCCACATCTGGGGCACCGACAACCTCGGCCGCGATGCGTTCGCCCGAGCGCTCATCGGTGGCCGCATCTCGCTGGCGGTGGGGTTCGTCGCCATGACGGTGTCGATCGTGATCGGCTCGCTGGTGGGTGTGCTCGCCGGCTACTTCAAGTGGCTCAACACGCCGCTGATGGCCCTCACCGACCTCTTCTTGTCGCTGCCGCTGCTCCCGATCCTGCTCGTCACCGTGGTGCTCTTCCGGGATCCGGTCCAGGACCGCTTCGGCGACAACCTCGGCATCTTCATCCTGATGGTCGTCATCATCGGCGGTACGAGTTGGATGACGACGGCCCGAATCGTCCGTGGTGAGGTGCTCTCGATCAAGGAAGAGGAGTTCGTGCTGGCCAGTCGGTCGATCGGCACTCGATCGTCCGTGCTGATCATCAAGCACATCCTCCCCAACATCATCAGCCAGGTCATCGTGTCGGCGACGCTCGGTATCGCGCTGGCGATCCTCACCGAGTCGGCCGTGTCGTTCCTCGGTCTCGGCTTCCCGCTCGAGCTTCCGACGTGGGGCAAGCTGCTCGACGACGCCAAGGACCGCATCTCGCTCAACGTCTGGCTGGTCGCCGGGCCTGGGCTCCTGCTGTCGGCGACCGTGATGAGCGTGAACCTGATCGGTGACGGTCTGCGCGACGCGCTCGACCCGCAGAACCGCAGCAGCAGCTGATCCTGGCTCATCCATCGCCCATAGGGTGAACCTATGGGCGCATAGCGGGTTGGCGTCTATACGGTCGTCGTGTCGCGGGTCACACTCAGAGGGTGACACGTCTGGGTTTCCTTCTCGACAGTGACAGCTGTATCGGCTGTCCCGCCTGCACCGTGGCCTGCAAGAGCGAGCACGATGTGCCGCTCGGGGTCAACCG
>CAZEML010000014.1:0-6267 GCA_964513285.1 uncultured Candidatus Nemicrothrix sp.
TTGGACCGCTTGTCGCCGTCCTGGGTCTCCCAGCTGCGCTGCGAGAGCGTGCCGGTGATCACGACGCGCGTGCCCTTGGTGATGGACTCCGCGACGTTCTCGGCAAGGGAGCGGAAGCAAGTCACGTCGAAGAAGCTGACCTCTTCGTCACCGTCCTGCTTGCGCTTGTTCCAGGCCACGCCGAAGCTGGCGACGGCCATACCGCCCTGCGTGAAACGAAGCTCGGGGTCGCGGGTCACGTTGCCCACGACACTGACGTTGGGACCTCCGGGTCAGCCGGCGTCAGCCGGCGCTGCCTCCCCGAGGAGACCACGCTTCGTGGCTTCCTTCTCGGGCAGACGGAACAGCTTGTGGCGGACGATGTCGTCCGCGAGACGGAGCTGACGCTCGGTGTTGGGCAGACCGGGGTTCTCGGTCACGATCTCCCACACCACATAGGTGCCTTCGGTCTTGTGGTTGATCTCGTACGCGAACTTGCGTCGACCCCAGTTGTCGGTCGACGCGATGCGGCCACCTTCTTCGGTGATCAGCGCTTCGGTACGGGTGATCACCTTCGGAATCTCGATGTCGACGACATCGGAGTCGATGATGATCATCAATTCGTAGGCCCGTGTGATCACAGGCACTCACCTCCTCTGGACCCGACAGCGTCGGGGCCCCTTCCCGGGGCAGGGGTCTGGATGGATTGTCTGTCCCGGATGGGACCAGACAAGGCTACCGGTCGAGTCGTCAGCTCACGACGGGTCATGCATCCATGGTGCCAGACGGGTGTGACAGCCACTCGCTGCCAACCGGCAGAACCCGCCCACTCGCTCGGCACGGCCGGCCGCGACCCCCGACCCATGCCATCGAGCCATCGCGCTGCAGACCCACCACCCGGTCAGCCGGGCTCGACCACGACCTTGCCGAGCACCTCGCCCGCACCGACCGCCGCGAGGGCCTCGGGCACCTCGTCGAGGGTCACCCGACGGTCGATGTGGACCGGCAGCGCTCCGGCCGCGACCCGCTCCCCCACCGGGGCGAAGTGGTCCGGGCCGCTCGGCACGACCAGGACGCCGAGCCGACGCCCCGAGACGCGTCCGACCACGGTCCCGAGGGTGAGCACACGCAGCATGGTGCGAACCGGACCGCCCACGACCGCGTACCGGCCACCGTCGGCCAACGCCCGCCGGTAGGCGAACACCGACCGGCGAGCGACGAGGTCGACGATCAGATCGAAGGGAGCCCGAGTCCGGGTGTAGTCGTCGGCCCGGTAGTCGACGACGGCGTCCGCGCCGAGGGTGCGCATGAACGCGAGCTTCCCGGCATTGTCGACCCCGGTCACGTGGACACCCGTCGCCTTCAGCAGCGGGATGGCGAACATCCCGGTCCCGCCGCCCCCGCCGTTCAGCGCGACTCGGTCACCGGTGTTCGCGAGCGCGGCAGCCGCGACGGCGATCGAGCCCGCCTGCGGAATGGTCGACGCGTCGGCGAACGACAGCCCGGCCGGCTTGTGGGCCAGCGCCACAACGGGCACGACCACCCATTCGGCGAAGCCACCCTTCCGCTCGAGGTTGTCGCCGTACACGTCGTCGCCGACCACGAACTCGGTCACGTCCGGACCCACCGCGTCGACCTGGCCGGCGACGTCGGAGCCGAGGATCGGGCGAGCCGGCCGACGAAGTCCGCCGATCCGGGCGTAGAACGGCGAGCCGACCAGTCCTTCCCAGTCGCTCAGGTTGATCGACGTCGCCTCGACCCTGACCCGGACCTCACCGGGCCCCGGCTCGGGCACGGGCCGATCGACCAGCCGCAGCACCTCGGGCCCGCCGTACCGATCCAGGACCAGCGCTCGCATCGTCTCCCTTGGGGGACTCGCCATGATGCCGACGCTAGTCCTCGCCTACGGTCGCGGAACATGGCCTCGCTCACACCCGACGACGTCCCGGCGGTCGCTGACTGGAATCGGCTGCTCGAGGGACGCACCGCCATCGTCACCGGCGGCGGGGCCGGGATCGGCCGGGCGACCGTCGACCTGTTCGTCGACCACGGGGCGAGGGTGATCGTCGCCGAATCCGACCCCGAACGGGTGGCCTCGCTCCCCGCCACCGACCGACTCCACCCCAACCACACCGACGTCCGCGACCCGCAGGCGGTGGAGCGGTTCGCTCGCCGGACGCTGGAGCGTTTCGGCCCCCCAGACATCATCGTCAACAACGTCGGCGACTACCGGCCGTCGGTCCGCTTCCCCGAGAGCGGACCCGACTCGTGGCAGGCGATGTACGAGGTCAATCTCCTGCATCTCTTCGCCGTCACCCAGGCGTTCCTCCCCGCGATGATCGAGGCCGGTCGTGGCAGCATCGTGAACCTGCACTCCGTCGAAGGCATGCGGGGCTACCCCGGCGAGCCCGTCTACGCGGCGATGAAGGCCGGTGCGGCGCACTTCACCACCTCGCTGGCCGCCGGCGTCGGGCGCCACGGCATCCGGGTGAACGGGGTTGGCCCCGACCTCACCCAGACCCCCCAGGTCGACTATCTCCGGCGGACCGAAGACCAGGACCCCGACGCCTGGCGCGACTGGGCGCCGGTCGGCCGGGTCGGCTGGCCCGAGGAGACCGCCCGAACGATTCTCTTCCTCGCCTCGGACCTGAGCTCGTTCATCACCGGCCACAACGTCCCCGTCGACGGTGGCAGCCTCGCCCAGAGCGGCTGGACCTGGAGCCCCCGAGCCGGGCGGTTCGTGAACCGCCCGACGACCGAGTGACGCTCAGGCAGCGACCCGAACGGTGCCGACCTCGCGGCCGGCGTGGTTGCGGAGCACCTCGTCGTCGACGTCGACCGCGAAGCCGAGATCGCGGATCAGCCACAACACCGCCGCCTCCGACGCCCGGGTGGCACCGTCTCGGGCCTTGAGCGACCAGGCAAGCCCGGATTCCACGTGCACGCCGCTGAAGACCCCTTCGGCGCCGGTCTTCACCGCCAGCCCCGACGACGCCTCCATGATGCGGGTGCACATGCGGCCGGTGCCGGCGACCATGAACGGGTCGGCCTGCATCGCCGCGTAGAGACGGCGGCCCTCCTCGGTGGTGGTGAGGGTCGCCCAGCCCTGGGCGAGGTTCTCGAGCGGCATCTCCCACACCGGGATGCCGCACCCGTCGACCACGGGCGTCTGGCCGCTGAGGTCGATCTCACAGGCCGCCTCGGTGGCCTTGGTGACGTGGTGAGCCTGCACGGGATGGTCGGGCTCGAGATAGCCGGCCGGATCGATCCCGAGATGCCGGCACACGGTGAGGAACCCGCTGTGTTTGCCCGAGCAGTTGTTGTGGCGGCGATCCGGCTCGACGCCGCCGCGGATCATGTCGTCCTCGGACGGGCCGTGGATCGGCATGTGGGCACCACACTCGAGCGTCTCGGCGTCGTACCCGAGCCGACCCAGCCATTCGCCGACCACGTCGACGTGGCGCGGTTCGCCGTTGTGGCTCGCACAGGCGAGCGCGAGATGCTCGTCGGCGAGGTCGAAGGCGTCGGCGGCGCCGGTGGCGACGAGCGGGAACGCCTGGATCGGCTTCATCGACGATCGTGCGAGCGTGCCGCGCTGCGGTCGCCCGAATCCGGAACGGTGCCCGTCGGCGCCCACGATGGCGACATCGACCTCATGGCGACTCTCGACCACTCCCCCACGGGTGACTTCGACGATCAGCGGCGGTGACATATCCACCCAGCATGCCGGATCGCGGACGCTACGGTCCGGGCATGTCGATCGATGTCGCCGCGGCGAGGGCCGCCACCCCCGGCTGCCGGGACACCATCCACTTCAACAACGCCGGTTCGGCCCTTCCGACCGAGACGGTGCTGCAGACCCAGATCGAGTACCTCGAACTCGAAGCGCGCATCGGCGGCTACGAAGCCCACGCCCACGAGCAGGCCCGGATCGACGCCATCCGGCCGTCGATCGCCCGGCTGATCGGCGCCGACCCGTCTGGCGACGAGATCGCCCTCGCGGTCAACAACACCGCCGCGTTCGACCTCTTCCTCTACTCGTGGGCCGTCTCCCCCGACCACGCCCCGACCGCCGGCGACCGGATCCTCACCACCGAGACCGAGTACGGCGCGAACGTCGTCGCCTACCTCCAGATCGCGAACCGCACAGGCGCGGTGGTCGAGGTGGTGCCGTCGAACGAGCACGGCGAGATCGACCTCGACGCCCTCGACGCCACCATCCGCCGCACCGACGTCGGCCCCGCGAAGTTGATCGCGCTCAACCACATCCCGACCAACGGTGGCTTGATCAACCCGGCCGCCGAGGTGGGAGCCATCGCCCGCGAGCACGGCATCACCTACCTCCTCGACGCCTGTCAGTCGACCGGTCAGATCCCCGTCGACGTCGACGGCCTCGGATGCGACGCGCTCACCGCGACCGGTCGCAAGTTCCTCCGCGGTCCACGCGGGACGGGCTTCCTCTACGTCCGGTCGACGATCCTGCCCACCATCGAACCGATCGTGCTCGACCACAGCGCGGCCGACTGGGTCGAGCCCGACCGCTACGAGGTCGTGTCCACCGCCCAGCGGTTCGAGCAGTGGGAGCGCAGCTACGCCTCGCTGCTCGGGCTCGGTCGGGCCGCCGACGAGGCGGTGGCGGTCGGGCTCGACGCGATCGCCGAACGGGTGCAGGGACTCGCCGAGCGACTCCGCGGTCGGCTCACCGACGAGATCGCGGGCGCGACGGTCCGCGATCTCGGCCAGAACCGCTGCGGCATCGTCACCTTCTCCCTCGACGGTGCCGACCTCCCCACGGTGAAGGCCGGGCTGCAACGAGCGGGCATCAATGTCTCGATCGTGCCGCCGGCCAGCGCCCTGATCGACACCCGCAAGCGCAACCTGCCGCCGATGATCCGGGCGTCGGTGCACTACTACAACACCGACGACGAGATCGATCGACTGATCACCGAGCTGCGCTCGGCCACCTGAGCGCAACCGTCACCCGGCGAGCAACTCCGACATCGCCGCCTGCGGATCTCCTCTCCTCGTCGCGAGTCCTTCTCGCGTCGACATGAGATGAGAGACATCGACGCTCAGGTCTGTGACGCGATCGACCGAGAAAACCGCTTGGCCAGCAGCCCACGTGCAAGGCTGGTCGACCAAAGCGGGACGGATCCGGGTGGCGAATGCCCGGACCGAAGGGAGAACCATGAAGAAGCACCTGTTCGCGTTGACGATCGCGATCGCCCTGGTGGCGACCGCCTGTGGCGATGACGGCGGTGGTGGTGGTGACACCAGCGCGCCGACCGATCCCCGAGGTCAGCAGATCATCGAGATGATCAGCGACGACCCGGACTTTCCGCTGACCGAGGCCGAAGCGAACTGCACGGCCAACAACCTGCTCGCCAACCTCGACGACTCGACGATCGACGCCATGCTCGCCGACCCCGAGAACGGCATGGACGACATCGGCGACCCCGACGAGACCCTCGCTGCGTTCGATTCACTGCTCGACTGTGTCGACCTCGAGACGATGATGGTCGATCAGATGACCGCCGACGGGTCGATGACCGAGGATCAGGCGAAGTGCGTCGCCGACGGCTTCGGCGAAGACGAGCTCCGCGAGTTCATCCGCACCAGCGCGCTGCCCGATGATCAGGTCGACGAGGCCGCCGCCCTCGAGCTCATCGGTCGACTCATGGAGATCGGCAGCGAGTGCGGCCTGAGCTGATCTGAATCGACCTCCTCGAGGTCGGGGTCGAGCGGTGCTGCCACTGGACGAGTGCCGCATGGCAGGCTGAACGACCGGCTCGACCCCGACCTGAGGAGCGACCATGCGCGGCCTGATCGGCGCCATCACCATCGCATTCGTCGCGGCCAGTTGTGGCGGCGACGCCGACCCGTCCGATCCGCTCGCCGCGGAGCTCGCCCCGGTCCTGGCCGCCGACCCCGACCTGGCGCTCACCGACGACGAAGCGAGCTGCACCGCGAACGGGATCGTCGGCGAGCTCGACGACGCGTCGATCGAGACCCTGCTCGAGAGCGACGGGCTCGCATTGGGCGAGCTGGCCGGCCCGGACGAAGCCATCGCGGCGTTCGATGCCTACCTCGACTGTGTCGACGTCGAACAGAAGATGGTCGACTCCTTGCTCGACGACGGCACCGACGAAGCGACGGCACGCTGCATCGCGGAGAGCTTCGGCGAAGACGACCTCCGCACCATCCTCGGGGCCTCCGCACTCCCCGGCGGGGCGGTCGACGAAGCCGCCGCCTTCGCCCTCATCGGCTCGGTGTTCGACGCCGCCCAGG
>CAZEML010000014.1:6367-37538 GCA_964513285.1 uncultured Candidatus Nemicrothrix sp.
TCGTCGGCCTCGTCATCGGCCATGTGGTAGCTCTCGTCGTGGTTCGGGAACGCGCCCGAACGCACGTCGGCGGCATAGGCCTTCATCGCCTCGACCGACGCACCCTTCAGGTCGGCGTAACGACGCACGAACTTCGGCACGAACCGATCCTCGATGCCGAGCAGGTCGTGGTACACGAGCACCTGACCATCGGTGTGCATGCCCGCACCGATCCCGATCGTCGGGATGTCGATCGCCTCGGTGACCATCTCCGCCACCCGAACCGGCACGCCTTCGAGCACGATCGAGAAGCACCCGGCGTGCTCGAGCGACTTCGCGGCCTGCACGAGCTTGCGGGCCTGCTCGGCCTGCTTGCCCTGCACCTTGAACCCACCCATGGCATGGACCGACTGCGGCGTCAGGCCGATGTGGCCCATCACCGGAATCTCCGCGTCGATGATCTTCTCGATCATCGGCAGTCGCTTGCGACCGCCCTCGAGCTTCACCGAATGGGCGCCGGCCCGCATCAGCTGGGCCGCGTTGCGCACCGTCTCCTCGGGCGACACGTGGTAGCTCATCCAAGGCAGGTCGCCGACGATGTGGCAGTCGGGCTTGGCCCGCGCCACCGCAGCGGTGTGGTGGACCATGTCGTCGATCGTCACCTGGAGGGTGTCGTCGTAGCCGAGGACGACCATCGCGACCGAGTCACCGACGAGGATGAGGTCGGCGCCGGCTTCGCTCGCGATGCGAGCGCCCGGGGCGTCGTACGCGGTGACCATGACGAGAGGCTCGCCACCGTCACGCACTTTGTGCGCAGCAATTGCAGGGGCGGACTTGCCCATGACTGACTCCTTTTCACGTCCAGCGCCCTTCGGCTGCCGGCGGTGTCCCCACGCTAACGGGCGCGAGACCCGCGTCACAAGGGGTCATGGCACCATTGGCCCGTGAGTTCTGAGATCGAACGCGAGTCGCTGCGCGAGGCCGCGCTCCACGCCGAATACGAGACCGGCATCCGCGAATCGACCGAACGGGCCGCCAAGGCCCACATCGCGGTCCGAATCGTCCGCATGTCGATCGGCGCGATCGTGTGCCTCGCCGGCCTCGCGCTCATGGTGCTGCCCGGCCCCGGCCTCCCCGTGTTGGCGATCGGGCTGGCGATCCTCGCCCGCGACGTCGCCTGGGCCGACCGCCTCCTCGGCCACGTCACCGCCCGGATCCCCAAGGGCGAGGACGGGTCGTTCTCCCGTGCCGCGATCGTGACGTTGATCGTCGGCGGCCTGGCCGGCCTGTCGTTCAGCGTGTGGTGGTTCGTCCTGCGCTGAACGACGACGACCTGCCCCACAGCTGAGCCGTCCACCAAGCGGAGCGACCTCGATCGACGAGCAAAGCGCCACCGACGAGCTAGACGCCCTCCGTCATCCAATTCATCCGGAAGGCGGCGGCGTCGTCGACCAAGAGGTCCGACCGGACCCGTTCCGTCCCGATGCGGGGTCTGCGAAGCTGGGCCCATGAGCACCGAACACCCACTCGAAGACGCATGGATTCGCTTCTCCGAGTTGGACACGCAGGGTCAGCGGAACGACGCACTCGAGCTGCTCGATCAGATCGCGGCAGACGTCGCCTCGCATCCCGAGTGGATCCGAGCGCGGCTCGACGAAGCGATACGGCTGGGTGACGAACGGCTGCGCTTTCCCCTCGCAAAGGCGATGCTTCCTGTGCTCGAAGCCGACCGCGCCGCCGGAATCGTCGGCTCCTCGACCCGCCTCGCATGGTTGATGAGTCACAGCGGCGGGCGCCTCGACACCGCAACCGCACTCGATGACTTGGTGCCAGAGTTGCTCGACCGCTCCGAGGAAGAACCTGACGCGATGCTCGTACTTCGACCACTCGCCGTCCGTCAGCTCACTGCAGCAACCCACGAACCGGGCACATCGATACTCGACCCCGCCGGGATCGCGCTGGCGACGGACGAGGATGTGGCCTACCTCCGCGTGTGCTGCGCGCTCCTCGACACCGTTCCCGATCCCACGAGCGCTGAGCTGACCGCGGTCGCGGCGTTCCGGGCGAGCGATTCACACCGATGACCTTGCCGTCCCGGATCGCATTGACGGAACAGCAGCACGACCTGCTCTGGGGGCTGATGGCTGCGGCGCGCGCTGAGCGACACGGCGTTGCGGTCGCTCGTGCAAGTGAACTTGTCGCGACCGGGCTCGAACTCCCCGGTCTGCTCGACCTCGCCATGCTCCCGGCGAACACCGGTGCCGTCGCGGTGCACGAGATCAGCCCGATGGTGGAGCGCGTGCTCGCAGCGGCCGGACCGGCGTGGGTCGGTGATGCAGCTTCGGGCCCACGGCTTCTCGCCCACAACGACGGCGCCGAGCTGTTCGAGCGCTACCTGCAGGACACCCGGCTGGTATGGACGGCCCAGCGAGGCCACCGCTACATCTCGGTGTTCACCGGCGATCCCACCGTGGTGCTGCAGACGGATGAGGAGCTCTTATGGCTTCCGCCCCAGGGCGAAGCCCACCTGTCGCTGCGGATCGAGGAGGTTCGCGCCTACGGCAGCGATGCGTACCGCACCTACACCGACGATTGGGAGTACGGCGGTACGGCACTTGCGGCTGGCGGTGCGGGAGGTTGGTTCGAAATCACTCGTCCCGAGCAGCTGTGCGTTCTTCAGGTCTTCGGCGGGCCAACGATCGATCTCGGCAGTCACTATCTCGTCGACAGCCCGGCTCGAAGCCTGCAAGAACGAGCCGTGTCCGAGCTCGGGAGCCGATGGCGCATCGCAACGTCGCTTCCGGCGGACACGGCCCTGAAGGGCTGTCTCGGTGGGCTTGACTTCTTCGATGGGGATCAAGGCTTCGGACGGATCTGGTTCGCGAGCGGGGAAGACGCGGCTGATCCCATGCGTCGGCGGCTCCTCGGCTCGCAGCTCTCCGGTTCGTCGTGTGCGCTGCTCGATGAAGACGACGAGTCGTTCGAACAGGAACTGTTCCGGAGCGGCTGGGGCTTCTTCACGGCATCTGGCCGGTACTCGATCAGCGGTCCCGGCTACTCGATGCGCAACCCCACGCCTGGCATCGCTGCCGACCTCAGCCGGTGGATGAGCGCGGTCTACGACCTTGGCCGCTCTGCGCCATGCCCACCCGACATCCGGGAACTCCTGGAGGACGAGACGTGAAGCACTATGCGGAGAACGAACTGCTGATCACTCGCATCGACCAGCCGCACGACGACCCGTTCGCCGACCTCGCCATGTTCGTCCCGGAGCTGACGGCAGACGGCTATCGCCCCGAGGCGCGGTGGCTCGAAGCGATGAGCCGGACGACATCGCTCCAGGACTTCGTCGGGCACCGTTACGACATCGCTCGGGGAGCGAGTATCGGTGCGCCGTGGGGCAAGCTCGGCTACCTGGCCAAGCGCGGCGAGCAGCCCCCTGGGAAACTCGGGCCGTTCGCCGAGCCCGACACTCGCGAGATGCATGACGTCTTCTGGCTCGATCCCAACGAGCCGGCGCGAGGGCATCACACATTCGACCGGACCCTTCGAGTCTCCCTGAGCGAGATCCTTGCCGCCCACAACGAGCCGCTCGATGTGCAGGCCCTGGCCGAGGAGTGGTTCCCCGACGTGCGCGCCGACGACTCGGTGCAGTGGGTCCCCGGTGGACCGTGGTGTCCGCGCTTCGAAGCGGAGGAATCCGGCGGCTGGGTGACGTGGCTCGGGTGGATGGCTGCGATCGAGACTCCGCCGTCGAGGGTGCTGCTGTTCTTCAGTGGCGAGCGCTTCAGCGTGGAGACATGGCGACCCCGCCGCCCACGCCACTGAACACGCCGACGGAATCACCACCGCCGAAACGATGAATGTGCAAACGCCCCTCGAGATGAGGAACCCCGCAATGAACCACCACACTCACACCCCCCGCTCACACACCGCCCTATGGCTCCTCATCGTGCTTGCTCTGGTTGCGGCTGCCTGTAGCAACGACACCGACACCACCCTCGAATTCATCGCCGCCGACGACATCGGCAACGACCCCTTCACCACCGACATCGCCCAACCCGCCCCCACCGACTACACCGACATCGCTGACGAACTCAACGAAACCGCCAACAACATCGCAACCCCCCAAGACATACTCACCGCAGACGACCCCGCCCAAACCGCACAAGACCGAACCCAAGCCGTCATCACCACCGCCCAACAAAACGGACTCGCCGTCATCGCCCCCGCCTCCCCCATCGGCGTCGGCCTCTACGGCGGCACCGGCATCAACGCCTGCGACACCACCGGCCTCATCGGCTTCCTCGAACAGAACCCCCAACAAGCCCAAGCCTTCGCCAACGTCCACAACATCACCACCAACGACATCGAAGACTTCATCAACAACCTCACCGCCGGCTTCCTCCTCGCCGACACCCCCCTCATCAACCACACCTTCACCAACGGCACCGCCAAACCCATCGACGCAATCCTCGAAGCCGGCACCGCCGTCCTCGTCGACAACCAAGGCATCCCCCGCATCCGCTGCAAATGCGGCAACCCCCTCAAACCACTCACCCCAGTAACCAGCGAGCCGTACGTCGAGAGCACCTTCTCGGATGGTGACGAGCAGTGGCAGGTCACGGGCGATGCCCAGGGTTCCGCAACCGCTGTCGAGTACATCGCCGACGCCGGCCAGCCGGCCGGCTCGATCGCTGCCGATGACAACGTCACTGGCGGCACGTGGTACTGGTCGGCACCGCCGAAGTTCCTTACTCCAGCCTTCAACGCCTCCGAAGGCGCTCAGCTTCGCTTTGATCTCGGAACCGACGGTGGCGGGCCGGCATACAGCGATCCGTACGACATCGTCCTTGTCGGAGCGGACAGGGCAATCGGGCTGCGTTTCGCCCAGGAGGACTTCCCGGCAACGGCTCCGCGGACCTACACGGTTGCGCTGTCTCTCGCGGAGGGTTGGGATCGCCTCGGTGTCGACTACGCAGGCGACTACATCGACGGGACGCCTGCGGCCGCCGAGGACATCACATCCGTTCTTTCCAACCTCACGGCCCTACGGATCCGAGGCGAGTACACCATCGGCTCAGATCGAGGTTCACTCGACAACGTACGATTCGGAGAGTGGTGATCAGCATGACCAACGACGACCCTCGCCTCAGGCGAAGTCGAACCATGCGCCTGATGCTGGGACTTGTCTTCTCAGCGCTTCTGGCACTCGCTGCTTGTGGCGACTCCGACGATGAACTGGTCGACTTTCACGACCTCAGTGGCTTCCCAGTGGTGCTCGTCGAGATCGGGGAGGTGCAACGGTCGGACGGAGCGACGGCCCCGGGAGTAATACCTGGCTACTTCGCATCGTCGGGGGGCGTTGAGTACACCTCTGGTGAGCCGGCCGTGCTGCTCATGCCGACGATCGAACAGATCGGGCCTCGGTTCGACGTGGTGAACGCTGCCGGCGAAACCGAGCGATCCTGGTACAACCTGCAAGACGCGTCGGTCTCGTTCCACCTGACGCGTGGCGATGGCGCCCACGTGGGCCTGCTCACCTACGGCATCGAGCGAGTCGACACCTACTTCGACTTCGACGGAGATGGGTTTGTCGACCTCGCTTCGCTCCAGGACCGCGAGTCTGAAACGCTCTACATCGCCAACTCGCTCGGCCAAGACGCCTTCGACGATGTCGTGAAGACCGACACCGGCGCCCTCTGCAACCCCGACCTTGGCGGCGGCGGCTACCCCGACGGCATTCGGGAAGCTTCGGTCGAGATCTGTGCGGCGGATCTCGACGGTGACGAACAGGCCGGGCCGAACACCAGCTCCGGCAACGGCGCTTCGATGCCCGGCCGAGCCGCACGCTTCAGCAGCGCGCCCCCGGCACTTGCGGCGCTGATCCTTCCGGCGCAGGAGTCCGGTCGAGATCGTCCGAATACTATTCCTGGGTGGGCAAGCGACCAGGCCGCAATCCAGATCGCGCGCGGTGCAAAGGCAATCAATGAGGCCAACGGCAATGCCGGGACTGCGCTCAAGTTCTGGAACTCCTATCAAGCGGACATTTCCGCACCCCCTCCCTCCACGAACCCAGCGGCGCCCCTGCGGACCCAGCCCAACAACTACCTCGGTCGAGGATTCGGGCCGAATGTGGCCACGACCGCCCGCCAGAGCGTCTCGACTGCGGTCACGAACTTCATCTTGAACAAGGTCGTCGAACACGGCAACGGAGGGAATCCATTGCCTGGCGGCGGACTCCCGCTCGACCCAGTGGGTTCTCGTGTGTGGGCTGGCGAGATCGCCGCGGGGGTGGCGAGCGTGCTCAACCAGCCCTTCAGCTGCGACGGCGCCGTGTGCACGTCCGGGCCGCCGCCTCCGGTAGAGACGTTCGGTCTCGAGCTCACCGAGGTCACGCTCGACACCGTCATCCTCGAGACCTTCTCACCATCGTTCGGGCCGGGTCCGGTGGCGGTCGATGTGAGCGCGTCACTGATCGGCGAAGCGACCCAGGTACAGCTCGCGCCGCTGGCGGAGCTCTGGCAGCCAAGTGTGTCCGAAACCACCATCGATCCCGATGTCCCTATCGAGGGTGACTGTCCAGACTCGAACGGCTCCGCGTTCGGCGACCTCGGCGCTGCGATCTGCGAAAGCGTGGGCGGCGCCGTCGACGAACTCACCGATCCCTAGATCATCTCGTCCCATCCCAGGAACCCTCATGTTCACAGACCCTCAACGCTCACACCGATCTCGATGGCCTTCTGCCCCGCTCGGGGCGTACGGTCGCAACAGCTCGAGCCTGCGCAACGCGCAGGACGACGATGTTGTCGAGTTGATCTCGCAGAGCGCGCTTCGGTCGAACTCGACACTCAAGGCCCCTTAATCGAGGACGTCCGCGTCCCTGTCAGGCAGCCGGGCTGGCCGGGTTCTTTGCAACAGCCTCGGTCACTTTCACGCGAGCTGGATCAGCGTCGCCGAGACGAAGACTCAGGAACCACCCAACCGTGGAGGAGCACCATCCCGCTGGCTCGATCGACCACCGCGACAGCGTGGGGGCGATTGTGCGCAGCCCTCACGACCCGCACCCGGTGTGGTTTCGCCGGCTCGATGGGCAACCCAGTCGCATCGATCGTCATGGCTGTCGCCGCCGACGCTTGGAAACCTTTCTCGCCGAACACGAATGTCGACTCCTGGACCGCAGCGGAGACAACGACGGGCTCCGAGCTCAGCCGCGACAGGTCCGCTGCATTCGGGTCACTCGCATCGACGAGTCCAACCGGAGCCGCTGGGTCGAGCAGGTCGATCCGATGGCGGAGATCGAACGGAAACACCGACAGACGGACCCACTCCTCGTCTGACTCGGCAGCTTCTTCGGTGACACGAAGGCAACCCGCTTCATCGCCGGCCCGCAGCTCCGGACCGGGGAGATGGTCAGCTCCGCCCAACGCAGCCGCGAACATCGCATCGAAGACGACCGCCGGTGGAACCTCCGCTGCACCAGCGAAGAGATGCACGTCGACGTGGGTATCAGACGTCACGACAACTCGACTGAAGTCCAGCCCGTTGTGACGGACGATCGAAACCGAATCATCGAGCTGAGTGGAGCGCGTGACCGGGTCACCTTCGGTGAAGGGCGCCTCGAACTCCTTCGTCCAGCTGCCGGCCGAAACGATCGCGGCAGCCAGCACGGCGTCGGCGGCCGACACATCGACGGGCATCCGTTCGATCGCACCGTCGGTCGCATCCTTCACCCACCGGTCGCACTCCGCCTGGGACGGCGTCGACCCGCCGCCAACCGCACCGAGTTCGCTCGCGAAAGTTGACTCGATCGGGACGTCCTCCTTGACCCAGAGGGCGGCGGCCACCGAGATCCCCGGATGGTCGGCGAGCCAGGTCAGCACCGCATTGGCGCTCTCCAACCCGCGGTCACCCGGGGTGCCGATGGCAGCCTCGATCTCCCTTCGGGTCGCCCCATCCGCCGCCCGAGCCAGCGCAGCGAGCGCGATCCATGCACTCAGCCCCGAACCGGCCCATGGAGCGGCGATGTCGGCGTGATACGCACACAGCCGGTGGGCCAGCCTCGTGACAAGACTCGCCAGTCCTTCGCTCGGCTCCAGGGGCTGGAATCGCTGCGCTTCGATCATCGTGCTCTCGGGTCGCTTTCGGTCACGCGTTGCCTCGATCGCTGGGAGATCTCAGCGGTACAGGGGGAAGAATCGGAACATCTTGGGCCACTCCTCGCGGGGCCGGAAAACAAGGGCAACCTCGCGGCCGTCGAGCACTGATTCGGTCATGACGATTTGGTCGTCGACATCCTTGGCGCGTTCGAACTCCTCCGGACTGACTCGGCAGACCGCCTTGCGGAACGGGCCGTCGAGCCACGCGGCTGTATCGGGGTGATCCTGGAACCGCAAATACCCCGCCAGGGAGGCATGAGCTGTCGCCACCACGGCGAAGCCGAGAGGCACGTCATCGGGAATCAGGATGTACATCTTCATGGTTGAGCCTTCGGTCACCGCGCAGCATGAACCGTGCGTCGGGCGGTCACCGCAAGCTCGATGTGGTCGTCACGCAGCCGGGCCTCGTCCAGCTCAAGAAGCACCCACGGCGCCTCATCGTCACCCCTTCCGACGAATCCGAAGGTCGAGTCGTCGAACTCGTCGGCGATGAAAGCCAACAGCAGGCCCACCTGCTGCCACAGCTCGTCAGCGGGCGGGTATCGGGCCGCTTCGATGGGTGTCTTGTCGGGCCAGTTGCTCAGGTCGCGACATTCATCGGCGTAGGCGTTGTAGGCAGGATCGAACCCTCGCCGAAAGTCAGCGATCGGCAGCGAGATCAGCCCCTCGACCTCATCGCCCCGCACCCGGCCCTCGCTCATGAACCGCGGTTCACGAACGTCGGCGCGGCCGACCGACTCGCCGTCGAGGACAATCGACCAGGACTCGTTGGGGTTGCTCATTGAGCTCACAACCATCGATCGTTGCACGACCGCTCGATCCGTCGCGGCGGATTCGCACTCGGGCCGACGGGTCCAGCTGGACCTCTATCGCTGATCGTGGATCGGTCGCACGATGGCGACATGACCCACAGCAACCGCTTCCACTCCAGCCGGCAGCCGCTCGTTCGAGCACTCGCTGCCCTGATCTTGATCGCCTCGGTGATCCCGGCGTTCGCCGCTCCGGCCGGCGCCAGCAACGACCGGCCTGAGCCGTGGGAAGAGCACTTCGTGTTCACCTCCCATGTCGTCATGGACGTCGTCGACATCGAACCCTTCTGGCAGAAGGACAAGAAGGACACCTTCATCTTCCGCGGCCTCAACTGGGTCTCGGAGAGCAACGGCTCGCAGGTTTGGACCGGCTGGGATGACTCGTTCAGCTCCTACGACGAGTACATGGATGTGCTCGATGAGAAGGTGAACATACCGACCTCAGGCACTCCCGAATACGACGCCACCAAGGTGTGGTGGGGTGGCCGAGCCCCCGGCCAGACCGCCTGGGGCGAGAATCCCGACCCGCACTTCATGACCAGCTGCGTTGGCAGCGAGGTGTTTGTCGTGGCTGGAATCGAGCTCGAGGAAGTGCCCCTCTACGACGAGTCGGTCCGCCGTTACAAGGTCCGCTTCTGGGCTGACCTGTACGAGCTCGACGGCGCCTTCGGCGGCCTGTTCGACAGCTTCGGCATCGGCGATCTCTGCAGCGACGAGGCCCGCCGGGACATCATCAGCGGCGGGGTCAGCCCGGAACACTTGGCCGATGTGCTGAAGAGCAGCATTCGCCACCGTCACTACAGCGACTACGACTACATGGCGGTGGGTGAGCCGAGTGAGAAGTTCACCTCGACCGTTGACACCGACTCGATGACTATCCAGGGCGGCATCGGTGGCCACGCTCGACTCAACATCAGCGTCGACCTCGGCTTGGTGCGGACCTGGATCGGCCGACCGCCGTCGCAGGCATCGACCAGCATCTGGCTGCCGGAGATGACCGACACTCCTGATCCCGAGCCCGAGCAGATCCCGGTCGTGGAGATCGATGAGGCGCTCGAGCCCGGCGAGAAGTACGACGGTGGCCAGGTCGACATCGACGAGCTGCTCGACGACGACGCAAGCTGCCCGCTGGAGTTCACCGAGCACTGCATCGACGAGGAGATCCCGATGCCGTGCGGCAACGTCGGCCTCGGGTGTGGCTTCCCGCTCGAACCGCAGCCCGAGGATCCCTTCAGCGAGATCGGTCCCGGAGCAGACACCGAGGACGACGACAAGGGTCCTGCCACCGTGGAAGATCCGATCTTCACCGACGAGCCCATCTTCCCCGAGACCCCGGCACCGCTCGACGAAGCCGAGCCGGTCGACGCTGTCGAGCCTTCGGACGAACGAGACCCGGACAACCCCTACGGCGACATCGCCGCTGCGCCGGAGACCGACGAACCGACCTACGGCCCCGGCTCGAGCCTGACCCCCGAGACCCCTGAGGTCGAGGACGGCTGCGGCCCCGTTTCCCAATCGACCTGCGAGACCATCTGGTGGGTCATCGACAGCGGTGGTCTCCTCGAGAACGGCTGGTGGTTCGACATCCCCGAGGAAGAAGACGTCCTCCGCTGACCCAAATCATGCCCTGCCGGCATCGGCAGCCCACCCTCCCCCTCCGAGGAGAACTACTCCGCCCGCAGCGCTTGGGTCAGCGCTGCGGGCGGAGTCGCGTTCAGGCCGACATTCCGCGTGTCATAGGGTCGACCGCATGAGCGACGACTCGATCAAACCAGATGACAGCGGCTGGACCGATCTCGACATCACGGCCCGATTCCTTGACGCCGATGCCGCCGCCGCATTTGCCTGGTGCTGTGCGACAGCGGACGCGACCACCGGCGATCACAGCACCGCTGCCGGCAGCCTCACGCTGGCCGGCTACCGGGTACGGGTCACGGCCTCGAGCGGCGCTGATCTCGACGAGCCCACCGCATCACTCTGGATCGGTGAGAACGAGCTCTTTCTGTCTGGAGCCCTCGACCCAGCTCGATTGGCAGGAGCCGGTGGCGTCGAGTCCCACCCGCGACGACGCTCTCCGGGCTCGCATCGGATCTGCGGTCTTCGATCTTGTCGAAGCGTGTCACCCCGTTCACGTCACGGTTGCCTGGGACTGGCCAACGGCGTCGCCATGGCTCGAACGGCGTCTCGACGAGTAGTGGATGGAGGCATGACGTCACGTGACTGACACGGACTACCCGAGCTCAGCTCGCAACGCCATCAACGCGAACCCGAAGAGGTTCCTCCCGTGGCCGGTACGGCTGCTCGATGCCAACGCTTCCTCGGTCTCACCGGCCGTCCAATACGCATCCGCTCCGGCTGCAACGAGGATGTCATTGCCGGTTTCAGCGAGCGCCGCCGCCACCGCCGGCTGAGCCGCCCAGGCTCGAAGAACGCCCATCGCCGCCGCAATCCGCAGCTCAGGCCAACGGCCGACGTCGTCGAGCCGGGTCCGAGCTTCAGGCGACATCGGGCACGCCGGGGAGAACGAGCTCGCCCATAGCGTGCCATCACCACTCAGCCTGGCCTTCTCAGCGACAATCGCCGCACAGAGCGAAGGCCAGCGACCGAACGACGCGCCCTGGAATCCGAGCATGCGGTCTCGTGCTGCAATGACTCGAACGGGCGCGCCGGTCGCAGCGAGTTCTTCGATTCTCTCGCGCTCCGGGAACCACGACGGCAGTACTGCGGCCGTCTCTGCGTGATGGTCAACCGGAAACGGCAGGTGGACATCCCCCGTCGGGGAGAAGTACCACCAGCCCGCAGCGCGAAGGGTCGTCATCTCGTCTTCACCCCAGTAGCCACTGACCGCCACCGGTTCACGGCCTACGCGGCGCAGTGAGTCGGCCCGGTCGAGCAGCCTTGCAACCGGCCATCGCGGGTCCGGCGACTCGAGCGCAAGCTCAACGACTCCTGCGGCAGTCTCGACGGTCGAGCCAACAACGGCATGTCCCTGGCGGGCGCAGGCATCGAGAAGCCGATGCGCTGGCGGTACCCCTGGAGCTTCGTCTGGGGTGAAGTCGCAGCCGTTCCTCCAGCTGGCATGGGCGGCCGGACCGACGTCGGTGAAGCCAAGGGTCCAGAAGGGTGTGTCGATCGTCGTCCCAGGGTCAGCGAACCGGATCGTCGTACCAGCGATCAAGAGCCGGAGATCGTCATCGGCGGTCATCTCGACATCAGACACCTGGCCGTGGATGTGCACCAGCTCAAGCAGCGCAAGCATCGCCGTCTCCGCAGGAGCGACATCGGGATCGACCACCAGTCGTAACGTCTGACGACCCGAGCCGAAGCCGAGGTGGATCCGCTCGTCGCCAGCGAACAAGACCTCGTGGAGCTCGAGTCCGACCAGACGTCGAGCGAGGTGCGCTGAAGCCGACCGACGGGCATCGTCCACGAGATCCATCGCTAGCACGCCGCTCGCATCATTCGCTGAGCAGCTGGCGGACCGTCATGAGCGCAAAGCCGAGATGATTCGTACCGAGCCACTCCGATGGCCGCAGCGACCGCTCGTCTGAACCAGCGAGACCGATACCCCAGCGCCGATCTCTGGGGCTCGCTTCGGCCAGAACCGATTCGCCGGTTGCAAGCAAGTGCGCACCGAGCTCGGGATGCTGCCGAAACTTCGCCTCAGTACCGCGAAGCACGATCTCGAACGACGAACCGTCCCACCAAGGTTGGGAGAACCACCGAACCCGCTGCCCGTGCGCCTTGGCCTCCGCAGGATGGTCCGCAGTCATGACCGCCGCCTCGGCCCGACGATCACCGAAGAGGCGGGCCTTCTCCGCCATCATCCAGTGCTCCGCTGACCGGTACGTCCGCCCGTCGATCTCGAACGGTGCGACATACCACTGCGAGAAGCAGGAATCATCGACGACCCCTGGTCGGGTCGGCTCGTCGGTCCAGAACCTGCGGATCGATGGAAGTCGCTCATCGAGCTCGGCGACGAGCAGCGACTCGAGCATCTCACCTGGTCGAGGATCCGGCGTTGGGTCGGGCACGCGAGTTTGGCGTCCGGTGTCGCCGTAGTCGGTCTCGGCGTTACCGAAACCGTCGAAGAAGCACCAGCCGCTCCGGAGAAGGCGCATCGACGTCGCCGCATCGATGCGGCCGGCGAGCAAAACTGCCGAGGAGTACCCGTTCCGATGCGGGATCGACATCTCGCTCAACTGCGCATCGGTGTAGAGACTCGGGTCGAACTCGAAGACGCTGATCGTCTCGTTGGTCGTCGGATCGAGCTCCGTCGCGACGGACAGGAAGCCATCCCCCGGGACGATCTGCAGTGGTGCGCCGAAGTGACCCAGATCGTCGACCACCTGCCGCCACGCCGGCTCGCACGTGAACGGCAGAACCGCGTAGTCGGTCGCCACGACCACCAGTGCGGCCCATCGAGTTCGCGGGATCTCGAGTCCGTAAAGCGGGAGGGTCGAGGCGTCCAGGGTGAAGCGGTCGAAGCGAACAACGGTGGGATCCGGCTGTACCGCAGCACGGTGCGCCAAAACGGCGCGATCTCGGTCGCTCGGGTCGAAGAGGAGGGTGAGGGCGGGAACGTCCAACGACGCGAATCGGTGATCGATCCCAACCGCGACATCGAACCTCTCGTCGACATCCAGCAGCTCATCAAGCGGCGTGCCGTCGACGATGAGCAGCCGGCGACGAGAACCATCTCGGCGTGTCCCGCTGGCGAGGCTCAGATCGTGGGGCATGGAACGAATCTGAGGCGCTCAGCCGAGCGCGTCGGCCGCCGCTGTGTTGCCGAGCTCCTCGGCGATGGCCAGCGCCGTCTTGCCCTGGGTCGACTCGACCGATGGGTCCGCACCGAGGCGTAGGAGCTCGAGCACCATCGCCTCGTCGTTGTTGTTCGCCGCCCACATCAGTGCGGTGTACCCCTGGCTTCCTTGCCCGGCGACATCGACGTCAGCACCGCCATCGACCAGCACCGACAGGACGCCGATGCGGCCCTTGGCTGCGGCCTGGATCAGCGGCGCGCCCTGCGTGCCCCCGTTGTCAGGCGAGGCTCCTGCGTCCAGCAGCAGAGCAACGAACGTCTCGTGGCCGTTCTGCGCCGCGAGGTATAGCGGTGACGGTCCGTCGCCGGGGCCGTCCGGATCCGCTCCGGCTTTGAGCAGGAGCGAGCCGCCGTCGTCGAACCCGTCCTGCGCCGCGTAGGTCAACGGCGACCAGCCCGACTCCGATGGGTTGCGAGGCGAGCCCGCTGCGAGGAGCAGCTCAATCACCGGCAGATGCTGGCGATAGGTCGCCACGTGCAACGCCGTGTAGTTGTCGGCACGAGCGACCAACACATTCGCCCCCGACTGGATCAACAGATCGACCACATCGGCATGGCCTCGGTCGGATGCGATGAGGAGCGGGGTCAGGTCCGAATCGCTACCGCGGTCGAGATCTGCTCCAGCATCGATCAGCGCCTGTGCGATCTCCAACTCGCCCTCTTGAGCTGCGACGAGTAAGGGCGTGGCGCCGTCGAGCTCTCGGGCGATGTCTGGATCGGCGCCGTCGCCGAGCAGGCTCACGGCTCCGTCCGTGTCGCCGGCGAAGACCGCAGCGACCAACGGGGGATCGACGGCGCGTTCACCGCTGGTGTCGAGCGGAACGAGGGCCGGCTCGGCGTCGTCGGCGGCCGCGGCGGTGTCAGTGGCATCGCTCCCACCGACGCGTGTGCCGTCCCATGCTTGTGTCGGCTCAGCGTCGCAGTAGCTCCAGAGGCCATCGAACGACGAGCCGTCCGATTCGAACGTGAAGATGATGCGGCCCCAGTACACCGTGCCGTTGAATTCGGTGTCGCATGCGCTGGCTGCGCTCGGACTCGACCACGTCCCGGTGACTACATCCCCGTCGGCGGTACCGATGATGTCTGACGTGCCCGCTTCGTACGTTCCGACTACGGCATCTCCATTGTGTGACAACGAGGCCTCCCCGTAGGTGGTGTCGAACGTTCCCGCGAAGGGGCCTGCTGTCGATGACGATTCCGTAGCTGTGCCGTCAGAATCGTCGGTACCGCCGCACCCTGCGGCGATCAGCAGACACACGAGTGCAACGGCGAGCCAACGGCTCCGGCGGGACGTTGCGCGATTGATGTGCATGGTTGCTCCCTTTCGCTTGGCATTCTCGTCGATCCAGAGGTCTGGAGTGGCGCACGAGCGCTCGAGACCCGGCGACCCGGGAACCACCTCGCTACCCCTCGAAGAGCACGAGCTGCTCTTCGATCCAGTCCTTTGCAAGATCCACCGGAATCGACGAAGCGACCCCGCCGGTTGAGACAATGCCGAGTTCCGCAGTGTCGGCCGCACTCAACGCGGCGTAGCGAATCGCAACGATCTCGCCCCCTACGACGACCGGTCCCCCCGAGCCGCCACTACTCGTCAGGTCGTCGGAGACGATGTTGCCGTTCACGATGTCCGCACCAGGGGCACACCCGCTGCTTGCGCCGCCCTCCACGAGGAACAGCTCTGCGTCGGGATTCTCGCACCCCGGCCAGATCTGGAAGGTGACGATCTCGCCGCTCGAGATCGTCACCGAGGGCAGCAGAACGGACCCATCCGTGAGCGTCCCGAAACTGGTGGTGATTGCCGGGAAACCGATCGCACTGATCTCGCTCCCGATCGACAAGTCGTCAGACCCACCGAGAGGCAGCGCCGCCGGGGCCGCAGGGGAAGACAACGGCAGCTCGGTCGAATAGTCCTCGCTGAGCGCCGCCCGAACCCGGACGACCGAGACGTCGAGGAACGGATGTGACGCGACGTGTTCGCCGACGTAGCGGAGCTCGACCGGATCATCGGAGCCGGTCGAGACACCGATCCACAGATCGCCGGCACCTTCGGAAACGTGGCGATTCGTCAGGATCAGGTTCTCCGAGATGAAGGCTCCCGACCCGGTGGATGCCTCCGCTACGAGGAACACGGTGGCGTCGCGGGCGCCGGCCAGCTCGGCATCGGAGTTCGGGCCATTGCTGTCACCTCCATCGCCACCGAACGCGAACACGCCGACTCCGGCGAGCAACGCGACGACGAGCGCAGCCGCGCCGAGCAGCAGCGGTCGTCGGTCGGTCGGAACGACATGCTCACCGGCGGTCACGACGCGAAGCGTCGCTCCGGCGGTGTCGTCTCCGAGGCCGACGTGGAATGCGCCTTCGACCTTGGTCGTGCCGGCGATCATCTTGCCGTCGATGTAGGTGCCACGGGTAGAACCGAGGTCTTCGATCGTCCAGGTCGACCCGTCGTAGGTGAACGCACAGTGCTGAGCACTCACGAGTCGGTCGTCGGTACGGAGATCACAGTCCTCACCGCGGCCGACGAGCACACGCTGGCCCGGTTCGGCAACGAGCGTCTGATCGCCGAGCTCGAGACGCAGCGCCGCGTCGGTAAAGGCGATCGTGCCGCCGTCGTTCGCATCGACCACCGGACTCGGTGGGGGTGCGGGCAGCGCCACCGGTCGCTCCGCAAAGGTCAACAACGGGCCCTCGAACCCGCCGAGGTTGAGCTCGAGCAGCTCGTCGATCGGTACCTGAGTGATCTTGACGGCGTCTGCAAACGTGCCTCCCGAGGAGGTGTCGCGATACAGCCACTGGCCATCCTCGAAGGAGAGCTGCCCGTGCGTCCGCGAGACGCCCGCACCGTCGATGGTGATGTCGGCGTTGACACTCCGGCCAACGACATAGCTCCGGGACTCGTCGAGTTCGAGTTCACCGTCGCTCCAGCGGGCGATCCAACTCATGAGTTCCTCCTCGAGAAGCGCCAACCAAGGAATCCGAGACCCCCGGCGATGGCGAGCACGCCGAGCACCAACAGGCCGGTGGGCGTGCTCGAGGTGATCGGCACCTCGGTGCACGTCGCGTCGGGATCACAGAGCTCCGCGATCGCCGCCTCATTCGAGCCATCCTCTTGGCGGACGGACGCCGCCTGCGCTTCAGCCGCAGCGATCTCACCGGCCACGATCTCGCTGGTCTCACGCGAACCCAGGTCGTCGATCTGCGCCTGGGCCGTGACGATCTCGGCGTCGACCGCAGCGATGTCGTCGATCAGCGTGCACCCGTCGCTGGGATCACAGATCCCGAGGTCGAGATCGAGCGTGCCGGACACACCGATCACGAGATCGTGTTCGACGCCGAGCCGGCCGGTGGTCTCGAGGCTGACCTCGACATACCACAGGTTGATCTCGCCGCCGTTGTAGCTCCACTGGCCACCAACATTGAGGCCGCGAGAGCCTGCACCACTGAGGGTCGGCCCGATGAGCTGGGCCGAAAGCGTCAGCTCGTCCTGAGACTCGAGGTCGACATCAGCGAGATCGACCGTGACGTCGAGATCGTCATTGTTGCGATACAGCACCGCGTACCAGACCGCCTCGCCGGTCACGATCGTGTCCCGGTAGAGCCCATCAGTCAGCTGGGGTGGATTGCGATAGTCGGCACTGCCGGTGACATCGTCCTGCGCAGCGGCCGGCGACGTGAACAGGAGCGACAGCACACCCACGAGGATCACGAAGCGCTTCATGACGCACCCCCTTCGTCGGGCTGCACATGGTCGGTCCATCCATCACCGTCCCACCAGCGGAGTTCGCCGGCCTGGTCGGGGTTGGGGTACCACCCGGCGTCAGGGACCTCGAGCGCCTCGGCAGGGTCGGCCACTGCATCGGTCGCCGCCTTCTCGCCCTCGGGGTCGGCGGCCACCACCGGCTCGTCGGCCGGCGTCGAGTCGGCCGCTTCCGCCGGCGGGGGTTCCTCGTCATGCTCGAGCTCGTCATCACTCACCACGACCGATCCGATCACCGTGTCGCTCAGCGGTGTCTCCAGCGCCGTGTCACCGGCAGCGACCTCGAGGTCGGGCCGAGAGCGCCCGACGAAGAAGCCGGCGACGCCGAGCACGCCACCGAGCAACACCAGCACGAGCGGCAGCGTGGTGGAGGTCGTCTCGGTCCCCGCGTCGGCCTGCGCCCGCAGGTCGGCAAGAAGAGCGGAGGAGGCCTGCAGATCGGCCTCGGCGCGATCCAGGTCCTCGATCGCCGCCTCTCGATCCGCGAGGAGTTGCGGGTCGACCGTGCCGGCAAGCGTGGTTTCGTACTCGGCGGTGACCTCGGCGAGCGCGACCAGCCGATCTTCGAGCTGATCGGCGTAGAAGCACACCTGGGGCTCGGCGCAGCTGGTGGACACCCCGCCAAACGCCGGCCCTTCGGTGAGGATCTCCAGATCGAAGGTGCCGCCCAACGACGCGTTTTCCGACGTCAGCGACAAGACCCAGAAGACATCGTTCGGACCGCCCGAGATCGAACACCCCGGGCATCGGATCGACGCCGACGGACGCCGCGGAAGACCAGCATCGCTGTCGCCGCGGTTGCTGAAGAAGGTCTGGTCGGTCTCCGGCAGATACACGGCCATGTCGAACGCGATCCCTTCCTGCGCAGGAAGGCCGAACACGGTGGCGGTGAAGGTGCCATCACCCGGGCCGTACGCAGGGAGCCGGTACCACCGCTCGGTGTTCATCTCGATGGTGTCCGTGTAGCGACCGTCGAATCCCGACCCAGCGTCGAGCCGTTCAAACTCCGGTGCACCCGCCTGTGCCGGCGTTCCGTTGATCGGTCGACCGCCGAGCCGTTCGGCCTCCCTCGGGCTGCCGATGTCGGCGAGGAGCTCAGGGAGGATCTCCCGGGCATCCTCGGGAGTCTCGATCGGTGTGTACGACCCGCCCGTGCTGTCGGCGATGCACCGCAGCTCGCTCTCGGCGACCGCGTCGGCGCCGAAACCGACGGTCTCGACTCGGTCGATCCGCAGATCAATGCCATCCCCGGCGATTCGACGAGCAACCTCGCAGGGATCCTCGCCATACGACGGCCCGCTGGCGGGATCGCCATTGAGATCGGCATCGAAGCACTCGTCGCGGCCGTCGCTGAACAACACCACCGTGCCGAGGGCGCCATCGGGGATGTCGTTGTTCGCCTCCTCGAGCGCAAGCGCGATCATCGTGTCGCCCAGCGCATCGAATTGGTTGACCTCGTCGACCAGGCGCGCCGTGTCCACCTGCGAAATCGGGACGACCAGTCGGGAGTCCGTCGCACAGTTGTCGGCTCGAGCGCCGGCTGCGCGCGGCGCCAGCTGATCGCCGTAGACGCGGAGCCCGATGAAGGCATTTGGGCTGACGTTGGCAAAGGCCTCCGCAAACGCCTCCTTCGCGACATCGAGCTTGGTCCGCCCATCGTCGAACGACTCGTTCATCGAGCCCGACAGATCGATCACAAAGATGACCACTTGATCCGGGACCACCGAGTCTTGAGCGACGACCGGCGCCACCGGGAAGACCGCCATCATCACGGCAACCACGGCCGCGGCAGCGCTACGCACTCGCGTCATCATCAATCCTTCCTGGTTCCATACCGGCCATGAGGAGGCCGATCGATGCATCGTCTCCGGCCACCTCGGCCGGTCCGCGACACCACGACTCGATCGCTGCGCCGAGCTCGTCGGGCGTCATGTCCTCGAGTTGAGTCCAGATCTCCCGAAGCACCGGCTCGTGCCAAGCGCTCTCGACGAAGGCCCCGCCGAAGCCATCGCTCGCCAACAACACCAGCGACGTCGCGTCGACATCGACATCGACCACCTGGACCCGCTCGGCGGCATCGTCTTGGCACAGCGACTCGGTCACGAGCGCGCTACCCGTGTCCGCAGCGATGACCGGTCGTTCGACCACATTCCCCGACGCGACCGCAACGTCGCCATCCCCGACCTGCACGAGGCGGACGACCTGGCCCGCGGCATGGGCAGCGAGCAGGGTCGTCCCGTACAGCTCTCGACGGGGCGGCTCTGTCGGCGGGTCGAGCTCGAGATCCTCATCGACCGCAGCACGCCACCCCGCAACAATCGATGGGGCAACGTCTTCCAACGCAAGCGGGGGGCTCACGCGAAGGGTCGCGATTGCCGACTCGACCGCGAAGGCGGATCCACGATCTGCACGCGGGCAGTGAATCGAGCCGTGGCCATCGGCAACGGCGACCGTCGCCGAGTGTTCGGTCGTGACTGCGAGGACGGCGTCCTCATTACCTTCCCCACGGCGCACATGCCGAGCGCCCCGGACCGACCCGGCCATTGCTGTCCAGCTCACCAGACGGTCTCCGCGTCGGAATCGGGCAACGGCGGAGGAGGGGGCGGAAGATCGCGACGCGACGCGGTCGTGGGAGGCGGGAGATCTCGCGGTTCAGTGCTCGGCGGCGGCATCGGAGGATCGGACTCTGGGACCTCGAGCGGTTGCGGCTCGGATTCCACCGTCTCGTGCGCGGTCGGCGCTTCCTCGACCTCGACCACAGGCACCGCCGGAGGAGGTGGCGGGGGCGGATCCAGCCGCACGGCGTCCGGACCAGGCGGAGGAGGCGGCGCAGGCGGATCGTCGACCTCGGCGATGGTGGCCTCCTCCTCCACATCGACGACAGGCGGTCCGAGATCGGTCGGCTCGTTCTCCGGTGCCGGACCCGGAACGGCCGGCGGAACGAGTTCCTGCTCGGATGCCTCCTCGATCTCGGATGTCTCCAGCTCGTCCCACTCGATCGCCGGGCGAGTGCCCTCATCGACCACGACGGTCGACGCCCACCGCAGGTAGTGGCTCAACTCGTCGGCGTTTCCGGCGAGCAGCGGCTCGATCTCGTCGTGCCCGATGAATCGCTGGAGCGCATCGAGATCTGCGTCCGCACCGATCCCGATGGCCATCCGTGATGCCTTGCGCCCCCAGGGCTCCTCAGCGAGCGCTCGAAGCGCTGCTCCGAACGACGGCGACTTCAGGTCCGTCGGCTTGCCGTCCGAAACCAGAATGATCGCTGGTGGCAAGCCTCGGCCGCCGGCTGCGACCTCGACGATCGCCTCGCGGGCGAGCTCGATCGCACGGCCAAGTTCGGTCGTGCCACGCTCAACCACCGCAAGGTCGGTCCACTCGAAGTCTTCGATGTCGACCGCCTCGCCGACGTGCCACACCGCGTCGTGAGCGAAGGCGATGACCCGGACCAAGACCTCAACCCCGGGATTGTTCTCGAGCGCGTCACGAACGCCGCTGACGGCCTCGCGCATCGCTGCGTTGAGCGCATCCATCTTCCCGCTGACCGACATCGAGCCGGACGCGTCGAGTAGCCAAAACATGTGCATCGGCTTCTTCGCCAGCCGGAGCCCACCGAGTCCCATCATGATCCTTTCGTCGCCTGACCAACCGGCCGACCTCGTCGAACCTGATCATCCAACGCGCCGCGGACACGCACCAGGGGTCCAGGTGGACCTGTGCCCGCATCGTTATGTCGCCCGCCGACGGTGACTTCCGTCGCGCGCCCTCTGGATTACCAGATCGGCTCGGACGCTGCCTGGAGTACCGCGGTGCCGGCAAAGCGCACGACCTGCGCCAATTGCTCGGGCGAGTCGGCTCGCAAGACATCGCCACCGCTCGGCTCGACGAACCGCGCCAGTGCCTGCCGGTCTGCGTCGGCACCGATTGCGACCGCCGTTCGCTGCGCGGAAGCAAGGACCGGATCTGCCGACATCGCCTCGAGCGCATCGGCAAACGACGGGGCGAGGGTATCGCTCGGCATGCCGTCCGTGAGGAGCACGATCGCCGGAGGCAGCTCGCGGTCGGACGGAGGCGGCCACGTCATCACGAGGTCCAGCGCCGCGCCGAGCTCGGTCAACCCCTGATCCTCCGCCTCGAGATCTGGCCATCGAAAGTCCTGAAGCGGCACACGTTCGACACCATTAAGGGACGCGCTCGTCGCGAAGGTCACGACCGAAACCACAACGTCGAAACCCACCAGGTCATCGGCGCTCCGCCGCAACGACGGAAGCGCTTCTTCCATTGCGGCGTTCAGCGACTGGATCTTGGCGTCAGCAGCCATCGAACCCGAGACATCGACCACGAACACCAGCGGAATCGTGCGTCGCGCCATCGAAACCGAATCTGGCAAGCTCATCACCGCTCCTCCGCAACCGTCGGTCGCACGGTAATCAGCGCTGTCGTCGGTGTCGACAACGACAGAACTCGGTACGCCGCGGCGATACTCACGCAAAGCTTCCAACGTGACGGGCCGGAGGGGCGTGCGATGAAGGTCGGAACCACACTCGATGTACGAGGGCAACGCATGCAGGTGCGCGAGCTGCTCGGCACGGGCGGTGAAGGCGAGGTCTTCCGGATCGACGGAACGGGCGGCCAGGCGTACGCGCTCAAGTGGTACCATCAGCCACTCGCGACAGACCTTCGACGACAACAGATCGGGGAACTGATCCAACGAGGGGCGCCAAGCGACTCCTTCCTGTGGCCCCACGGATTGATCGACGACGCCACCAGCGGCCGATTCGGCTACCTGATGGACCTTCGTCCGGCCGACTATGTGGGAATCGCGGCCGTGCTCAACGGCAAGGCGCCACGCCACGAGGCGGCCGTCGTTCGGTTCAGCTACGAGCTCGCCGCTGCGTTTCGCGACCTCCACATCGCCGGTCTCTGCTACCGCGACATCAACTTCGGCAACGCCTTCGTCGACGCAGCGACCGGCTCGGCGTTGATCTGCGACAACGACAATGTCGGGATCGAGGGCGTTGGCCGAAGCAATGTTCGAGGGACGCCGAAGTTCTGGGCACCCGAGGTCGCCGCGAGCCGCGCCATGCCCTCGAAGTACACCGATCGGTACTCGCTCGCCGTGATGTTGTTCTACGTACTCCTGGCCCACCACCCGTTGGAGGGCGCTCGAACCGAGGCGGGTCTGGCCGACGCCGAAGCGAACCTCCGGCACTACGTCTACGACCCGCTGTTCTGCTTCGATCCAGCCAACGACGCCAACCGTCCCCACCCCGACTACCACCCCCATGTCGAGGCGTATTGGCACGCGCTCCCCAGCGAGTGCCGAGAACTCTTCATCCGATCGTTCACCGACGGCCTTCGCGAGCCCCGAGATCGCGTCGTGGACTCAGAGTGGTGCGGGGTGCTTGCGGCGATGCGCGATCACTTCTGGGCGTGCGAAACCTGCACCCGACCGACCTACCTCGGCACAGCAGCGTCCGATCGCTGCCCGCACTGCGGCACCGACCGCACCCCACCATTGACGATGAAGGTCGATCCCAACGGACACACCATTGTCGTGCGACCAGGAGCGGTCGTCTCCGCCCATCACCTCGACGGCAACTACGACTTCGACTGGACGGTCGGCGCAGTGGAAGCCCACCCCTCGAACCCCTCCGTACTCGGCTTTCGCAATGACGGGGCCGGACCGATCCGCTACATCGATGCCCGTGGCACCGCACGACAGGTCCCCTCCGGGCGACGTGCGACGCTCGAGCCGGGCGTCTCGATCGAGATCGGTCGGCACACGATCAGCGTGCGCTCAGCCGAGTAGCTCCAGATCGTCTCGCGAGACGCAGTCGCGAGAAACCAGCCACATGATCAAGGTGTCGCGGGAACGCGCGCCGGAGACCTCCGGGCCGCCGGCCCGTGCAACCTTTTGTTGCACGCGTCGCAGATCAGCCTTGATCTTGCCTTCCTCGACCCGGAGCCGCCGAGCGGCCGCGCGGTAACTGTTGGGCTCCCGGCGGTAGGTCGGCGGCAACGCGAGATATCCCTCATAGACCGCAACGACAGACGTGAGTTCGTTCACGGTCAGCACGACCTCTTGCTCCAGCACCGTTCCCGCGGAGAGATCGTCGACACCCAGCGCCGACGCAGCCGGACGTTCGTTCTCCGGAGCGAGCACTTCGATCGCATGATCCCCATCGGACCCAGGGATACGAAGCCACGCATCGCGATGGGTGATCAACGCCGAGCTGTCACCGGGTGCGGACTCGGAAGGAAGCAGCTCGCGCTCACGGCCCGCCATGACGAGCGAGAAGCTGCGGCGACCAATGTTCGTCACGCGCCACGCGAACACGTCGAACTCGAGTTCCCCTGCGCTGCGCGAAACCCGGCGGTCGTCGGGCGCAACGACAAGCCCATCCCCTGGCGAACGACCAAAGACCAGCCGATCGGCGGGACGAAGATCGACCGTCTCGTCATCAACCCGAACCAACATCGGCCAGACCGTAGTTCGTGCGACACACACCGAGCCGAGTTGCCATAATCCAGCCGTGACCGAGGCGGAGCAGACGGTAGCCAGCGCACTGCAGGCGGCGATCGACGCCCACGGCGTCGACCCTCGCATCCAGCCAGACCGTGCGGTCGCCATCACGGCCGATCTCCTCGCCAGCCCAGGCTCTCGCACGAGTGAGTCGATCAATCACCTTCGGCTCATCCTGCGCACGCTCGCAGACTGGGACGCCGTCGGGCCGCTCCCCTACGCCACGGTGGCCGACGCTGCCGATCGAGCCGACCTTGCACCCCCCGCGCCGAAACTCACCGCAGAGGTCCTCGAGGTGTGCGGTGCAGCGCTGGCCTCCGAGCCTTCCCAGGAGCTGGGCAACGGCACCGCCGAGAATGCGGGTCGCCGGCGATGGATCGCCGCAAGCGTGGTCGCCCTTACGGCTGTCGTCGCAACGATCCTGTGGATTGGTTCAGGCTCAGACGACGACACCGTTTCCCCCATGTCCTCCGAACCCGCCGATGACCCCACGCCCGACGAAGCTCCGGCCGACGGTGCGGACGAAGAGGCTCAACCCGCCACGACCGAGCCTGCGACCACCACAGAAACCGATCCCTCGCCAACGACGACCGGCTTCCTTGCGACGTTCGATCCCGTGCGGGAGGGGGCATTCGTGGTGGAGCGCGGCTGGCGAGTCACACCCGATCAGACAGAGTTCATCGGCCTTGTGATTCTTCGCGGCCCGGGCGGTGGCGCGGCGGCCGGCAACCATCGGGAGCTGCCACCCACCGCGATCGCACAAGAGGAGAACGACGTCGTCTGGGCGGGCTCACCCTCCCCCACCGCCGTCTTCACGACCACCGCTGTGTTCAACGGCATCGCCCTGGGCGCTGGCGAGCAAGTCGAGATCGAGTATCGCATCGCGCTCGACGACACGCTCGAGATCACCAACCAGACGCTGATCGAGTGGTTCGAAGACTGGCTCCCCGACGCCGAGCTCGTTCGTTCAGCCCTCGGCGAATCCGATTCGATCCTCGAGCCGGTCATCAGCATTGAAGAGTGAGCGAGCTGCCGAGCGAGCGCGGGCCAGCAACGACTCCGTGGCTCGGTACGAGCGCCCGTCGGTCGCGGCGACCTCAGAGACGCTCAGGCCGAGCTCGTAGCGAAGAAGCAACGCTCGGCGGTAGTGAGCGGGAAGATCGGCGAGAAGACGCCGACAGATAACCGACCGTTCCGGTGCAGGCGACGTCGAGTTGCCCAAGGCCCCCAGGCGCGCCGCCCGACGCCGGTATGCCTCATCGCGACGCCATCGATCGATCGACCTTCGGCGAGCCATCGTCACCAGGAGCGGGGCGGACGGCTCATCAGTGCCCGTCAGCACCTGCACCCACATCTCGTTGATGGCGTCATCAAGATCTTCAGGTGAGGTCGACGGAGACAACGCCGTCCGTACGTGTTGTTCGAGCCGCACAACGTCGTCTTCGTCGAGGATCGCCATGCACGAACGGTAGGAAGTGCGCCACTCGCAGCGGAAGGCTCCTAGCTACTCACGCTCGAGGAGGTCGTACTCATCCCAGGCGGCTCGGTACGGTTCGGGCGTCTGAAGCGTTGCCCGGAGATCGTCGACGCCACTCGCCCCAACCGCCTTTGTGAGGCGATACAGGTGGTTTTCCACCGTTCGAGTCGACAGCACCAGATCGGCAGCGACGTCGCTCGCGGACGCCCCTGCAAGAACCCGATCACCAATCTCCAGCTGCCGAGCGGAAGGAAGGGTGAGGTCATCGAGCCACCACATGAATCCGCCAGTCCACATCCGACGGCAACGCACGATGCCCGCAACGGCAGTCGCGCGAGCGTCGGCGGCCAGGCCGAGTCGAATGGCGTCGCCGTAGCTCCGCGTCGCCGCCATGGGCAGGGGCATCGACTCGAGCACTCGACCAAGCCGAAGCAGCGCGGATGCATCGCCGGCGAGACGCGCGGCAGCGACATCTCGAGCTACGCCGGCTACGCCATCGGTGGAACCTCCGACGAGGTGCAAGACGGCACGTTCCAGTTCATCGGAGGTCCAGTCGGACGAGACCGTCTCAACCAACAAGAGGCCGGCGATCGCCGCCTTCCGGCCCGTCAACAGCTTTTCGAAAACCTCGGCGCGGTCCAGCGCATCGACCGCCGACTCCCGCTCGGCCAGGAGGAGCCTGGCCCTCGACGACAGCATCAGCTCGACATACCCGTTCTGCGGGGCGGGTATCGATGTGGGCCGTGGGTCGACATCACCGCGATCCACCGGCAAACCGGCCAACACCCGATTGCCTTCCAAGGTGAGGCGGGCAAGCTCCCCGAACCGGACGAAATCGACCGGCTTGGCTGCCTCCACTCCCCGTGACGCCAGCCCGATGCCTTTGCGGACATCACCAGACGCCGCGGCGACGAAACCCGCGCTGCCGGCCAGGAGAGACACTCCCTCCATCTGGGCAATGTCCTCGCACCAGGCCAGGGTTCGCGCCATCGCCGACGCCGCGTCTCGGAACCGGCCGTAGTAGGCGAAGAACCAAGCTTCGATCGACTGCGCCTGTGCGGCAGCGTCCGGTGCGATCTCGACTTCGGTCTCGATGGCACGGAAACGACGAATCATCTCGACGGCCGCCAGCCCATCACCAGCGAGATACAGCACACCGGCGACGCCCAGCGCCAGCCCATGCGCTTCAACGGATGGCTCCATGTCCCCGCGCACGAGCGAGATGGCCTCCGCAAGCTCGTCATCCTTGTGCGCGCCCGGACCAAACGCGAACAACCACATCCGGGCCAATGCCAGCGATTGGCGCTCGGCGACCGCGAGATCATCGCCGTCGGCCTCCGTCACGATCTGATGGGCAACGTCGAACTGCCCCACCATCAAGCCCAGAATCCGGGCGAGAGTCGCCGCCGCTTCCACGCGTTCGATCGGACCGCCCGTGTTCCGCACACGCTCGAGCGCGGCAAGGCCGGCCTCCAGGTCGCCGACGAGGATCTGCGCCTGCCCCTGGAGTAACTGTCGGTCGGCTTCGTCGACGCCGGCGAGGAAGCGAAGGGCCGCCGCACCGTCAGAACGAGCAAGCGCGTCGGACGCGGCCTGCATCGCAAGACGGCGATCCGGTGGTCGCCCGGATCGGACGGCCCAGTCCGCTCGGGTCACCACATCGATCTCAGCGTCGGTCGCCGCGAGCTCGGTGAAGAGCTCGGCTTCCTCCGAGGCGTGACTGGCGCGGAGCATCTCACCAAACATTGGGTGGTCGAGCCGCACGACATCCGCGACGGCCTGAACCAAGCCTCGAGTCTCGAGTTCGCGTAGGTGTTCCCGCTCACCACGCAGCACCTCGATCGGGAGGGGTTCGGCGAACGCGATCTTCGCGGCACATCGCCGCACGGCCGGCGTCAGCTCAGCGAACCGGCGGCCGACGAGGGCTTCGAGCGACGTCTCGGTCGACCGATGGTCCCGAATGCTCTCGCTGAGTTCTCGGATGTAGAGCGGGTAGCCCGCTCCTCGGCCGGCGATTTCATGCGCCTCGTCAGCCGTGAGGCTCCGCCCGACGACGGCTTCAGCAAGCTCCCGGCCGTCAGCCTCTTGGAGCGGCGCGAGTGGGATCTCGCTCACGGCACCCTCAGTCATGAGCGCATGGATGTCGTCACCAAGCGGTTCCGTCGTCCGATGCGTCGCCAGCAGCTGTATGCAGCCATGCACCGCAGCGTGACGGAGCACCATCGCGCTGAGACCATCGAGATACTGGACGTCATCAACCCAGACGATCGGTGGACCGGACAGACCCTCACGAGAACGCCAGACGCCGAGATACCACGAGAGGACTGCGGCGAGATTGCCGGGATCGACGCCCTGTGGAACACCAACCGGCGCCAGCGCCGCCAGAGAGAAGCCGCTCGTGGCAGGACTCGCCAACAGTCGCTCCACGTGGCGGCTGCCAATGTCCTCTCGGCGGATCAACTCGACAGCGAGGCGCGTCTTCCCGATGCCTGCCCGACCACTGACCAACAGGTGTTCGCCGCGCCTGAATCGCTGCTGAGCCCGGGCCAGATCATCTCGCCGACCGCAGAACGCAACATCGTGACCCACAAACTCGCCCTGTCGATCCATGCTCGCCATCCGTACCCGCCGCGAGACGGCGAAAATACGCGGTCAGCGGGCCGTACTCAAGCCAGTCTGACGCTCAGACACAACCTCGAACCGGGCGGCAACGAACCGGTACACCGACTCGTTTTCGGGTGCAGCGACCCTCCCCGGATCCATGGGTTCGAAACCATCAACCCGGAGGTTCGCGAACAACAGCACCGTCGGCCTGGCAACCGGGTCGACGACCTCAAGCGTACCCTCGAGGAGAAGCGTCCATCCGCATCCGCCGATCCGCAGAGTTGCTGGGGAGGACAGATCACCGAGCTCGTCAACGACGACCAGGAGCTCTCGACCATTCCAGTGGAAGGGCACCACTTCCTCCCCAGGCGACCACTGAAGCGTGCCGTGGACGGGCGAATCGAAATACGACGCCAACACCGACAGGTCAAGGACAACACCACGCTCCATGCCGAACTATCGCCACACGGCCCGACGATCCGTCGCAGCGCGAACCCAACGCCGAGGCGCCGACGTCAGCTGACCGGTCAGCCAGCGCGGACGAGCCCGACGGAGTTGCCGCCGGGGTCGAACACAGCGACGTGGCGGCCGCCGCGATCGATGGTCGCGCCGCCTTCGGCCACTGCCAGATAGCACCTGGCCGGCGAAGCGTCGATCGGATTCAGTAAGGGAGCGCGACACCCGACCACGGAACCGGGACAACGCGTCGGTGTTTGCGGGGCGGTCATGATCATGAGGATCTCGACCAGCCGTTGCCCGCTAGCGATCCGACGACAGGATCGACATCACGATCGCGTCGTGGAAGTCGCCGTCCTGCCAGAGCGCATCGCGCTTGATGCCTTCGACCGCGAACCCGAGCGCCTCATAGACGTGGCGGGCGCGTTCGTTGAACGCATAGACCTCGAGCTCGATGCGGTGCAGCCCGACGTCGTCGAAACCGAAATCGACGATCCGCTGGGTGGCGGCCGTGCCGAGCCCTTGGCCGAAGAGCGACTCGTGGGCGAGCGCGATCCGAAACACCGCCGAGCGATTGATCGGGTCGATGTCCATCAGCACGACCTCGCCGAGATAGGTCGGATCACCCGGTCGAGTGATCGCGAAGTCGTGACGGTCCTCCGCCGCCGCGATCCGCGCACAGTGCGCCTCGACCTGTTCGAGGGTGAAGCTCGTCTGGGTTCCCGTGAGCCGGTTGCTCTCCTCGTCGCTCAACGAGAGGAACATCGCCATCGCGTCGTCGACGGTGATGGGCCGAAGATCGACGATCGGACCGGGCAGCGTCGGCGTCGGAAGCGGCGAGATCGTCACGAGCCGCCGATCGAACGGCTCTCGGTCAGGTGGTTCCAACGACACGACGGGCACACCTCGACGACGTAGCCCTGGCTGACCGACTTCCGGGCCGCGAGCCGGCTCATCTCCTTGTCGGAGGTGACGCAGCGGCCGTGCTTGGGCAGGCGGGGCCCGAACACATAGGTCACCTCGACGAGCGTCGCTTCCTCACAGATCGGACAGTCGCGGCCCGCGGGCGTGCCGCAGAACTCGGCGTTGCGGACGAGTTCCTTCTGGGCGTCGCACACCTGTTCGCGGGTGAGATCGCCATCGCGGAAGGCCGTCAGAGTGGCTTCGCGCGCGAGCCGGTAGTCGATCCCGCCGCTGGTCGCGACGTCGTGCAGACCGAGTTTGGTGCGTGCTGCCATCACGGCCGAGGGTACCCCTCACCCGCTGGCTAGGTCACCGGGGCCTAACGTGCGGGTATGGCGAGCTATGACCCGCGAAGCCCGGCGACCCGCCCGCTCGACCACGTGGAGTTCGGGCCGGGGCTCGGCGCCGACGTCGACCGCCGGCTCCTGAGCGACGTCCGCGGCAAGCGCATCCTCGACCTCGGGTGCGGCGCCGGCCACACCGCGGTCGGCCTGGCCCGTCGAGGCGCCCGGGTGCTGGCGACGGACCGTGATCCCGCGCAGATCACGGCCGCTCGCGGCCTCGCGACCGAACACGAGGTCACCGTCGAGTTCCACGAGGCGCTTCCCGCCGAGCTGGCCTTCATCCGTGCCGATCAGATCGATGTCGCGGTCTCGGTGTGGGCGCTCAGCCTCGTCGACGACCTCGACCGGGTCTTCCGGCAGGTGCACCGAGTCCTGCGCACGAACGGACACGCCATCGTGGCGTTGCCGCACCCGGCCGCGCTGTGCGCCGATCCGGTCGACCCCGATCGCACCACCCGGGCGTGGACGACCACCGAGCCGGTCGGCGGGCGCTTCGTCCACACCGTCGAAGGGGTGGTCACCGCGTTCACCCGCACCAACTTCGCGGTCGACACCGTGCTCGAGCGCCACGACGGCGCCTTGCTCCCGGCCAGCCTGATCGTGCGCGCCCGTCGCGTCGGCGCCTGAGCGGTCTCAGCGCCGGTCCGACCACCAGCGGTCGAGCAGGTTCCGCGCGGTCGCCGCGTCGACCGGCCCGTGCTCGAACCGATGCTCGAGCAGCATCGCGTTGGCCTCCCCGATCACCGGGCCCGGCTCGACACCGAGGTGGGCCACGACCTCGTCGCCGGTCAACGGCGGCCGGGGGCGGTCGAGATCGGGTTCTTCGGCCCGGAGCTGTTCGAGGGTCGCTCGTGCCTCGACGAGATCATCGCCGTCACGGAGCGCCGACGCGAACCGCAGCCGAGCGTCGATCGTCGACTCCTTCGGCGCCGCGGCGGCGAGGCGCCGAAGCGACGGGGCATCGGTCGGCACCGGCTCGTCGAGCCACGCACCATCGGTCAGCAACCAGGCGACCACCGACGCGAGTTCACCGCTCGGCTTGAGGGCCGCGAGCGCGCCGGACCGACCGTCGGGTGCCGCGTCGAGCAGGAGCGCGGCCCACCGAGCCGCCTTGACCTCGTCGCCGCTGATCACGGCGTTGACTCGGGCGACTCGACCGCCGACCTCGTCGTGAGGCAGACCGGCGGCGGCGACAGCCACGAGCACCTCGTGCAAGAGCCCGGTCGAGCTCAGGAAGGCCAGCCCGGGCTGGGGGTCGGCGAGGGCGAGCATCTT
>CAZEML010000015.1:0-695 GCA_964513285.1 uncultured Candidatus Nemicrothrix sp.
TCTCGCCTCGCCGGCATGGCGCTGCTCTTCGCCGCCGAGTCGGCCCGCTTCGCCACCGACCGCTCGGTGCAGTACCACGGCGGCTACGGCTTCACCGAGGAGTACGACATCCAGCTCTACCACCGCCACGCCACGGCCTGGATCCTCCAGCTCGGCGACCCGGCGACCGAATACGCCCGTCTCGCCGACGCCGAGTTCGGGCCCGTGAAGGGAGCCGCCTGATGGACTTCAGCTTCCCGCCCGAGGTCGAGGCCTTCCGCACCGAGGTGAAAGCGTTCCTCGCCGAGAACTTCGACGAGTCGATGCTCGACGTGACCCACGACGGCACGATGCACGTCCCCGATCTCCATGCCGCGCTCGCTGCGGAGGGATGGCTCGCCGGGCCGGTGCCGAAGGAGCTCGGCGGCGGTGGCCGCACCGCCCTCGAATCGGTCGTGCTCAACGAGGAGATGCAGCTCGCTCGTGCGCCGATCGACGCCATGGGTGTCTCCGTCATCACTGCCGCGATCCTGATGGAGCACGGCAGCGATCACCTCAAGGAGACCGTCGTCCCGCGCATCCTCAACGGTGAGGCGCTCACGTCGTTCGGCTACACCGAACCCGAGTCGGGTTCCGACGTCGCTGCCGCGAGCACCAAGGCGGTCAAGGACGGCGACGAGTGGGTGATCAACGGAGCGAAGATGTGGACCACGATG
>CAZEML010000015.1:705-36985 GCA_964513285.1 uncultured Candidatus Nemicrothrix sp.
ACGTGATCCTGCTCACCCGCACCGACCCCGACGTGCCGAAGCACAAGGGCCTCACGTTCTTCCTCGTCCCGTTCGACACGCCCGGCATCGAGATCCAGCCCGTGCCGACGATGGCCACCGAACGCTCGAACGCCACCTTCTACGACGACGTCCGACTGTCGGACGACTGGCGGGTCGGCGACGTCAACGGCGGCTGGGCCGTGATGAAGACGGCGCTCAAGTACGAGCGCGGCATCGCCGGCGGGCAGTTCATGTCACCGCCGGTCGTCGACGCGGCGGTCGACTGGGCGACCACCCACGTGCGAGCCGACGGCAGCCGCCCGATCGATGACCCCGCCGTGCGAGAGCGGCTGATGCGAGCCCGCATCGACATCGAGGTCTGTCGAGGGTTCGCCTACCACTGTGCCGACCTCGCGAACGAGGGTGCGATGTTCGGCGTCGAGGGCTCGATGACCAAGCTCTTCGCGAGCGAGACCTTCAAGCGACACTGCCGTGAGGCTCACGACATGATGGGCGCCGAGGGTCTGCTGACGCTCGAGTCGCCCGAGGCGCATCGTGAGGGCCTGATCGAGGAGGCGCTGCGGCACTCACCCGTCACGGCCATCTACGGCGGGACGAGCGAAATCAACCGGAACATGGTCGCCGAGGGTCACCTCGGCCTTCCCCGGGCCCGCTAGCGGAGGGTCTGCGCCGGAGCGACACCACAGGTGTCGCGAACTCGCAGGGAGGATTCAGCTCCAGCGGGGGCGCAGGGCCGAGTGCTCGATGTTGGGGAGGACGTGCTCGGCGACGAGATCGCACTCCGCGATGTGGGTGTAGCCCGAGAGGATGAAGGCCTCCACGCCGACCTCTTGGTAGGCCTTGAGCTTGGCGACGACCTGATCCGGATCGCCGACGATGGCGGCGCCCGCACCGGAACGAGCCCGACCCACGCCGGTCCAGAGGTTGGCCTCGGCGTAGCCGTCGTCGTCAGCGCCGTCGCGAAGCTCGTTCTGGCGAGACACACCGGCCGACTGGGTGTCGAGCGACTTGTTGCGGATCTGCTCGCCCGTGTCGATGTCGAGCTTGGAGAGGAGGCGGTCCGCAGCAGCGCGGGCTTCGGCCTCGGTCTCCCGGACGATCATGTGGGCGCGCAGGCCGTACTTGAGCTCACGGCCGAACTCGTCGGCGCGGCGGCGCATGTCGACGATGGTCTCCCCGACCGAGGCGACGGTGTCGGGCCAGGTGAGGAAGACGTCGGCGGCTTCGGCGGCGCACTGCTTGGCCGCCTCGGAGAAGCCGCCGAAGTACATCGGCGGGCAGCCGGGATCGACCGTGGCGATGCGAGGCGGGTCGAGATCGAACTGGGCGAACTCGCCATCGACCTCGAGCCGTTCACCGTTGAGCAGCGAACGAAGGCCGTGCATGAACTCGATGGTGCGGCGATAGCGCGGCTCGGAGTCGAGGGACTGGCCGGGCATGTCGGAGCTGATGATGTTGATCGTCAAGCGCCCCTCGGCCATCTGATCGATCGTCGCCAGCTGACGGGCCAGCTGCGGCAGCCACATCTCGCCGATACGCACCGCGAGCAACAGGTTGATCTGCTCGGTGTGGGTGGCGATCGCCGACGCGAACGCGGTCGAGTCGATGCCGAGCTGATAGCCCGACGGCAACAAGATGTTGTCGAAGCCGTTGCGGTCGGCGGTCTGGACGATGTCTCGGCAGTGGTTCCACGAGCTCTGCAGCTCGGGGTTCGGCACGCCGAGGAACTCGTAGTCGTCGTCGCACAGGGCGCCGAACCAGCTGATCTCCACGGGGGCACTCACGGGAGCGGCACTCCTTCGCTGTCTTGAACGATGCGGTAGACGTCGGCCCGGTCGAGCGTGACGTCGAGGGCGGCGACGGCACCGCGGAGTCGCTCGGGGTTCTGGGTGCCGAGCAAGGCGACGGGCGCCGACGGGTGCGCGAGCACGAAGGCGTAGCAGATGGCCGCCCGGTCGACGCCCTCACGCTCGGCGAGTTCGTCGAGGGTGGCGATCAGCGAATCGGGAACGCCGTCGCCGCTCATGAGACGGCCACCGCCGAGCGGGCTCCAGGCCAGCGGCACGATGCCGTCGCGCATGCAGAGATCGAAGGTGCCGTCGCGCAGCGGGCCGAGGAAGGCCGGCGAGTACTCGGGCTGGCTGGTGGCGAGCGGCAGATCGCCGAGGTGGGCGATGAGGGCGTCGTGCTGGGCCGGCGTGTGGTTGGAGACGCCGATGGCCCGGATCTTCCCCTCCGCGACGAGCGCGGCGAGCGTCTCGGCGACCTGGGCCGGATGGGCGAACATGTCGGGCCGGTGGATCTGGTAGAGGTCGATGACGTCGACCCCGAGCCGGGCGAGGCTGGCGTCGACGGCCGACCGCAGGTAGGCGTCGCTGGAGTCGTACGGGATCGGCGGCATGATGCCGCCCTTGGTGGCGAGCACCATCTGGTCGCGCAACGACGGTGCCTGGGCGAGGACCTTGCCGAGCAACTCCTCGTTGCCGCCGAACCCCGAGCCGTTGTAGTCGAGGCCGTACACGTCGGCGGTGTCGATCAGGTTCATCCCGAGTTCGAGGGCGGTCTCGACGAGGGCCTGCGCAGCGGCGAGGTCGCCGGTGGTGAACCGCCAGGTGCCGAACCCGAGCGGCCCGACGGGGTCGAGGCCACCCGGCAACGAGCGCGCCTCGGTGTGGACGAGAGAGTGCGTCATGGTCGTATGCTAACCGCTCAGATGTAAGCGCTTACATCCTTGGCACCAGGCGCCTCGGGGGAACTTGTGACCACGCTCAGATACGGCATCATCGGCAGCGGCATGATGGGTGTCGAACACATCGAGAACCTCGTGCACACCGACGGCGTCGAGGTCACCGCCATCGCCGATCCCGACCCCGGCAGCCGGGAGTACGCCGGCTCGATCGTGCCCAACGCGGCGCACTACACCAACCACGAGTCGATGGTCGCCGACGGCGTCTGCGACGCGGTCGTGGTCGCCTCGCCGAACATGACCCATGTCGACGTGCTGCGCGACCTGCTGGCCACCGACCTCCACATCCTGATCGAGAAGCCTCTCTGCACCACCGTCGAGGACTGCTACACGGTGCTCGAGCTCGCCGAAGGCCGCGACGCCATCACGTGGGTCGGGCTGGAGTACCGCTACATGCCGCCCATCGCCCGCCTGATCGACGAGGTCGAGGCCGGTGCGGTCGGCACCCCGAAGATGATCTCGATCCGTGAGCACCGGTTCCCGTTCCTCGAGAAGGTCGGTGACTGGAACCGCTTCTCGGAGAACACCGGCGGCACCCTCGTCGAGAAGACCTGTCACTTCTTCGACCTGATGTGCCACATCATGCCGGGCCGGCCCGAGCGGGTCTTCGCCTCCGGCGCCCAGGACGTCAACCATCTCGACGAGGTCTACGACGGCCGGGTGCCCGACATCCTCGACAACGCCTTCGTCATCGTCGACTTCGACGACGGCGGGCGCGGGATGCTCGACCTCTGCATGTTCGCCGAGGCCACCCACAACCAAGAAGAGCTCAGCGTGATCGGCGAGAAGGGCAAGGTCGAAGCCTTGATCCCCGAAGACGTCGTCTACATCGGGCGGCGCGGCGAGCACTGGATCGGCCAGGCCGAGAAGCACCACGTCCACGACGACTCGATCAAGTACGAGGGACTCCACGACGGGTCGAGCTATGTCGAGCACCAGAAGTTCCGCGACGCCGTGCTCGGCATCGCCGAGCCCGAGGTCAGCCTGATGGACGGCCTTCTCTCGGTCGCCATCGGCGCGGCCGCCCACCGGTCGATCGACGAAGGCCGACCGGTGATGCTCGACGAGTTCCTCCGCTGATCCCCGACCCGGCGGCCGGGGATCAGCGGTCGAACATCAGCCCTTGACCGAACCGGCGAGCAGGCCTCGCACGAAGTGACGCTGCAGGCTGAAGAACACCAACAGCGGCACGGCCGCCTGCATGAACGCGGCTGCGGGCAGCACGTGCTCGTTTCGGCCGAAGTCGCCGGCCTGGTTGGCGACCAGGATCGTGGTCGGAATCGCCTCGGGGTTCGAGCCCGCCATCGTGTTGGCGATGAGGAAGTCGTTCCAGGTCCACAGGAACTGGAAGATCGCGAAGGCCGCGATCACCGGCACCGACAGCGGCACGACGAGGCGCCAGAAGATGGTGAAGTGATCGGCGCCGTCGATCCGGGCCGCCTCGAACACGTCGCGGGGCAACTGCGAGATGTAGTTGTGGATCAAGAAGATCGCGAACGGCAGGGCGAAGCCGGCGTGGGTGAGCCACACCGCCGTCGTCGTGCCGGCCAGGTCGAAGTCCGGGATGACCGTGATCGTCTTGTCGAGGATCGGCAGGGTCAGCCGGGCACCGTTGTTGTACATCTGCAGCAGCGGGATGAGGGCCACCTGCAACGGGATCGCGAGCAGCGACACCGTGGCGATGAACAGCTGCTTGCGACCGGGGAAGTCGATCCAGGCGAACGCGTACGCCGCGAACGTGGCGATGGCGATCGGAATGATCGTCGCCGGGATCGAGATCGAGAAGCTGTTGAGCATCGAGTCCAGGAACGAGATGCCCGACTGGGTCTCCCAGATCTCCTGGTAGTTGTCGAAGCCCCACGCGTCCTCGTCGCTGAGGAAGGTCCACCAGCCGTCGCCGCGCTGTTCGTCGCGCGACCGGAAGCTGTTGACGAAGATGCCGAGTGTCGGCAGCGACCACAAGATGACGATCGCCCACAGGATCCAGGTCGGGATGCTGCGGAAGAAGTTGTAGATGCGCTCGGTCATCTCAGGCCTCCTCTCGCTGCATGCGGCGAATGTTGGTGTACATCACCGGCAGGACCGAGACGAACAAGATGATCGCCAGGGCCGCACCTCGACCACGGTTGGTGAACTGGAACGCCTGCTGGAACATGTCGTTGGCGAGCACCTGGGTGCCGAAGTTGCCGTTGGTCACCACCTTGACGATGTCGAAGACCTTCATGACCAACACGATGATGGTCGTGACCACCACCCCGATCGTCGTGGAGATCTGCGGGAGGGTGACCCGCCAGAACACCTGGGACTCGGTGGCGCCGTCGACCCGAGCGGCCTCGAGCAGCTCGTCGGGCACCGCCTTGATCGCGGCGGACAGGATCACCATGGCGAAACCGGTCTGGATCCAGATGAGGATGACCATCAGCCAGACGCTGTTGAACGGCTGTTCCTGCACGAAGAGCACCGGGTTGGCTTCAACGGTGCCGTCGTCGAGGATCTTGAAGCCGCCGATGCCGTCGCCGAACACCCCGATGTAGCGGAGGAAGACGTAGCCGAGACCGAAGGCAGCGATCGCCGGGAGCGGTGCGTTGAGGTACTCGCCACGGGTCAACAGGCGTGCACACCAGGCGAACGCGGCCAGCGTCAAGAGCCCGAGTAACAGCGCACCGATCAGTGTCGGTATGCCGGACCCGGTCGACAAGAAGCCGAGTTCGGTCCAGACCTTGTTGATGACGCCGGTCTGTTCCTTGCTCGGATCGCGAGCGATGTACATGAAGCGCCAGATGACCGACGCGCCGACGAGGCTGACCGCCATCGGCATGAAGATGATCGACTTCGCGACCGACTCGAACCGAGCGCCGTCGGCGAGGACGGCGATGGCGAGACCGAGGGCGGTCGAGAAGAGGGTGACCGTGAACACCCACCAGAGGTTGTTCATGATCGTCCCGCGCAGCACCGACAGCACGCCGAAGACCAGCAACGTCGAGGCGATCATCAGCGGACCGAAGGCCGGACCGCCGAGCTCGTAGCGGCGACCGGTGCGGGACTTGTGGACCTCGCCGACCAGCAGCGCCACGACCAGGATGATCGCACCGGCCCACACGAGGCGGCTGGTGAAGATGTTGGCCCAGTCCCCGACGTCGAAGCTGGTGCGGTTGGTGAAGGACTCGGTGTAGTTGTCGAGCCCGACCCACGCCTCGCTGCGAGCGTCGAGGAACGAGAGGTAGAGCGTGCGGATCGTGGGGATCAGCAACGTCGCGGTGATGAAGGTGAGCGCCGGGGTCAAGAAGATCCACGATCGCGACCCGGCGTCGATCGACGCCCGGGTGCGGAGGTCGGGGCTGGTCGTCGTGCCGATTCGGTAGCCGACAAGCCCGGCGGGGACCGCCACACCGACGATCGACTCCACGACGCTGCCGCCGCCGAGATCCGCACCACCGAAACCGCCGAGCAAGAACCCGAGGGCGGCGCCGGCGAGGGCACCGTCGATCTCGGTCTTGCCGCCGGTGACGATGAGGATGATGGCGATCACCACGAAGAAGACGGCGCCCTGAATGCTGCCGTCGATGCCGCCACCGACGATGAGGCCGGCGATCACCAACACCGCCGCCAGGCCACCCCACATGGGCGGGGTGAGCTTGGCTCGAAGCATGGGGAGGGCGTAGCCCGCACCCGCGAGCACGACGGTGAAACCGATCAGCTTCACGAAGTCGAAGCGGGGCCACAGATCGTCGTCGATCAGGGCACCGATGATGATGCCGGTCGCCAACGCACCACCGGTCGCGACCAGGCGTCTGCGTTCGGGGTCGGGGTTGGCGGCGAGGAACCACCCGAGTGCGCCGCCGAGTGCGGCGCCGACGAAGGGCAGCCACAGGATCGTGCCCGCCCCCAGATTGGTGAGCAGGCGATTGCCCTCGAGCAAGAAGAACACGATGTACCCGACGATGGCGCCGAGAATCGTCGTGAACCGCTGCCATTCGTCGCGGACCAGGCCGAACAAGAGGTTCGCGCCGACCCACAACACGGCCGAGATACCGACCGCTCCTACCACCAAGATCAACGTCTCGATGATCTTGCCCATTCATCCCCCCAGCGAATGTCGCGTGTTGTCCGTTGTGCGACCGTACCCCGTCGCTCGGGCCTGCGCCTCGTGTGAAAACGCTGCGGGGCGCTGCAGCCGAAGCCACAGCGCCCCGCGCATTCAATCGATTCGGCCGATCCGAGAACCGGCCTCACGTGGTGGGTGCCGCAGGGGCGCGCCCATCACGTTGATCCGTCAGGATCAGGGCCAGCTGGCCTCGATGTTGTCAGCGGCTTCCTGAGCGGTGATGTCACCGTTCACGGCCGCGGTGCCCTCGGTCCAGAAGGTACCGGCACCAACATCAGCCGGCATGAGGTCCGAAGCGTCGAAGCGCACGACCTCAGCGGTGGCGAGGATGTTGATGAACGACTGCTCGAGGTCGGCGTAGACACCGAGGTCCTGACCGTTGGCCGCCGAGAGGAAGCCGGAGAGGCCGCCGCCCTTGAGGTCGACCTGAGCGGTCTGACGGGCCTCGGCGTAGTCAGCGGTGCTCATGTACTCGAGCACGGCCATGGTCTCGGGGCTGTCGTCGAAGCCGGCGGCGAGGGTACCGGCGCCAAGCACCGGACGGTCACCGTTGATCGACGGGAAGTAGAACACGTCGACCGCAGCGTCGGAGCCGTCAGCGAAGGCGGTGCCCTCGGGGAAGAAGGCCGCGTAGAACGACGCCTGACGGTGCATCATGCAGTCGCCGTCGACGAGCGGGCCACCGTTGTCCTGGAAGGCGGTGGCAGCGATCGAACCGCCGGAGGCGAACACGGCGCCCTCGGTGTTCCACAGGTCGAGGACCTGCTGCATGGCGTCGACGACGCGGTCGTCGTTGAACGGGATGTCGTGAGCGACCCACTGGTCGTAGACGTCAGCGCCGACGGTACGGAGCATCATGTCCTCGACCCAGTCGGTGTAGGTCCAACCGGTGGCCTGACCCGACTCGATACCCACGCAGAGCGGGGTGTTGCCGTCGGCGATCATGGTGTTCACGAGAGCGACGAAGTCGTCGAAGGTCTCCGGAACGCTGTAGCCGTTGGCCTCGAAGGCGGCCGGCTGGTACCAGACGAGCGACTTGAGGTCGGTCTTGACCGGAACACCGACCTGGGTGCCGTCGACGTTGCCGAAGGCGGTCCAGGCTTCGCTCCAGTTGGACGCGGTCGCGGCAGCAGCGGACTCGTTCAGCGGGACCAGGTGGCCGTCGCGGGCGAAGTCAGCGAGCTTGCCGGGCTGCGGGAAGATCGAGATGTTGGGCGGGTTGCCACCCTCGACCTGGGTGTTGATGTTCGCTTCCCAGTCGGCGTCACCGGTGTAGGTGATGGTCATGCCGTTGGCCTCGGCGAAGATGTCGAGAGCGGCCTGGATGGCGCCGGCCTCGGCATCGTCACGCTCGGGACCGGTGACGGTCACGGTGGTGCCCTCGAGCGAGGAAGCCTCGCCGGAGTCGTCACCGCCGTCGGTGCTGGTGTCGTCGTCGTCATCACCACACGCGGCGGCCACGAGGCCGAACGCGAGCAGCATGGCGACAAGCTTCAGAAGCCAATGCTTCTTCATGGGGTTGTCTCCTCCTCCGGGACCCAGGGGTATCCAGGGCCGAATGTAAACGCTTGCACGCTAGCCGGGGTCGGTCAAGTAACCGCCCGTTCACACCCAGGAATCACCGACTACACACGCCGGCCGCGTTCAGATGAGGTTCAGCTCGGCGGAGACGCGGTGGTGCGCCGGACCACGAGATCGATCTCGACCTCTTGGGTGTAGACGTTGCACTGGTCGCCGGCGAGGTCGTCGACGATCCAGCGGGCCGCGATCGCACCGTTGGCCGCAGGCGCCTGGCGCACGGTGGTGAGGCCGACGGTCTGGGACAACGGGTGGTCGTCGATCCCGACGATGCTGATGTCGTCGGGGACCGCGAGTCCCGCGTCGCGGATCACGCCCATCGCTCCCATCGCCATCTCGTCGGAGATGGCGAACACCGCGGTCGGTGCGTCGTCGAGGGCGAGCAGGTTCTGCATCGCCTCCTGGGCGCCGTCGATGGAGAAGTAGCCGGCTTGCAGCAGATCGGGGTCGACCGCGATCTGGTGTCGGGCCAACGCCTGCTCGTAGCCGTCGCGCCGCCGCCACGACACCTGGGTCTGCATCGGATCGTCGGGCATGCCTTCGATCAGCGCGATGCGGGTGTGGCCCAGCTGCAACAGATGCTCGACCGCGAGTCGGGCGGCGGAGATGTCGTCGGGGCGCACCGACGACAGGCCGGGATAGGCGTTGCCGATCGTGGCGACGTGCAGCTCGGTGTCGCGAAGGGCCTCGACCTCGTCGGCGTCGAGCCGGAGGTCGACGAGGATCAGGCCGTCGATGTTGCGTTGCATCCGTAGGACCTGCTGCACGAACGCCTTGCGCGCGTCGGGCCCGGCGACACCCATCACCCGCGTCTCGTAGCCGGCTTCGGACAACACGGCCTCGGCGCCACCGACGACCTGCGCCGAGTACCAACCGGCGATGTTGGCGACCGCCATCAGAATCGTGCGCGACGAACCGGTCGCGAGCTGTGCGGCCGCCGGGTTGGCCCGGTAGTCGAGCTCGGCCGCGACCAGCTCCACCTTCTCTCGAGTCGACTGGGCGACGTTGTCGAGCCCGCGCAGCGCACGGCTGACGGTCGCGACCGACACGCCGGCGGCGCGAGCGACGTCTTCGATCGTGACGTGAGCTGGGGTGTCGGCCATCGACCCAAGTGTGGCGCAACTCACCGAGCCGGGAAAGAACCGGGCCCGACGCCGATAGCCTCGCCCCCGAAACGGGACGTGGCGCAGCTCGGTAGCGCACCTGCTTTGGGAGCAGGGGGTCGCTGGTTCAAATCCAGTCGTCCCGACCAAACGATGGGCGTACGGTCGCCGCCATGCCCTGGCGGATTCACCACTCGCACATCGACCTCCCGTGCATCGCCGAGCGAGGCTTCGCTGCGGCGTTCGCCCGGCCGCAGCGCGACAGCAGCGATGCAGGCGGCACGACCGACCGCATCCGCGACGCGGTCACCGCGCTGCTCGCCGGCCACGGGATCGAGTACGAGCCGGTCGGCGACGGCGAATGGCTCTGGTGTCTCGGCGGCCCCGAGCTCGTGCGTACCGGGGCGTACGACGAGTACGCAGCCCAGAACCTGTGCGTCGACCTGAACGTGTGGGCGTGCCCGCACCATCGGGTCATCACCGCGCGGATCTGGCCCCATGACCTTGTGCCCGAGTGGTGTGACCTCGACCCGCCCCACATCCGCCGCAGCCAGCCGACCGACCTCGACGGCGATGACCCCGCGCACGCTTTGTTGGCGCCGCTGGAGACGTGGCTCGACTCGATCCTGCTCCTGCCGCGCTGAGCGTCAGGTCAACACGCCGGCGATGGCGAGGTCGGTGATCTCGTCGTCGGTGAAGCCGAGGAGGTCCTTCAGCACCTGCTCGTTGTGCTCGCCGATCGTCGGACCGGCGCGGGTCGGCGAGGTGGGCGTGGCGGAGAAGATCGTGACCGGACCGTCGTAGCGGGCATCGATCACCGGATGATCGAGCGGGGTGAAGAACCCGCGGTGGTCGAGTTGTGGATCGCGGATCAGGTCGGTCGCTCGCAACGACACGTACGCCGGACAGCCCGCGGCGAGCAGGGCGGCTTGGGTCTCGAAGACGTCCCGGCTGGCCATCCATTCGGCGAACGCCGCGTCGATCTCGGCTCGTGCGGCCAACCGCTCCCCCGCCGTGAGGTCGGCGAAGGGCGCCAGTGCGTCGCAGACCGAAGCGACCGCGGCCACGTGCGCGTCGTCGATGGCGGAGACGACGAGGTACCGCTCGCTCCCCGCCCCTCGGAACACCCCGCTCGGCGCGCCGGCCTCGGCTGCGGTCCCGGGCCGTTGCAGGGTCTCGCCCGTCGCCGCGTGCTCGCCGATGAGCGGGGCGAGGTGATGGATCCCGGCCTCGTTCTGCGAGAGGTCGATGTACTGGCCGACCCCGGTCCGGTCGCGATGGCGCAGCGCGGCGATGAGCGCGGCGGACGCGAACCGGGGTGAGACAAAATCGGTGTACGCGCCCCACGGCGCGATCGGCGCCCGGTCGGCCCACCCGGTGATGTCGACGTAGCCGGCGAGGGCCCCGCCTTGCAGACCGAACCCGGTGAGGGTCGCCTCGGGACCGGTCTGGCCTCGCATCGACGTCGACAGCATCACCGCTCGTGGGTTTCGGGTGTGGACCTGCTCCCAGCCAAAGCCGTGCCGGGCCGCCATGCCGGGACGGAAGTTCTCGACGACGACGTCGGCCCAGTCGATCAGTCGATCGACGAGCGTTCGTGCCTCGGGGAATCCGTAGTTGCAGGCGAGGCCGAGCTTGCTCTGGTTGACGTTCGCCGCCGGGATCCCGGTCTCGGGCGTGAACTCGTTGTCGTGGTACGGCGGCAGCCAACGCATCGTGTCGACCCGAGTCATCGTCTCGGCGTGCACGACGGTGGCGCCGTGATTGGCGAGCTCGCGGGTGATGATCGGGCCCGCGGCCATCCAGGTCAGGTCGGCGACCTTGAGCCCGTCGAAGATGCCGGGACGGGGTTCGGTCGTGGCCGGCGGCGCAGTCCGGGGCACGAGATCGTCGAGGAGCGACTGATCCGCCCCGAGCGCGGGCGCCGGCGCGTCGTACGCGATCGGCGTCTCGCTGAGGATGGCGAAGGGCCCGGGCATCGGCAGCCCGTCGACGTCGACGAAGAAGTCGCGGGCGAGCAGCTGCGGGTCGGCGAGCAGGTCGCCGGCATCGTTGGCCGGAGCGATGAGGAGCTTGTCGGTCACCGAGCGGGCGTGGAGTTCGGCCTTGGTCTTCGTCTTCAGGAAGTCGAGCAACTGGGTCATCGCCCGGTGGCCGTCCTCGACCGGCAACGTGCCGTTCTTCATCTCGTCGATCCAGGGCTCCCAGTCCCGACCGCAGAGGTCGTCGTCGAGCGCACCTTCTTCTTCGACCCACCGCATGCTCGCGGCGAACGCGGCGTTCCCCTGCGCCCCGAGCACGAACGACATCACGGCGTAACCGTCCGCGCACGGTTCGACGACCGGGTTGCGGACGCCGGGCACGACCTCTCCCCCACGGTCGGTCGACGCTTCGGCTCGGTCGTCGCCGGTGAAGGTCGGGTTGCGATCGATCGCGGCGTACGACGAGGTCCACAGGAGGCAGCCGACGACGGCGGCCTGCATCGAGACGTCGAGGTGCTGACCTCGACCGGACCGGTCGCGTTCGTAGATGGCCGCGATCGCATCGGCGGCGGCTTGTACGCCCCCGTGGTTCGCCGTCTCCGGGAACCCGATGGGGATGGGCGGACGGTCCTTGTCGCCTTGATGGTTGAGGAAGCCGCCCGCGGCGGACAGCGTCATGTCGGTGGCCGGGGCGTCGGCGAGCGGGCCGGTCGTGCCGAACGGCGTGACGCTCACGTGGACGAGCGCCGGGTGGCGACCGGCGAGGTCGGTCGGCTCGAGTCGCCACGCAGCCCGCTCGGTGGCGGTGGCGCTCTCGAGGAGGATGTCGGCGGTGGCGAGGAGCCGGTCGAACGTCTCGAGATCGTTCGGGTCGTCGAGGTCGAGGATCACCGACCGCTTCCCGCGACCCCACGCCCACCAGTGGAACGTGACGCCGTCGTCGCGCATCGCCCCGCGGTGGCGAGCAGCACAGCCCGCCGGCGGCTCGACCTTGATCACCTCGGCGCCGAGGTCGGCGAGCACCCGACCCGCCGCTTCACCGAGGGAGTCGGTGAGGTCGACGACGCGGAGATCGGCGAGCAGCGACGAACTCAACGGCGTCGGGCCTGCAGTGTCGCGAGCCCGGGCCCTTCGAGCTGGTCGTCGAGCGCCGAGCGCCCGCAGCCGGCGAGCATGATCGCGGTGGCCGGGCCGCGCACCTCGGGTCCGGTGCCGTAGTGCCAGTCGATGTCGGTGGCGATCAACCGGAGCCCTTCGACCATGCCCGCGGCGCCGATCGCCCGGTTGGCCTGCGGCAAGCCGTCGGCCATCCACCGCAGGCGCGCCGGGTCGGCCGGCACCTCCCTGCCGAGTGGAAGGGCGATGTCGTGGTGATGCACGAAGACATCGATCGCGCCGTCGGACCGCATCGTCGTCGGCGGGATCCGCGACGACGTCGACAGCTGCTCGAGGAATCGGAGTTGCTCGGCGGTCGACCGAGAGCGACCCGCCTTCGCGGTCTGGTCCATGAACCGGGGGATGCTGCCCCGGGCCCGCACCATCGCCGCGACGAGCGACCAGGGCGTCAACGAGACGTTGGTGTTGATGTGGGAGACCACGTCACGGACGAGCCACCCATCACACAGGGAGTCGCGATCCCACTCGTCCGCCTCAAGGCTGCGGACCGTCTCGAGAAACGCCGACCGCTCGGCCTTCAACGCCGCGTGTTCGTCGATCATGTTGCGTCCGCGCCGGTCATCTGGGCCCCCTTGTCGCCGCGCATGATCGCAGCGGAAGTGGGGCCGTGCAACGCCACAGGGCTACGGTCGCCGGTGATGGCCGATCCTTCCCAGCCCGTCGGGCGCTTCGACTCGCTCCGGGTCTCGGCGTTCCAGCGGCTGTGGTTCGGCGGGATGTTCGTGTTCCTCGCGATGCAGACCCAGCAGTTCGCCCGGAGCTGGCTCGCCTTCGAGCTCACCGGCACGAACACCGCGCTCGGGGGCGTCCTGCTCGGGTTCGGCATCTCCGGGCTGTTCGCGATCCCCGCCGGCGGGGTCATCGCCGACCGCTTCGACAAACGCAACGTCATCGTCGTCACCCAGCTCGTCAACGTCGTCGCCACCCTCGCGATCGCGGCCGCGATCGAGACCGACGTGATCGCCTACTGGATGATCATCGCCGCCTCGATGGTGGGTGGTGCCACCATCTCGATCCTTGCGCCGTCGCGGATCGCGATGACCGCCGAGATCGTCGACATGAGCCATCTCACCAACGCGATCATGTTGTCGAACATGAGCGCCCAGGTCACCCGGGTGATCGGGCCGGCCGTCGCCGGCGCCCTCATCGGCATCGCGTTCTTCGGGGTGGTCGGCGTCTACTACCTGTCCGCCGCACTGTCGGTCGGTGCGGTGTTCTTGTCGCTCACCCTGCCGTCGTCGCCGCCGGCCCGCCGGCGGGCGACCGGCCCGATCGAAGATCTCGCCGAAGGCATCCGCTACACCCGGGCCAACCCGGAGCTCGTCCGGCTCCTCGTCGCGTCGCTGCTCGTCGTGGTGTTCGGCTTCGCTCACCAAGCCTTCCTGCCGTCGCTGGTCGTCGACATCTTCGAACGCGGCTCGGGCAGCCTCGGCGCGATGACGATGGCGTCGGCGCTCGGAGCCGTCACCACCTCCATCGCGCTCGCCAACACGCCCCGGGACCAGCTCGCCTCCCGCCAGAGCCTCGCGGCGTACGCCCTCGGTGTGGCGCTGATCCTCTTCGCGGTGATGCCGACCTTCTACGCGGCATTGGCCGCGGCGTTCTTCGTCGGCTGCGGCATGGCCGGCTTCCAGGCCCTCAACGGCTCCCTGGTGCTCGCGACCGCCGACATGGAGTACCACGGGCGGGTGCAGTCGCTGATCATGTTGAGCTTCTCGTTCTTCGGGCTGGCCGCCTTCCCGTTCGGCATCCTCGCCGATGCGATCGGTCTTCGTGAGACGATGGTGGGCATGGGGGTCATCGTCGTCCTCGCCGCACTCCAATCGACCCTGTGGCGCCGACGGATCGAGGCGCGCACCGACCCGACCCGACTCGATGTCCTGTGAGGAACCGATGACGAACTCCACCGACGACAACGTCCTCGTCCGCACCTGGCGGACGCTCTGGATCGACGCCGATCCGAGCGGGATCGCCGATCTCGTCGCCGATCCCTACGTTCGGCACACCTGTGACGGCGACGTCACCATGACCCCCGCGGAGTACGGCGGTCACATCGCCCGCATCACCAGCCACATCCGCGGCACCGACATCGACATCGCCCACCTCGCCGAGGTCGACGACATGATCTACGCCCGGTTCACCCTGCGCGGCATGAACCTCACGACCGGCACCCCGGTGAGCGTCGCGTGGCTCGGCCAGTACCGGACCGCCGACGGCAAGCTCGCCGAATCGTGGACCCTGCGACAGACCGACGCCGGATGGTGAAGATCCGGCCGCCGCAGCGGCGCCGCCGCTGGCACCCGTCGGTCGACCCGTGGCGCCGGGTACGGATCGGGGTCGGGCTTCTCACCGTCATCACGATCGTCGGCGTCGTCGGGTACCGCCTGCTCGGACTCTCACTGTTCGACGCGCTGTATCAGACGATCATCACGGTCACGACGGTCGGCTTCGAGGAGATCGGCACCGAAGCCGAGATCGACACGACCTACCGCGTCTTCACCCTCGGCCTCGCCGTGTTCGGCGTGTCGGGCGCGCTCTACACGCTGGGCGTCATGGTCGAGGCGCTCGTCGAAGGATCACTCAACGACGGACTCCGTCTGCGAAGGGAACAACGCATGATCGACAACATGTCCGGCCACCTCATCGTCGTCGGCGCGGGGCGAGTGGGCCATGCGATCGTCCACTACGTCGGACGCCATGGCGCCCAGGTCGTGATCGTCGACCGCGAAGAGCAGGACGATCTCGACGAGCCCTCGGTGCTCGGTGAGGCGACCGACGACGAAACGCTGCGGCGCGCCGGCATCGAACGCGCGTCGACCCTGATCGCCGCCCTCGACTCCGATGCCGACAACGTCTACGTGACGCTGTCGGCGCGGGCGCTCAACCCCGACCTCCACATCGTCGCCCGCACCAACGATCAGACGAACGAGCCGAAGTTCTTCCAGGCCGGAGCGGACCGGGTGGTCAACCCGTCCGAGATCGGCGGGTCGCGGATGGGTGCACTCGCGATGCATCCGACGCTCGCGGAGTTCCTCGACGAGGTCATCCACGACGAGAGCCACGGGGTCACCGTCGATGAGATCAGCGTGCCCGACACGGCATCGGCCATCGGACGTCCGCTCGGCGATGTCGTCGGCACCTCCGGCCAGCCGCTGGTCATCGCGATCCGCGATCAGAGCCACGGCTACGTCGCGAACCCGGCGCCGGACGTCACGCTCTCGTCGGGTTCGGTGCTGGTCGTGCTGGGGGCCGAGGGCCACATCGCTCGGCTCCGCGCCGAGATCGGATGAGCCCGACCGGCCCGGATCACGCCCGTCCGCTCGTCTGACCACAGAGTGACGAAAATCACATCGTTCGGGCGGGATCCTCAACCACACCGGTGATCGGTCGACCCTGAATCCATGCTCTGGTTCGTCGACTTCCTCATCGGTTTCACCGCCATGGTCGCCGGTTGTGCGGCGTTCACCATGGCCATGATCGGCGCGTGGTACGCCGCCGATCACGTCGCCTGGCGTTTCCGCCAGGGTTCGCTGGCTCGCGAGGCCCAGCGCGAACTGGCCAAGGCGCGGGTGCGCGAACGTCGCGCCGAACTCGAGCCGATCAGCTGAACCGGCGGCGTTCGGGACGCCCGACGCTCCACACCAGGTAGCCCACGTCCAACAGGACGAACACGATGATCGCGGCCCACAGGTAGGTGCTCGGGCCGGTGAAGGCGAGCTCGCCCGGCGGCGGCCCCGCGACCTCGGTCGGCGGGGACGACACGAACGGCGGCTGGTCCGGAGCGAACGTGCACGACAGCTCGACCGACTCGCCGCCGAGGTCGAGCGTGGCGGTCGCCGTCGCGATCCGCACGTCGATGCGGTCGCCGGTGGCGGTGAAGTCCATGTCGGGAGCGGCGACGGTGGCGACCGCCGGCAGGGCGGTGCCGTCCGCGCCGACGGCGACGACGACGCTCGTCGAGAGCCCCGGTGCCGACCGTTCCTGCTCGGCGGTGTCTCGGGCACTGATCGTCGCCCCGATCGACACCGGCACGACGTCGCCGGCGTCGACGAGGCCGAGCGAACGAGCGGCCTCCAGGACCGACGCGGGGACCGATACCGACCAGCGTTGCTGACCCAACGTCACCGGGTCGCCGCTGACCACCGTGCTGGGAAGGGTGCCTTCCGCGGTCCAGATCAGCGAGGCGAGGTCATCGCTGCCCACCGCCGCACAGGCCGCCGCGAACGAACCCTGGCCCGGGGCCGGTGGAACGGTCGAGGTGGTCGAGGAGCTCGGCGGTGGCGCGACGATCGGCGGCGTCGTCGTGGTCGTGGTCGTGGTCGAGGTGGTCGTCGTGGTCGTGGTCGAGGTGGTCGTCGTCGACGACGCCGACGTGGGCGTCCAGGCGACGCAGACCGACACGGCGGTGATGGAGTCCGGGCCGAGGTCGGGTGCGTGGGTGACCGTCACGGTGTCGAACTCGAGGGTGCCACCGACGGGAAGCACGTAGGAGGCGCCGGTCTCGTCGTCGGGGAGGTCGGGGGTCGTTCCGACGACGGCGGCGCCGAGCGAGACCGCCACCCGCTCACTCGACTGGCTGGCACCCAGCGGATGGGGCGGATCATCGACGACCACCGTGACCGCTTCGACGACACCGGCGACCGGCTCGACGGGAACCGTGACCGACGCCGGCGTTCCGCCCCGGTACACGAACCGCGCACCCACCTCGACACAGGTCTCGCCGACGCTGGTCGGGGCGGTCGTCGTGTCCTGCGCTCCGACTGGCGCCGCCAACGCAACGAGACAGGCGACGGCGACTGCGATCGCCGTCCGAGCCCGCCGAACCGCGCCAAGAGTCACGCTACGCGTTCTCCTCCACACGCGATGACACTATCTCGCCACTCTGCGCAGTTTCAAGGGACCTTTGGTCACGCGATGTGGTTGCTCAGCGTGCGTCGCGCCGGTTCACCCATTCATCGATGGCATCGCTGATCGCGTCGGAGACATCGGTGAGATCGATCGTCGACTCACCGAGTGGGCTGCCCAGCGCCGTGGCGGGTGCGGCCACCGGCTCGACGTCCGCCACGCCATCAGCCCCCGACCCCGCGCGGACCGCAGAAGATGCGTCGCGGAGCGGGGTCGCCCTGGGCAGGGTCGCCAACGATCCGGACTCGGCGAGCAAGGTCCGGATTCGATCCTCGACCTCACGCTCGCGGGCCCGCAGTTGATCGACTTCGGCATGGCGGGCGCGGGTGGCTTCGTCGACGAGCACATCGACGCGTTGCTGCACCGAGGCGATGGTCTCCGCCGCCTTGATCTCGGCGTCTCGGAGGGCGGCGACCGCCTCGGCGACCAGCCGCTGCGCTTCGGACTCGGCCTCGACCAATCGATCGGCAGCCTCCCGCTCGGCGCGGCGGATGCGCGCGACCGCCTTGCGTTCGGCCTGCGACTGGAGGCTCGCGGCCTTGGCCTCCGCGTCGGCGATGATCGTCGCCGCCCGACGGTTGGCCGCCTCGAGGGTCACGTGGGCTTGTTGTTGCGCTTCGGCGATCTCCGCCAGGCGGCCGCGCGACTGCTCGACGAGGCGCTCGGCGGCGCCGTATCGCTCGTTCGCGGCCTCGGTGCGCTCGAGCAACGCCATCCGCAGATCCTCGAGTTCGTCGAGTTCCCGCTCGCGCGCCTCGATCTCCGGCGGTCGAACGGCGAGCCGGTCGGCGATCTGATCGGCCTCGGACAGGAGCCGGTCGAGCACGACCCGCACCTCGTCGGACGCCGCACCCACCGCCGACACGTCGAGACCAGGCGCGGACGTGCGATCCCGATGCCCGCCCAGGTCACCACTCATGACGCCGTCCATCGCTTCATGCTCCTCCATCGACCGCCATCGCCCGGATCGAAGCCCCGATCCACCGTTTCACGGTAGCAACGCAGGAATCCCACGTCGAGTGGGCGTATTGCCCACTCACCGTGGTTGGCCGTAGGCTGGCCGGGCGACGGAGGGACCGAGTGTGACCTGGCGTGGGCGCATGACCAATCGACACGGGGGCCGGCCCCGGCATCACCGAACCCGGGTGCTGCTCCTCGGGCTCGCCGCGCTCATGATCGCGATCGCCGCCCCCGCCGATGCCCAGAACCAGCCCGACGCGGGCTTCATCCGGGTCGAGGCTCGGATCACCGGCGACGGCCCCTGGACATCGTGGCTCGGTGGCCGGGCCGAGCGGACGGCGATCATCACGATCGAGAATACGAGCGATGTCTCGCTCGTCGCCCCCGAACTCGTCCTCTGGCTCGACGCGGATGGGCCGGCTCAGCCGATCGCGGTCGTCAGCCTCCCCGACCTCGATGCGGGCGAACGCACCACCGTCGACGCCGACTTCTCACTCCCCCGGTTCAGCTTCGGGACCCACGCACTCGAGGGCACCCTCACCGGCGCCGAGGATCCGGTCGCGCTGCGCGCCGAGACGACCCATATCCCGTGGCTCCTCTTGCTCCTTCCGACCCTTGCCCTGGCCCAGGTCGGGTTGGTGTCACTGCGCAACCGGGCGCGACGACGGCTCCACCAGGACGACCCGGCACCGGCAGCATCCTCGCTCGACCCCGCCGACAGCATCGAAGCGGTCGACGGTTCCGAGGTGCCCGCGAGCGCCGTTCCGGCCATCGACGACCGCGCCGATCAGCCGCCGTCGACGGTCGCGAGTTTCATCGAACGAGAACTCGACGCCGCGCTCGCCGATCTGGCGCGCTGGCGACTCGACGACGACCGGTTCCTGCTCGCGGTGCAACAACGAGCCCGGGGCGTCACCCGCCGGGTCAGCGACCGGTTCGACATCCCGGCGGCCGACATGCCCGACCTCGCCGGATCGATCACGACCGCGCTGCTCGAACGAGCGGCCTCGCCGCGGCGCGTCTCGGCCTGAGCCCCGCTGACGCGGCGAGCGAGCGGATCAGCTCGGCGAGCGACTCAGGCGTCCGCGAACACGGGCAGGCAGTCGCACCCGATCGCGTGGGTCGGAGGCTCCGCCGAGTCGTCGGAACGACCGACCCCGTCGAGCGACCAGATCTGGTCGTCGGATCGGTCGTCGATCACTCGGAGCAGGGCGGCGACCACCTGCGGATCCCACTGGGCTCCCGCATGTTCGTTCAGGATCGCCCGGACCCGCTCGGCGTCCATGCCCTCCCGATAGTGACGGGTGAAGGCCATGGCGTCATAGCTGTCGCACACCGACACGACGCGGGCGACGATCGGAATCTCCTCGCCCACCAGCCCGTCGGGGTAGCCGCGGCCGTCCATGCGTTCGTGGTGGCCCCGAACGGCCAGCGCCAGATCGGCGACCACCTCAGAGCCGAGGACCAGGTCGCTGCCGATTGCCGCATGGCCACGCATGATCTCGAACTCCTCGTCGGAGAGGCGGCCCGGCTTCTGCAGGACCTCGTCGGGGATCTCGAGCTTGCCAACGTCGTGGAGCAGGCCGACCAGGCCGCAACGGCGGATGTCGGCCGGTGAGAGGCCGAGCTCACCGGCCACGTCGACCGCGAGGGCGCCGGTCCGGATGACGTGGTCTCGGGTGATCTCGTCCTTGGCTTCGAGATCGGCCACGAACCGGTGGACGACCGGGCTCAGCCCGACCTCGAACGCCTGACGAGGTCCGAGCGCGGTGATCGGTTCGAGGACCGTGCTGATCGAACCGTGGCGGTAGTAGACGACGAGCGCGCCGATGGTGGCGAGAAACACGCCGGCGATGTCGACCGCGTGCGCCAGCCAGAAGTAGGTCGACCACATCGACGCGCCGAGGAAGACGAGCGCCGAGGCGCCGAGCAGGACGTAGCCCATCGCCACGACGAGGGGCTGGGGTCGTTCGGCGATCTCGGCCAAGCGGACGTGGCGCCAGCCGAACCCGATGGCGAGACCGAAGGCACCCAGCGAATAGACGATGCCGAGGCCCGAACCGGGGTCGGGGAAGACCCGTGCGGTCGGGTAGATCAGCAGCAACACACCCAGCCAGGCGACCAGGGCGCCGCTGGCCAGCAGCCGAACCCGCCATCGACCCGGACCATGGGCGACGAATCCGGCGGCCGCGGCGCCCGCCGGGATCGCCAAGCACACCGCCGTCATCGTCGCCATGTTGTCGTCGTACAAGACCCCCGGCGTGGTGATGCCGTGGGCGAGGGGAAGCACCGACCCGCCGAAGAAGAAGGCCGAGACCACGGCGAGCTCGAGCTGGTCGAGCCGATGGGCCAGGATCCCGACGAAGAAGGCCGTGAGCGCACAGAGGGACGCGGCGATGACGACGAGCCAGAACAGGAATGTCGGCGCGACCCACGTTCGATCGTCGAACGACGCCACGCTCACGATCCCGAGCAGCAGCAGCATCACCACCGTCATGCCGTACACGATCCGCATGACGGAATCATCGGCTGGTTCGCCGCGGATCTGAGCGGCGTTTCTCGTGCCGGTCAGAAGACACCCGATGTTCACCGGGCCGACTCGTCAGCCGACCCGGCGAACCGGGGAATCAGTTCGGGTCGACCCGAACCTGCGTCGACGGGGCCGAGACGTTCTCGGCGGCGTCGCGCGCCCGCACCTGGTACCGGTGCACAGAGTCCGGGTCGAGGCCCTGATGGGTGTAGGTCGTGGTGCCGGCGGGCAGCCAGGTGAGGTAGTTCCAGTTGTCGTGGATCAGGTAGCTGGTCACCGCGACGTCGTCGACGCCGGGGTTCCAGGTCACCGTGATCGACGTGCCGTCCTCGCTTCGCACGGCGACGACACCGTCGGGCGCGTCGGGCGGCGTGACGTCCTCGCCGATGGTGATCGCCTGGAGGGCGGTCGGAGCGCTGTAGCTGTTGTCGGCCGCCTGGGCCCGGATCTGATAGCGGTACGACTGGCCGAACTCGACGGACCCGTCGTCCCAGCTGGTCTCGGTGAACGGCACCCAACGCACGAACTGGAAGTCGCGATGGATCACATAGCCCTTGGCGTCGGCCACGGGCTCCCAGCTCAACGACACGGTGTCCACGCCGTTGGTGCTCACCTGCGGGTTGGCCGGCGTCCCGAACGGCGGGAGCCCGTCGTCGTTGAAGACGGTGATCGACTGCAACGGACTCGGCAACGAGTAGGCGTTGTCCGGCGCCTGCGCCCGCACCTGGTAGCGGTACGACTCACCCTCGACCACGTCGGTGTCGGTCCAGGAGTCGACGTCGGAGCCGACCCAGCGGACGAACTGGAAGTCGCGGTGGATCACGTAGCCCTTGGTGTCCGCGACCCGTTCCCAGGTGACGGTGACGTCGTCGACGCCATTGGTTTCGAGCACGACATTGTTGGGCGTCCCGAACGGCGGAAGGTTCTCCGGCTCGACGACCGTGATCGACTGCAGGGGGCTCGGCGGCGAGTATGAGTTGTCCCGGGCCTGGGCCCGGACCTGGTAGCGGTACGACTCCCCGGCCACGACCGTGTCGTCGACGAACGACGACGAACCCACGGGCAGCCACTTCAGGAACTGGAAGTCCCGATGGATCAGGTAGCCCTTCACGTTGGCGACTTCGTCCCAGCTGACGGTGACGTCGTCGATCCCGTCGGTGGCGAGTTCGACGTTGCCCGGCGTTCCGAACGGCGGGAGATCCGACACGGCGCCGAACACGTCGACCTCGACGATGTTGAGGATGTCGGTGTCGGGGTCCTGGATCCGGACGTACTGCCCGACCACCGCCGGCGTGTCGAGCTGGACGACCGCCCCGGCCTCACCGATCGTGCCCGACCAGGTCGCCTGGGCCTGGGCCTCGGCGAGTGACAGGTCACCGAACGGGGTGTCGCCGATCAGCACGACCGCGCTGTCGAGGCGCGCCGTGCAGCAGTCGAGTCGGTTCCAGATGTTGATGGCGTCGATGGCGATCGACTGGCCGAGGTCGACCTCCCACCACGGCTCCGACACCTGGAGGGTGTGGGCGAGGTCGTTGTTGGCGGCCCAGTCGAGGCCGTCACGTTGTCCGTCGATCGCGTGGTCGGCCGACAACACGTCGCCGCCGAACGGCCAGTCGCCCGCCTGGGTCGCGATGCCGGCTTGCGATCGCGACGGGCCGTCGGTGATCGCCACGTCAGCGACATCCGGAATGCCGTCGCCGTCGGTCGGGGATTCGACGACGTCGTCGACGCCGTTGCCGTTGGCATCGATACCGCCGAAGACGTCGGTGCCGTCGACGCGACCATCGCCGTTGGTGTCGAACGCCTCGGCCGGCGTGCCGGTGATGTCGAGGACACCGTCGGTGTCGAGATCGAGATGGTCGGGGATGCCGTCGCCGTCGGTGTCGGGTGCGACCGAGACCGATCCTTCGAGGGCGACCTCGTCGACGAGGAAGTCACCGTCGGCATCGGTCAGGCCGATCTCGACCACATCGCCGATGCCGTCACCGTCGGAGTCGAGATCGAGGTGGTTCGGGATCCCGTCACCGTCGAGGTCGAGGGTCGGCGCGTCGACCCGGTCGAGCGAGACGTGGATCGCCGACTGCGGCATCTCCCCCCACGCCGCGGTGTCGACGTACCAGTCGACGCCGGCCGGGACCGTCGTCGCGTAGATCTCTCGACCGTCGGCCAAGTAGCGCAGCGACGTGCCGACGACCTCGATGGTGAACGTCGTGCCGCGGTCGTAGCCACCGAAGTTGCCCCGATGGGCGCCGGACTCATAGACGTGGAGGCCACCACTGCGCATGTAGATCGCATGGTCGATGTCGGTGTAGCTGCCGTTCGACTCGACGTTGCCGAGGCCGACCATGACCGCCTCGGAGCTCGGCACCTGCCCGACCTCGAAACTGAGACGGAAGTCGGTGCCGGGCGTGAGCCCATAGGTCGAGAAGCGGTCGGAGTACACGAAGGACTGCCAGGCCCGAGTGTGACCGAGCCAACGGATGTCGTTGCCGTCGACACTGGCGGTCGGCGCGACCGCAGGCCAGGTGTCGACCGCGATCAGCGACCGGTCGGCTTCGTCGACCAGGCCGTCGTTGTCGTCGTCGGCGTCCGCGCCCGGATTGTCGCCTTCGCAGAAGCGGGCGATGCCGCCGAGCCACCCTCCGTTGCGGGTGCGGATGGCGTCGCCGCCCACCCACAGACAGCCGTCCGCGGTCGCTTCGATCGCCCACACGCCGTAGCTCCGGCGGACCAGCCCGGGGTTGACCGGCAACCGTTCATGGGTGTCGGGGTCATAGAAGATGAGCCCGCCACCGGCGCTGCCGTGATGGCCGAGCGCCATCACGTCGCCGATGCGCTCGACGACCTGGATATCGCCCGCGCCCTGAATGGTCTCGGTGTGCAACGCGACGTTGGTGTCGGGGTCGAGGACATTGATCAGGTGGTTGCCGCCGCCGACCCAGGTCTTGCCGCCACCGAGGTCGATGGTGACCGTGTCGGTGTTCCAGGGATGGTTGGTCGGCAGCGCCGGAAGGCCCTCGACCGCAGAACCGTCCGACAACCGCACGGTGCCGAAGCGAGCGGTGTTGGGAAGCGCGTCGAGCGAGGTGAAGTAGCCGGCGAGATGGACCCGCCCGCGGGCGTGATCGATCGCGACATCCCACACACTGCCGCCGCCGGTCATCACCTGCCACGAGGCGTCGCGCTCACCGGTGACCGAGTCGAGCCGCACCACGCTTCGCTGGAGGGCCAAGCCGTTCTGGTCGGCGACATGGGAGAACCATCCGGCCACGTACACGTCATCGCCGTCGACGTGGATCTCCTTCACATAGGCCGGGTCGTCGGACCATTCGCGACTCACCGAGGTGCGGAACGTCTCGACGATCTCGCCGGTCTGCGCGTCGAGTCCGACGAGGCCCTTGCGGGGCACGCCGTTGACCGTCTCGAACTCGCCACCGACCAGGACCACGCCCTCGTCGGTGACCGAGACGTCGTAGACGACGCCGTCGAGTTCAGGCCGCCAGGTCGAGATCCAGTCGCCGGTGTCGCGGTCGAACGCGGCGACGAACGGCTGGTCGTGGATTGGGTCGTTCGGGTACCAGAACTCGTTGCGGCGGACGCCGGTGAAGATGCCGCCGACGAACACTCGATCGCCGTACTCCTCGAGGTCCCAGACCTCGGGCTGGGGCCCGGTCCAGTCGCGCACGCCGCCGTGGTCTTCATCGGCGTGGGAGTTGGGGCCCTTGCCGACGACGCCCCAGCGGGCGAACTGCGGCTCGGTCTGCAACAGGGTCGGATCGAAGGTCTCGGGGTCCGCGGCCGCGGCGGGGCGGTGCGCGCCGACGTTCACGACCGTCGTGGCCGCCAGCGTCATCACACAGAGGCCCATCCAGATTCGACGCATCGCAACCTCCGTGCGTGGTATTCGCCTCGAGATTTCTCCCGCTGAGCGTCAGGATAATCGCTGAACAGCGTACAGAAAGGTGCCATCGGACCCAAGAACCACCGGTCGCCGGGCCTACCGAACGCCCGCGGACCGGGCCGGACGGCCTTGACGAGGGCTTGACCCACGGTTCACGGCCCCCAGAGACGCCACCCCGACGCTGTGATGCGGTGCCGACGACCGGCACCTCGTCTCCCGACCCCGAAGCGAGCCGTGTCATGACCACATCCCGAGTGCACCCCCATCCCAACGGATCCCGTCCGGTCCGTTCGCGCCTGGCGCTTTCGCTGCTCAGCGCCCTCGCCGTCCTCGCCGCGACGTTGACGACGGTCAGCGCAGCAGCCGAGGAAGCCGACCCGATCGAACTCCCCGACGCAGGGAGCGTCGACCTTTCGGTGGGCCTGGCGACCACCACGCTCTACGGCCGGGACGCGAACGTCACGCTCGACGCGACGAACGCGACGGGGACCGACGCGTACAACCTCTCGTTCACTGCGACGCTCCCGCCCGACGTGGCCTACGTCGCCGGTTCGGCCGAGGTGATGGACGAGCCCGTCGCCGCCCCGCAACAGCGGGTCCAAGAGGACGGGTCGACGGTGCTGGTGTGGGTCAACGTCTCCGATCTCCTCTCCGGAGCGTCGTCCGCACTGCGCTTCTCGATGCGACCCGACGTCGAGGTCTACGACGTCGGTGACTCGATCACGATCGAGACCGGCGCGTACGCCCACACCGACGCGCGCACCGTGCCGGACTTCGATCCCGCGACCGGAGCCGCGACCGGCGACGTCACCAGCCATCAGCTCGGCAACGCGACCACCCAGCTGTCGCCGTTCGACGTGCGGCTCACCGAGCCCAACGCCGAACGGGAGCTGCTGCGAGGAGCTCACGATCATCAGACGATCTTCACCATCGCCCTCGAGAACAACCTGGTGAACGCGTCGACGGGCTTCGCGATCGTCGCTCACATCCCCGCCGGCCTGGAGTTCCTCGGCTGCGCCGACGTCGACCACACCACCGAGGGCGTCGTCGAGTACCCGGGGGCACCACGACTCGATGGGTCGGCCCCGGCGATGGGGCACCCCTGCATCGAGCCGACGACCGTCGCGACGGTCACCGCGGATCCCGACGCCGGTGGGCCGCTGGGCACCGGTGTGCACACCGAGGTCGTGTGGAACAGCGCCGCCCTGGAGGGCGAGTTCGGTTCCGCGGATCTCGCCCCGGGCCAATCGGTCACCTTCTCCTACGCCGCGACCGCACCCCTCCGCGCCAACGTCGACACGACGCTGGCGACCACGACGGCCAACCTCGACGACAACACCGGCGCACTCACCTTCGACGAGCAGGGCATGACGAGCCACGTGTGGGCGACCGGCGTGTACCACGACGACGTCGACCCGAGCGCAGCCGAGGGCACCGAGGTCGTCGTCGCCGAAGACGTCTCGGTCCACACCTCGGTGTCGACCGGAACGATCCAGCAAGGCGGCTCCTCGACCTGGACCCTGCTGATCGAGTCGAGCGAATACGCCACCGCGACGGGGCCGATCGTCCTCACCGAGACGGTGCCCGACGGGCTCGACGTCATCTCGTCGACGCACCCGTACGACGCGGGATACCCGAGCGTCAACGCCGACGGCACCATCACGCTCCGGTGGACGATCGCCGGCTTCGATGCGCCCAACGGTGTCACCACGGTCGCCTACGACACGGTCGCACGGACCGACTACCGGGCCACCTCCCTTCCGGTGATGGCCGAGGACTCGTGGAACTCGTCGACCGCACTCGCGACCACCGCCGACGTCATGACCGGCAACGACGGGTCGACGACCAACCTCTCCATCGTCGACGCCTCCGGCGCCGGGCAACGGGCCGGAGGCATCTCCATCGCCAAGTCCGTCGCGGCGCCTCGCGCCGACGGCCTCTGCGGAAACGGCGACGGACTCACCTTCGACCCGACGGTCGCCGGACCCTTCCGCCCCGGCGACCGGGTCTGCTGGCGACTCACCGTCGACTTCCCCAGCGCCCTCGACACCCGTGCGGTCCTCGTCCAAGACCACCTGCCGGCCGGCTTCGTCTACGAAGGTCATGCTCCGACGACGCTGGACACGGTTGGGGGAACCGTCGACGTCACCGAGACCGGCTCCCTCCTCGAGTGGGATCTCGGTGACGTCGACGCCGGCGATCAGCACTTCGACCTGGTCGTGTCGACGGTCATCACCGACCCGAACGCGGCCCAGCCCGCCGACCTCACCGCGAACCTGCTCAAGGCTCGTCATCAGAACACCGCAGGGTCGGTCTTCCAGCACCGCGACGAAGCGGACGCGTTGTGGGCCGAGGCGATCCTGGACCTCCGACACGGCGTGGCCGACGTGAACGACGTCGCCGTCGCAAGCGCGCCGGCCGACGGCGTCGCCGTCCGAGCGAACGACGTCGTCACCGTCGAGGTCCTCGTCGACAACATCGGCACCACGCCCGCGCTCGACGCGGCAGTCCGTGCCCTGCTTCCCACCGACATCGGTTGTGACGACATCGGAGCGATCTCGGACGGCGGCACGTGTTCGCTCGCCGATGGCTGGATCGACTGGACCACGGCTTCCGACCTCGACGTCGCCGCCGGGACGACGCGGGTGCTCAGCTACGACCTCACCGTCCCGGGCGGCATCACTGCGGGCGTGACCCTCAGCGCCGACGCTGGAGTCCGCACCTATCTGGGTGCCACCAACCGGGGCACGACCTTCGACTACGTCCCCGCGGGCAACATCGACCCGACCCTGACCGCCAACACCTCCGCCGCCGACGACCCGACCTCGATCACCACCCCGTGGCCGACGCTCGACAAGACGCGAACGACCGCGATCGCCGAGAGCGGCAACTCGGCGAGCCAGGCGACCGTCGGCGAGACCATCGAGTACTCGATCGACGTGATTCTGCCTGCGGGCACGACCTACTACGGCCCCGGCGTGATCTCCGATGACCTCGGCAGCCGTCTCGACCTCACGGACGGGACCGTCGCCGTCACCCTCGCCGGGGGTGCCCTCCCGGCGGACTGGGTCGTCACCACCGACGACAACCGCATCCGGGTGACCTTCGGGGCGACCCACGTCGTGCCGGTCGACGCCGACCAGGTCGTCGAGATCGAGTTCGACGCCGTCGTCACCGATGTCTCCAACAACCGACGCGGCAAGAGCGTCCGGAACACGGTGAAGCTGCACTGGGACGACCAGTTCGGCCGCGGGAAGAACCGATCGGACTCCGTGAACACGGCCATCGTCGAACCGAACCTCGCCATCACCAAGGCCGCCGACGACGGGGACGGCGTCCTCGAACCCGCCCAGGTCGTGACCTACACCGTCACCGTCGCCAACCCCGCCGTCAGTCGGGTGGCGGCCGCCCACGACGTGATCGTCATGGACACCGCACCCGCCGAACTGACCGTGCTCAACGCCGACGGAGAGCCGGCCCAGACCGGCGATCTCGTCGGGCCCGACGCGGGCGTCTACAACGAGGCGAACCGGACGATCAGCTGGTCCGTCAGCTCCATCGCCCGCGGTGGCTCGGTCTCCTTCGCCTACGAGGCACGAGCGGCCGACCCACTCGTCGCATCGACCGTCGTGGCCAACGCGGTGACCGCGACCGCGACGTCGATGGCCGGCGACGAAGCCGGAGAGCGGACCCCTCACTCCGCCCATGGTGGGGTCGGCTCGGGCTACCGGGTCGACACCGTCCACGGCATGTTCGCCCCGGCCGTCACTGTCGCCAAGGTGGCCTCGGTCGGCGAGGCGACCATCGGCGACACGGTCGACCACACGATCGACGTGACCGTCCCCGCCGACACCGTCGCCTACGACATCGTCGTCATGGACGACCTGCCCGCCGGGCTCGAGTTCGACGGCCTACTGAACGTCGCGTGCACCTCCGCCGGCGGCGCCTGTGACCCGGACCTCGCCAGCGCGACCGTCCTCGATGGTGGCCACGACGTGGCCTTCTTCATCGGCGACGCCGCGGTCCCCGCCGCCGACGACCGAACGATCGAGATCACCTACCGCACCTACATCCGCGACCACTACAGCGTGTACGGCGGCGGCGTGCTCCCGAACACCGCGTACGCGCGCCACAACGCCACCGACCGCATCGCCGGCGTGATCGGCGGCTACCCGTGGACCTCGGTCTTCGATCACACGTCGGATTCCGCCAGTGCGATCGTCGACGTCATCGAGCCGTCGGTGACGATCGACAAGTCCGTCGACGGGCAGGCCGGCGACACCGACGCCCGACGAGCGGTGCCCGGAGAGACGCTGACCTACACGCTGGTCGTGACCAACCAGACCGGCGCGACCGTGGGCCCGGCCCACGACCTCGTCGTGACCGACGCGATCGACGCCCGCCTGCTGGACTTCGTCGACACCACGGCCGCCGTCGGTGTCGCATCGGTGGACGCCGACCTGACGGACGGCGACCTCGCCTGGACGATCGCCGGCCCGATCGCCGCTGGCTCCTCGGTCACCATCTCCTACGACGTCACCGTCCCCGCCGACTGGGGCGCCGATGAGGAACTCCCGACGGCGTCGGAGGTCGTCAACACCGCCGACGTCGCCGAGTACTACGGCGCGGCTGCCGAGGACCGCGCCGCCGAACCGACCCGCGGGTTCCGCCGCTACACCAACGTCATCGCCGACACGGTGCGGGTCGAACTCGACCTCGCCTCGATCGGCGACCGGGTGTGGATCGACGCCGACCGCGACCGATACCAAGACGCCGACGAGGTCGGCGCCGAAGGCGTCGACGTCACTGCGGTCTTCCACGGATCCGACGGCAGCTTCGGCACCGCAGACGACGAGACGTTCACGACCGTCACCGGCATCGACGGGATCTGGACCATCGCCTCCCTCCCCGGTGGGCGCTACACCGTGCTCGTAGACCAGGGCGACCTCCCCGAGGGGATGACGCCCACGTTCGATCTCGACTACGACATCCCCGACCCCGACGCGGCGTGGTCCGGCTGGCTGGGCCAGAACCAGGACCGCACCAACGCCGACGCCGGATACGCCCTCCCGCCGGAGAACACCGGCCTCGGCTACGACGAGGGCAACCCGGTCGTCGACAGCGAAGGCAACCTGTGGGTGGTCGGCCTGAAGCCCGATGGCCGGGCCTTCGTCCGCAGTCGAGCGCCCGAGGGCGACTGGTCGACCTGGATCCAGCAGGGAACCGGCGACTGGGCCTCGATGACGATCAACACCGACCGGGCGGGCAACGTCTGGGTGGCGGGCGTCAAGAACTCCGGTGCCGTCTACGTCCGCACCAAGGACATCTCCGTCAGCGTGCGCGACGGATGGTCGCAGTGGGTCCAGCAGGGCTCGGGCGGCTGGGCCTCGATGGCCCTCGCCACCGACCCCGCCGGCAACGTCTGGCTCGCCGGCGTGAAGACCGACGGCACCGCCTACGTACGTTCGAAGACCCCGACGAGCGCGGTCGACGAAGGCTGGAGCGACTGGGTTCACCAGGGTTCGAAGACCTGGTCGACGCTCACCCTCGCGACCGACTCGAGCGGCAACGTCTGGCTCTCGGGGATCACCCCCGACAGTCGTGCCTACGTGCGCACCAAGCTCGAGGGTGGCGAAATCAGCGCCAACTGGTCGAACTGGAAGAAGCTCGGCAGCTCCGACGACTGGGTGTCGATGAACATCTCGACCGACAGCCACGACGGCCTGTGGGTCGTCGGGGTCAAGGAGTCGGGCACGGCACTCATCCGCCAGAAGGGCTTCGACGAATCGATCGATGCCGAGTGGACCAGCTGGCATCAGCTGGGCTCTGGCAACAGCTGGGCCTCGATGACGCTCACGATCGACGACCTCGACACGGTGTGGGTCGCCGGCGTCAAGCACTCCGGCACCGGCTACATCTCGATGAAGTGCTGGTGCCCGGGGATCTCGGAAGGGTGGACCCGCTGGTGGCAGCAGGGCTCGGTCAACACCTGGCGATCGCTCACCATCAGCACCGATCCGTCGAACCGGGTCATGCTCGGCGGCCTCAAGCTCAACGGCACCGGCTACGTGCGCATCAAGAGCGTCGAGGCCGGCGTCAGTATCGGCTGGTCGAACTGGATGCAGCAGGGCTCGAGCGGGAGCTGGGAGATGTTCGAACCCCACAGCAACGCGTGGACCGGGATGCAACCCCCACGCAATCCGACCCTGGGGGTTCAAGACGTCGAGTGGATCAACCCGCCGGGCTGGACCGACGCCACGGTTTCGCTGAGCGCCAGCGGCACCATGGCGTGGTGCTGATCGCCGCCAGTGATCCACCCGCCCCGAAGGCGGCAGCGCTCACCGGAGGTGGCGGAGCGGCACGAGGAACATCGCGAGGAAGCCGACGTTGAGCGGCACCGCGTTGAGCCAACCGCCGCTCGCCACCGAGCCGGTCGAGTCGACCACGAACCACGAGATCAGTCCGACGAACAGCAGCCGGCCCACCTCTCGCGGGGCGAGTCGGAGCAGGCGATCGACGATCAACCACATCGACACGCCCCACCCGACCATCACGCCGCCGAGGATCGCGTTCACCAGATGATGCGAGTCCTCGAGCTCGGCGGGACCATCACCGAGGCGGAAGAACACCAGGTCGAGCAGCTGACGCAGGACGGCGTCGGTCGGGCCGGTCGAGGCGACGGCGAAGAACAGGCCGGTCACGACGGTGACGACCGCTGCGAACTTCAGGCCCCACTCGGCTGAGGCGAGGACGTCCTCCTCGATCGGCGGGCGCTGGTCGGTCGTGGGCGTCATCGAAGTCATGACCCCACCGTGACGGACCCGCCTCAGGAGAACAATTACCAGCGACGTAAGCGCCGGCAGTCGCCAACCGTGGCCCGGTGGACCATGATGGCGAGCAGTGGCTCACGCTCGAGGGAGAACGCGATGAAGCAGCTCACCGGCATGGACGTCGGCTTCTTGGTGATGGAGACCCCCAACACCTATGGCCATGTCAACGGTCTGAGCATCTATCAACGGCCGAGCCCGGACTTCCGGCCGCTCGAGGTCGTCCGCGAGCGCTTCAACACCCTCGTCGGCAACTTCGAGCCGTTCCGACGCAAGCTCGTCGAGGTGCCGTTCGGCCTCGATCGCCCGTACTGGATCGACGACGCCGATTTCGACCTCGACTTCCACGTCCGCCACATCGGCCTCGCTCCTCCCGGTGCGGCGGATCAGCTGGCCGAGCAGGTCGCCCGCATCGTCGGCCGCAAGATGGACCGGTCACGGCCCCTGTGGGAGGCCTATGTGATCGAGGGGCTCGCCGACGGACGCTGGGCGATGCTGCAGAAGACCCACCACGCGACGATCGACGGCGCCGCCGGTGTCATCGCCATGATGATGTTCACCGACGACGGACCCGACGGCGAGTGGCATCTGACCGAACAGCCGTGGGAGGGCGAACAGCCGCCGGACCAGAGCGAGCTGTTGACGAAGGCGCTCGGCAACCTGGCGATGAACCCGGTGCGCGGAACCCGCTTCGGCTTGAAGGTCGTGCGCGATCTCGCCGAGACCGCCGGCGTCACGACCGTGAGCGGCGCGGCGCAACGCGCTCGTTCCGCGCTCGGAAGCATCGGCAAGCCGCCGAGCAAGACGGGCGACGGCTCGGGCGCCGGGATCAACATCCCGATCACTCCGGCGCCACCGACCCCGTGGAACAAGTCGGTCGGACCTCATCGCCGGTTCGCGATGCGCAGCGCCCCGATGGCGAACCTGAAGGCGCTCAAGACCGCGACGGGCGGCACGATCAACGACGTCGTCATGGCGATCTGCACCGGTGCGTTGCGCCAGTACCTGATCGAGCACGACGCCTTGCCGGCGAGCAGCCTCCGGGCGATGGTGCCGGTGTCGATCCGCACCGGCACCGAAGAGGACCCGTGGACGAACCGGGTCTCGGCGATCGTCGCCGACCTGCCGACCGAGATCGAGGATCCGCTCGAACGCGTCGAGCGGTGCCGGCAGGCGATGCATGCGGCGAAGAACACGTTCGACCTGGTTCCGGCCGAGACGCTCGGGCAGGTCGCCGACTACGCCTCCCCGATCGTGTCGACCTCGGCGTTGCGGCTGGTGCACCGGCTCAAGCTCACCGATCGGATGAACACCCCGCTGAACGTGGTGATCTCCAACGTGCCCGGTCCTCGTGAGCCGCTCTACTTCGCAGGGGCGAAGCTCGACGCCTACATCCCGGTCTCGACGATCACCGACGGCATCGGCCTCAACATCACGGTGCACAGCTACGACGACCGGCTCGACTTCGGCCTGATCGCCGACCGCGATCTCGTGCCGGACCTGTGGCATCTCGTCGACCTGCACATCGACGAGATCGATCGGTTGTTCGAGGCGTCCGGCGCGGAGTACGTGGTCGAGCCTCCGCCCCCGCCGATGCGGGTCGGCGGCGACGGGGTCGATCCGGTCCCGCCGAGTTCGGCGGCGGTCGAGGAGATGATCGAGGCCCGCGCCGCGATCGATGCGGCCTTGCTCGGCCAGGAGGCCGCCGAGGGCGACTGAGCTCGCTCCCGATGGGGCGGGCGGGGTGGGTGCACTACGTTCGCGCCCATGAGCGCCTCGACCCATCCCCTCGAACCCGCCTCCGCTGAGGAGCTGACCGCTGCGGTCGCCGCCCTCCGAGCGGGAGTCGAACTGAGCGACCGGTCGTTCTTCGCGTACGGCCACCGGCTGGAGCCGTCGCGCGACGAGCTGCGGCGCGCCGCCGCCGGCGAATCGATCGACCGGGTGATCGAGCTGGTGGGCCACGACGGGGCCGTCGGGAAGAGTTATGCGGCGCGGGTCTCCGCGGTGAGCGGCGAGGTGCTCGGTGTCGACTGGCAGGACGTCGGCCAGGCGCCGGTCACCGCCAACGACGTGATCCTGGTCTACGGGTTGTTGATGGAGCACGACGAGTGGGTCGCCGCCCTCGCGAAGCGCGGGATCGACGATCCGTCGGCGGTCCATCTCGAGCCGTGGATCACCGGTATCCATCCTCCCGAGATGCCGGAGGGTCGGGTGTTCCGGGTCATCGCGTTCCGGCACGACGATCCCGACAGCAACCACTACGCGTTCCCGATCGATGGGCTGACCGCCTTGGTCGACGTCGACGGTGGCGCGGTGATCGTGGAAGACACCGAGGTCATCCCGGTGCCGGACCAGCCGGCGGACTACGCGGCGGACCGCCAACCGTCGTTGCGCGACGACCTGAAGCCGCTCGACATCACCCAGCCGGAAGGACCGAGTTTCGACGTCGATGGCCATGTCATCACGTGGCAGGACTGGCACGTCCGCATCTCGGTCCACCCGATCGAGGGGCTCGTGCTTCACGACGTCCGCTATCGGGACCGTCCGGTCCTGCACCGGGCGGCCTTGTCGGACATGGTCGTGCCGTACGGCGACACGTCGCCGATGCACTACTGGAAGCATGCGTTCGACGCGGGCGAGACCAAGCTCGGTCAGCTCGGCAACTCGCTCAAGCTCGGATGCGACTGCCTCGGCGAGATCTACTACTTCGATGCGACGTTCTTGAACGAGGCGGGCGAGACCTTCGAGTGTGAGAACGCGGTCTGCCTCCACGAGGAGGACTTCGGCATTCTCTGGAAGCACACCAACGCGTTCCGGCCCGACCTGGCGCCGGAGGTTCGCCGTTCGCGCCGGCTGGTGGTGAGCATGATCCACACGATCGGCAACTACGAGTACGGCTTCTACTGGTACTTCTATCTCGACGGCACGATCGAGCTCGAGGTGAAGCTCACCGGCATCATCGGCATCAGCGCGACACCCGACGGGCAGGGTTCAGGGGTGTCGCCGATGGTGGCTCCCGGGCTGTCGTCGCCGATCCATCAGCACATGTTCTGTGTGCGCCTCGACCCGAGCATCGACGGTTTCGAGAACTCGGTGGTGGAGACCAACGTCGAGGCGATCACCGACGGCTCGCATCCGTACGGGGCGGGGTTCCAGGCGGTGACGACGCCGCTGGCGACGGAGTCCGCGGCGCAGCGCGATCTCGACCCGGCCGGGAGCCGGAGCTGGAAGATCGTGAACCCGAACGTCACGAACGAACTCGGGATCCCCGTCGCCTACAAGCTCCTGCCGCAGGCATCGCCGCGCTTCATGGTGCCGGAGGGCACCCCGGCCGGCGATCGGGGCGGGTTCGCTCGCCATCACCTGTGGGTGACTCGGTACGACGAGTCCGAGCACTACGCCGGTGCTGGCCCGTTCACCAATCTGCATCCCGGCGGGGTCGGCCTCCCGGCGTATGCCGCCCAGGACCGTTCGGTCGACAACACCGAGATCGTGGTCTGGCACACCTTCGGTGTCACCCACGTGCCGCGCCCCGAAGACTGGCCGGTCATGCCGGTCGAGTATGCCGGTTTCAGCCTCATCGCGAACGGCTTCGTCGTCGGGAACCCGGCGCTCGATCTCGCGCCCTCACCGGGCGGCCACTGCCACACCTGAGCACTCGCCCACGTCGCAGCCCGACCTCAGGCAGCCCGCGCCGGTTTCTCTCGTCGGTTTCGGTGACCTCGCATCGAGGCTGCGGGTTGTCGTTGGTGCACCGGTTTGGGTTCGAGAAGCCAGGTCCCGTCTCGACGGCGGAGTTCGAGGCCCCGGTCGTGGAGATCGTGGTGGTGGGTGCTGCACAGCAGGACGAGGTTGTCGATGTCGGTCGTGCCGCCACGGCGCCACCAGGTGAGGTGGTGGGCTTCGCATCGTGACGGGTCGGCCCCGCAGATGACGCAGCCTTCGTCGCGTTCGATCAGGGCTCGCCACTGGGCGGCGCTGGCTTCGCGGGAGGTACGCCCCAGCCACAGCGGTGATCCGTCGTCGGCGGTGATCACCACGTCGAGCCCTGACGAACACAGCACCTGTTCAACGATCGATCGCGGCAGCGGCCCATCGCCCACGAGTTCACCGTCGAGATCGTCGAGATGGCCCCTGAGGGTGATGCGGAGCATCGGCTGGAACCGGGGATGCCGCGGCTTCGGGCGAGATGCGGAGGATTCGACCTGGCCAGCGCCACGTTTGACGAGATTGACGAGTGCATCGAGCAGCCGTTGGGACCGACTGCGCTCGCTGTCGCCACCTCGTCCGCCGTCTTCGACCCGGAACAGCCGATCGGCTTCTTCCTCGATCAGGCCCTCGAGATCTCGGCCTTCGGCCGTGTCGGTCGTGGCGTAGAGACTCCACGAACCGTCGTCTTCGGACCGGCCGATGATCACTTTGCGGTTCCGGCGCTGACGGTCG
>CAZEML010000016.1:0-29917 GCA_964513285.1 uncultured Candidatus Nemicrothrix sp.
AACGGGGGCGAACGCGTGGCCATCGAGACGCCGACCGGCGACGTCGTGCTCGACCTCTCGGCCACCACCACCGCCCGAGGCGAGCGGGGTCTGCTCGGCCTGGCCGTCGACGCCGAGGCGCTGTACGTCAACTACACCGACCTCGCCGGCACCACCCGGGTCGACGCCTTCCTGCTCGACGATGCCGGCCGACCCGGCCAGCAGGTCCCGCTCCTCGAGATCGAGCAGCCGTTCGGCAACCACAACGGCGGCTCGCTCGCCATCGGCCCCGACGGCCATCTGTACATCGGGGTCGGCGACGGTGGCGCGGCCGACGATCCCCTCGGCGCCGGCCAGGATCCCGACCAGATCCTCGGGTCGATCGTGCGCATCGACCCGACCCCAACCGGACCCGAGCCGTACGTGATCCCGCCGGACAACCCCTACGCCGACGGCGGCGGGGTCCCCGAGATCTTCCTGATCGGCATGCGCAACCCCTGGCGGTTCGCGTTCGACGAGCCGACCTCGGACCTGTGGATCGCCGACGTCGGCCAGAACCGTTGGGAAGAGGTGACCCTTCTCCTCGGCGCCAACGGGTGGGGGCTCGGCACCAACCTCGGCTGGAACCTGCGTGAGGGCGTCGAGCGTTTCGCCGGTGACCGTCCGGCCGACAACGTCGACCCGGTGTTCGTGTACGGCCGGGGCGGCGAGGTCTCGGGTTGTTCGATCACCGGCGGCGAGGTCTACCGCGGCGCCGCCATCCCCGAACTCCGCGGCGCCTACGTGTTCGGCGACTACTGCACCTCGGACCTGTGGGCGGTGTCGGTCAGCACCGGCGAGGTGGTGTTCCACGACCTCGATGCGTCACTCCCCGGCGGCGAGCTCGTCGACTTCGCGTCGCTCCCCGACGGTGAACTGGTCGCCATGTCGCTCGGCGGCACGGTGGTCCGGATCCTTCCCGCGTGAGGGCCGCCGCCGCCCTGGCGCTCGCCGTGCTCGCGGCGGCCTGCCAGGCGAACGAGCCCGACCTCGACACCGCGCCGACCGAGTCGACGACCACGACCACCACCGAACCGGTCGAAACGCCCTCGTCGACGAGCACGACGACGACCACGGCACCGCCGGCCGGGCCGATCGATGGCCCGCCCGCGCCGGACGGCCGCCGCTACCCGGGGGTCGCCACCGACCCCGCCGAGGTCGCGACTCGCGTCGTCGAGGTGGAACGCCTCCTGCGATCGACCGAGCGGACCGACCCCGGCTACCCGGATCTCGCCCACGAACAGCAGATGCTGTATCGCCACATCGCGAGCAACCCGGACTGGATCCTTCCGCTGTGGGAGGTCGTTCCCGACGACCTCTTCTTCACCATCGAGCGGCAGGTGACCGCCCGCCAGGCGATCTCGTCGCTCTCGACCGCGGAACCGTCCGGCAACGTTCCGGCATGGGAGATCATCGAGCCCCTTCCCGCCGATGAGCTCCTGGCGCTCTACCAGGAGGCATCCGAGGCCACCGGGATCGATTGGGCGTATCTCGCCGCCATCAACCTGCTCGAGACCGGGTTCGGCCGGATCGACGGCATCTCGATCGCTGGCGCACAGGGACCGATGCAGTTCCTCCCGACCACCTGGGAAGAGGTCAGCGACGGCGACATCCGCGACCCCTACGACGCGATCCCCGCCGCCGCTCGCTACCTCGTTCGCCGCGGCGGCCCCGAGGACATGGATCGGGCCCTGTTCGGGTACAACAACTCCGAGGCGTACGTGACCTCGATCTCGGCGTACGCCGAACTCTTCCGAGACGACCTGGCCAACTTCTACGCCGCCCACCAGTGGGAGATCCACTACAGCTCCTCGGCCGGCGACCTCTGGCTCCCGGTCGGCTATCGCCTCGAGGAGGTCACGCCGGCCGACGACTACCTCCGCGACGCGCCGTGGTCCGCGCCGCCGACGGGCCCGACGCCGTAGCGTGGTGGCCATGGTCGAGATCACGATCGCCACCGAAGCCACCCCGGAGCTCCACACCGCGATGGAGCGACTGGTGCCGCAACTGTCGAAGTCGAACCCGCCCCCGACCTATGAGGAGCTCGACCGCCTGTGTCGCTCGGAAGCGTCGACGATGTTCGTCGCCAGCGACGAGACCGGCATCCTCGGCACGCTCACGCTGGCGATGTTCCTCATCCCCACCGGGATCCGCGCCTGGATCGAAGACGTCATCGTCGACGACGCGGCTCGGGGCAAGGGCGTGGGCCGGATGATCAACGAGGCGGCGGTCGCCTACGCGTTCGAGCACGGCGCCATCACCGTCGACCTCACCTCGCGCCCGTCACGCGAGGCCGCCAATCGGCTCTACCAGCGGATCGGTTTCGTGCAGCGCAACACCAACGTCTACCGCTACGCGAAGCCCGAACAGCTCGACAGCTGAGCGCCGGGTCGCGTCCGGTTCAGCGAGGCCGGCCCTCGGTGCCGAGGCCGGCGGTCACGAACAGACACGTCGTCGGACCGTCGACGTCGGCGGTGTGCCACGTCCCGGGCGGGTTGATCGCGGCTTCGCCGACCTCGAGGGTCACCGTGTCGCTCGTCCCGTCGGCGTGCTCTTGCAGGAGCCGGATCGAGCCGGCGGTGCAGACGACGATCTCGTGACCGTTCGGGTGCATCTCCCACACGTCCCAGGGCGCCGAGAACGTGTGCATCTGCACCAGCCAGCCGTCGACGCCGTCGTCGGCGACCCGTCCGGTGTAGTCGGCGAACCAGCTCATCTCGCCCGTGAATTCGGGCTGGACCGCCGCGACCGCCCCTCGCCCGAGATGGATCGGAAAGGTGTTCAGGCTGCGCTCCGACGGTGACATGGGCCCGATTTTCCCGTCTTACGCCGAATTCCACAAGAATTTCCAAATATGTCAGTTTCGTGACGGAAATTCGTGGGACACCTGTTCTATGCTGCGCCCGCGGGATGGATGAGCGCACCGCTTGGCGCACTCCGAGAGGCTTCTGATGACGGCGAAATCGAACCAGACCACTGACGGCTACCTGTTGGCGAACCGGATTGACCGGGCCGAAGCCGACCGGCTCCGAGCCGAACATCCCGGCGTGATCGTGAGCCGCAACACCGACGGCACCTACCGGGTCACCCGCGGCCGCTGATCACGTTCCGCCGATAGCGTTGGGCAGGTGACCACACCTGCGGGCGAACACGATCTCCAGTGGCACCGAGCGGTGCCCGACCTTCGTGACCCGATCCTGATCGCCGCGTTCGAGGGCTGGAACGATGCCGGCGACGCCGCCACCATCGCCGCCCGCCAGCTGGTCGAGCGCTTCGACGCCACACCGCTGGTCGACATCGACCCCGAGCGGTACTTCGACTTCAGCGCCACCCGGCCCATCGTCCACCTCGACGAGGAGCGCCGGCGCAGCATCAGCTGGCCCGAGAACCAGATCCTCGCCGCCCGCGTCCCGGCGGCCTCGCGCGACGTCGTGATCCTGCTCGGCCTCGAGCCGCAGCTGCAGTGGCGTCGGTTCTGTCGCCAGGTGCTCGAGGTCGCCCGCATCGTCGAGGCCGGCACGATCGTCACCCTCGGCGCCTTCCTCGCCGACGTCCCCCACTCGCGTCCGGTGCAGGTCTACGGCGCGGCCGAAGACCCCTCGCTCCAACAGCGGCTCGACCTCGCCCCGTCGTCGTACGAGGGACCCACCGGGATCGTCGGCGCGCTCACCACCGAAGCCGCCGAGGCCGGCTTCCCGACCGCGACCTTCTGGGCGTCGGTGCCGTCCTACGTACCCGGGGCTCCGTCGCCGAAGGCGGCGCTGGCCCTGCTGCACCAGGTGTGCGAAGTGCTCGGCACGACCGTGTTCGTCACCGACCTCGAGATCGCAGCGGCCAGCTACGAACGACAGGTCGACGAGCTCGTCGCCGAGGACGAAGACACCGCCGACTATGTCCGCGACCTCGAGGCGGCCTGGGACGAGGACGACGACGAGGGCCTCGAAGACGACCCGGAGTTGCTGGTCGCCGAGGTCGAAGAGTTCCTCCGCGACGTCGACTGATCAGACCGAGAGCGTCGCCTCGATCCAGGCGATCATCTCATCGACGATCTCCAGCCCGACCGGCTCGTTGAGAATCTCGTGACCGAGGCCGTCGTAGATCTTCCGGTCAGCTGAGGCCACCGAGTCGAAGGGCTCCGAGGCCCACACGGGAACGATCTTGTCGACGCCGCCGTGCCCGACCCAGGTCGGGAGCTCGAGCCCGGCGACCGCCTCTTTGACCCGGTCGATCTCACCGAGGATCTCGAGGGCGAGCGAGATCGTCATGAAGTCGGTGCGCAGCGGATCGTTCATGAACGTCTCGCCGACGGTCACGTCCTCGGCGAAGACCGTGGCGTCCCAGTCGTCGCGCACCTCGAACCCGGGACGCATCTTGCGGATCAGCGGGCCCACGACCTTCAAGGCCTTGTCGGATCCCTCGAGCTGGTAGCCGAGCGGGGGGCCGGTGACGACCAACGCGTCGGGCAGCGGCCGCCCGCCGACGCAGTAGCCGGTGCTGATCAAGGCACCGAGCGAGTGACCGAGGAGCACGGTCGGGAGCCCGAGTTGGCGGACTTCGGCGAGCTGATCCTCGACGTCGTCCTGGAACTGGGAGAACGAGTCGACGTAGGCGCGTTTGCCGCCCGAGCCGCCGAAGCCGCGGTTGTCGAGCGAGACGACGTCGAAGCCGGCCGCCGCGAGATGCCCGCCGACGTGCTCGTACCGGCCCGAGTGCTCGCCGAGGCCGTGGATCAAGAGCACGGCGGCACGAGGGTCGCCCGCTGGTTGCCAGCGGCGTCGGAGCTGGATCAGACCGTCGCGGGTCGTCCCGTGATCGGTCGTGGAGGTGATGGTCACGAGGACTCCTCGGCGTGTGAATGGTCACGCCACGGAGGCGTGCGGGGGTAGTCGAACAGCACGGGCACGTCTTCACCGCGGATGGCCTGGAAGGCGTGCTCGGCCCACAGCTCGGCGCCGACGGTGGCGTCGGGGAGCGCATCCTCGGCGAAGAAGCCCACGTCGAGACACTCCAGGGGATGCGGGGTGAGCGACCCGCCGGTGGCTCGGCAGTGGAACACGAGGGAGACGAGCGGGATGCGGGTGAAGCCGCGCCGCTGCCCGTCGAGGACCGCGATCGGGCGGACGACCTCACACTCGATCCCCGCCTCCTCCTTCACTTCCTTCACCACGACCTCGGCCGGCGAGTAGCCGACGTCGGCCCAACCCGTCGGGTAGAGCCAGACCCCGCTGTCGGCCCGCTGGACCATGAGCAGTTCGCCGTCGTCGTTGCCCACGACGGCGCCGACGGTGATCTTCGGCGTGACGTAGCCGGCGACACCGTCGCCGACCCGGTCGAGCCACTCCTGCACCTGCCGGTCGGGCTCGAGGCCGCCGACCACATGGCTGCGGATGTCGGCCGCGATGGCCAACACCTCCTCGAACCGTTCACGTTCGTAGAGGTTCTCGGTGAAGCCGAGGCCGGTCTGGGCGGTGGCGGCCAGCGCCTCCGCCCAACGGAGGAGTTCTCGTTCGGTGGCGGGGCGATCGGTCATGGGTCCTAGGCGTCAGCACCGATGGCGGACAACACCGCCAACTCGATCTCGGCAAGGTACGCCGGATCGGTGACCTTCGCACCGTTGGGACCACGAACATAGAAGGTGTCGACCACGTCGGCGCCCAGGGTCTGGACCGTCGCCCACGCGATGTCGAGGTCGAGCTCGACGAACGCCCGCGTGACTCGATACAAGAACCCGATCGAGTCCGGCCCTCGCACCTCGAGCACGGTGGCCGTCGAGGAGATCTCGTTGTCGACGATGACCGCCGGCTCGACGATCCGAGCCGAGGTGGAGCGTTGAAAGCGATACGTCTGGGCCCGGCGCAGAAGCCGGGCCGTGATCGCCAGCTCGCGGCGCAGCGCCCGTTCGATGTCGGCGACGAGCTCGGCCGGCCGTTCGGTCAGGCCGTGACCACCGGCGACCCGGATGCGGTCGATCGCCATCCCGTCGGCGGTGGCGAGGTTGGCGCCGAGGATCTCGACACCATGGAGCGAGAGTGCGCCGGCGACTCTGCTGAACACGCCCGGTCGGTCGGGCGTGATCGTCGTGACGACGTGGCCGTCGAGCCGCACGACCGTCTCGCCCGCCGCGGCGAGGGCGAGATGTTCAGCGGTCGGGAAGTCGGCCGCACCGAGGTCGTGCTCACCCTGGAGGTACTTGATCGTGCGCGTCGCGAGCTCGCCGACGAGTTCGGCCTTCCAGCCACCCCACGCCGACTTCGACGTCGCGATCGAGTCGGCTTCGGTCAGCGCGGCGAGCAGTTCGACGGTGCCCACCGAGCCCACCGCGTCGGCGACGAGCTTGACCGTGCCTTCGTCCTCGAGGTCGCGGCGCGAGGCGATGTCAGGGAGCAGGAGATGGTGACGGACGAGCGCTTCGAGCGCCTCGATGTCGTCGGACGGATAGCCCATGCGGGCGGCGATCGTGTTGACCAGCCCCACGCCGACCTCGCTGTGATCGCCCGGGTAGCCCTTGCCGATGTCGTGGAAGATGCCACCGAGCACGAGGAGGTCCGGCCGCTCGACCCGGTCGACGAGCCGGGCCGCCTCCGCCGCGGCTTCGAGCAGGTGTCGGTCGACGGTGAACCGGTGGTAGGCGTTGCGCTGGGGCCGATTGCGGTTGGGGGCCCACTCCGGGATCAGTCGACTGACCAGGTCGAAGTGGTCGAGGGCCTCGACGACCCGGATCATCTCGTGGCCGCACAACAAGAGGTCGACGAACAGCTCCCGAGCCTCGTCGGGCCAGGGGTCGGGCAGGGTGGTGCCTTCGACCTCGATCCGCTCGAGCACCTCGCGCTCGATGAACGCGTCGTTGCGAGCGGCGTGGACCGCGATCCGCAACGGCAGGATCGGATCGTCGGCGGGGGCCTCGGCCGCCAGGGTCAAGGTGTCGTCGATCAGTTGGATGCCGTGGCCGAGGTCGCGGTTCTTCTTCAGCCAGCGGCGACGACGGCCACGCTGATGGATCCGGTGCAGCACCGAGTCCTGGATCCACGAGACGGTGCGGGCCGCACCCGCGACCGCCGCCATCAGGTCGTCGGCGTCGCCGAAGCCGAGCGCAGCAGCCACCTCGTCCTGCTCCTGGAGCAGCAGCTGGTTGTTGGCTCGCCCGGTCGAGCGGTGCAGCTCGATCCGCGCCGACAGCAAGGTGTCGTGGGGTCCGGCGAGCGCAGCCCGCTCACTCGGCTCGAGCAGCGCCGGGTCGGCCAGGTCGATCCACCGGATCGAGTGCAGATCACGGAGCCCACCCTGCGAGAGCTTGAGATCGGGTTCGAGCAGGAAGGCGAGCTCGCCTGCCTCCACGTGGCGCTCTCGGACCCGCGCCGACAAGGTGTCGAGCATCCGGTCGCTGTTCGCCCGCCATTGGGCGAGGGCCTTGGTGGCGAGTTCGTCGACCAGCGACTCGCTTCCACCCAGGTACCGCATCTCGAGGAGCGAGGTCGCGGTGTCGAGATCGTCGGTGGCCAGGTCGAGCGCTTCGTCGATGGTGCGCACCGCATGGCCGAGCTTCATGCCGCTGTCCCAGATCGGGTACCAGATGCGCTCGGCGACCTCGGCGGCCGATCCCTCGAAGCGATGGATCAGCAACAGGTCGAGGTCAGAGCCGGGGCTGAGGTCGCCTCGGCCGTAGCCGCCTACCGCGGCGAGGGCGAAGCCGGGCACGTCGCCGACCTCGTCGATGACGGAGCGCAACCACGCATCGATCTCGGCCGTGTAGGCCTCGGCCAGGTCGGTGCCGACCAGCGACCGGTCGGCGAGCACGCCTTCGGCGGCGGGAATCGTCTTCACGGGAGGCGGGGGGACCGTCGACGCATGAAGGGACAGTACCCGGCCCGAAGCGGCGACGGCATCGCCGCCGCCGCTTCCGGACTGGGGGATCGATCAGTCGACGTAGGCCGTCTCGGCATGCTGGGTCTGATCGAGACCCGTCTGCTCTTCGTCGGCGCTGACCCGGATGCCCATCACGTTGTCCATCACCTTGGCGATGGCGTAGGTGACGATGAACGAGAAGGCGAGCACCGACACGATGGCGATCAGCTGGCTGACGACGAGGCCGGCGTCACCGAAGAACCCACCGTCCACACCACCGATGCTGGCGTCGGCGAAGAAGCCGAGCAGCACGCCGCCGACGATGCCGCCGACCATGTGGATGCCGACGACGTCGAGGCTGTCGTCGTAGCCGTACTTGGTCTTGAGCTGGATGGCGAAGTAGCACGCGACCGAGGCGACGGCGCCGAAGATGATCGGCGAGAGCCCGCCGACGAAACCGGCCGCGGGGGTGATGGCGACGAGACCGGCGACGACACCGGAGGCACCGCCGAGGGTGGTGGCGTGGCCGTCGCGCAGCCGTTCGATGGCGAGCCAGGCGATCATGCCGGCCGCGGCAGCGACGAAGGTGTTGAGCACGGCCTGGGCGGCGACGCCGTCGGCGGCGAACGCCGAGCCACCGTTGAAGCCGAACCAGCCGAACCAGAGGATGCCGGCGCCGAGCATGACGAAGGGCAGGTTGTGCGGCGGCATGGCCTGGTCGGGCCAACCGGCCCGCTTGCCGAGCACCATGACGAGGGCGAGCGAGGCGACACCGGCGTTGATGTGGATCGCGGTACCACCGGCGAAGTCGATGGCGGCCGGGTCGAGCTTGCTGTGGTGCCAGCCGACGTAGACCCAGTAGAAGACGGGCGTGTAGACGAGCAGGCACCAGATCGGGACGAAGATCGCCCAGGCCGAGAATTCATGCGGTCGGCGACGGCGCCGGCGATGAGGGCCGGGGTGATCGCGGCGAACGTCATCGAGAAGGCGACCGCGATCAGCGCGTCGGTTCCCTTCACGTCCTGCAGCCCGATGAAGTCCAGGTTGCCGATGATGGCCTCGAGCCCTTCACCGTCGCCGCTGTTGCCCAGCGAGAACGCGACGAGCACCCACACCAGCGGCACGATGCCGAGGCAGTAGGTGTTCATGTTGAGCATGTTCAGGACGTTCTTCGAACGAACCATGCCCCCGTAGAACAGCGCGAGTCCAGGGACCATGAACAGCACCAAGGCGGTGCTGATCAACATCCAGGCGGTGTTGCCTTCCATGTTTCTTCCTCTCGATTCGACCCACACTCCCCAGGCGGGTCGAGGTCGAAGCTAGGAAGACAGTGTTTCCAGAGTGTTTCGGGAGACTGTTTCGTGTGTTACTCGCGTCGGATCCGCGCGTCAGACTGACGTCATGAAACCCGAGGATCACCGCGCCCTGCAGTCATGGGGCGAACAGATCTGCACGCGGTGCGGTCACGACCGGGCCGCCCACATCACCCCGCGTCCACAAGGGGCCTGTGGACGGTTCGCCGGGGCCGAACCCGACGATCAGTAGGGCCACTCGTCGGGATTGCGGTGCCCGAGGACTCGGGTGACGGGGCCGAGCTTGGCCACGATCAGCACCTTGATCACGACGTTGCGCACGAACCAGGGCAGCTGAGCCAGCTGGCGCAGCGCGTTGGGAATCCGCTCTCCGGCGCTGAGGTTGACCCGCTGATACTCCGCCATCGAACGCGACCGGCCGACGTACTTCCAGCGACCGCCGGCGAAGGTCGTGGTCAGGAGCGCGAGGGTGACCCCGATCGACGAGAACGAGTCGTGGATCAGCATCGTGCCGCCACCGCTCACCCGGTCGCCCCAGTCGACGATGTCGGCTCGGGCCGGGGCGAAGCGGTGGGCGCCGTCGATGTACAGCAGGTCGATCTCGCCCTCGACGTCGCCGAGGGCGGCGTCGCTGAGCTTGCGGACGTGGGTGACCCGCTCGTCGACGCCGGCGGCGGTGAGGTTGCGGTGGAAGACCGAGTAGTCGTCGTCGCCGAGCGCCTCGTCGGCCTCGATCTCCTGCGGGCCTCGATCCGAGCCGAGGTGCGGGTCGATGGCGGTGATCCGCACATCGTCGCCGGCGGTCGAGGCGAGCACGATCATCGATCGGCCGCGGAAGCTCCCGATCTCGACGATCTGTGTACCGGCGCCGAGTTCGGCCGCCCGGTCGTGCAGCAGGCGCGCCTGGCCGTCGCTCATCCAGCCTTCGATGTCGGCGACGGAGGCGAGGATCTCATTGAACGAGCGCGGATCGGACACGGCGCCCGAGGCTAGCGGGGCTGGATGGGCCTCTGGCTCGGTGGCAGGCTCACGGTATGGCGACTCCCGCGTTCCAAGGCCCCACCGTCCCGCTCCTCGTGGCGGTCACGATCGATTGCAACGACCTCGAGGCGATGACCACGTTCTGGTCCGGGTTGCTCGGGGTCGAGGTCGCGCACGTCGAGGAACCGTTCTCGTTCCTCACCCACGCGCCCGACCGCAAGGTCACCGTCTGGCTGCAACGGGTCGAGGAGCCGCGGGTCGGCAAGAACCGCCTGCACCTCGACTTCGCCGTCCTCGATCTCGAAGCGACCGAGCAGCGCATCGTCGAGCTGGGCGGTGCCCTTCGCGAGCGGCAGAGCTTCCACGAGTTCGTGTGGCGGGTCTGTGAAGACCCGGAGGGCAACCTCTTCGACGTGATGCAGGCGCCGGCCGCGCCCGAGGAGTCAGCCGAGTAGCTCCGCGGCGCGCCGGAACACCTTCGACCGCGGGAGGGCGTCGACACAGCCCGCGTCGATCGCGGCCTCCAGCGCCGCCTCGTCGACGTGGGCGCCGTAGGCGATGACCGTTCGGCCGTCGCGGACGACCTCCGCCGGGTCGATGCCGATGGCGAGGTCGAGCAGCACGAAGGTCGCATCGTCCAGCTCAGGCGATGTCGCCGAGCGGACGATCACCACGTCGGGCACCGCCGAGCGGAAGCGGCCGCCGTCCATCAGGTCGCGGGTGATCACGACACGGTCAGCCATCGCTGCCCTCCCGTCGGCGGCGGAGATGGACGTGGGCGCGAGCGGCACCCCAGACGAGGCCGGGTTCGTGGAGATCGGGGTCGACATCGCTGAAGGCGGCGGGGCCGAGCTGGTACGGATCGCCGGGGAACTGTCGCTCGAGGAAGTCGTCTCGGGGTGGCTGAGCTGCACCCCAGGTCTGGAGCCGTTCGGTCATCGGACCGACCCCGGCTCGAAGGGCGGCCAACGGGTTCCCGGCACCGGCGTCGACGTCGGCGGTCAGCACTCGACGGAGCTCGGGCATCACCTTCGTGCGGGTCTCCGCGACGACCGCCGAGATCTCGTCGGCGACCACCTGGGCGCCACCGGCGGCCGCGGCGCTGACCAGGGTGCGGCGCACCCAGCCCTCCAGTGCAGCGTCGACGCGATCGGCGAGGTCGGCCGCGAAGTCGGCCAGGCGGGCCTCGTCGTCGGCCAGGCTCGGTTCGGGCTGCGGGTCCACCCGCTCAGGCTACGGTGAGGACATGCCGGTGGCCCTCGCCCCTCGCGACCAGGCGCTGCTCGACGGCGAGGAAGGCCCCGCCGCCGCCCTCGCGATGCGGGTCGTCGTCCGGACCGCCGAATCGATGCAAGCCGAGCACCTGCTCGACATCACCGGCGCCCACATCGACTCGTGCCTGTATCACGGTCAAGCCGGCCTCGACTTCGCCCGCCGACTCGCCGACGACGGCGCCCGCGTGTCGGTGCCGACGACCCTCAACGTCAGCTCACTCGACCTCCTGCATCCCGAGCTCTATCGGGGCGACGACCACACCCGGAACCAGGCGCTCGCCCTCATGGAGGCCTACGAACGGATGGGGTGTGAGCCGACCTGGACATGCGCGCCCTATCAGATGGACGCTCGCCCCGGCCTCGGCGAGAACGTCGCATGGGCGGAGTCGAACGCCATCGTCTTCGCCAACGCGGTGCTCGGCGCCCGTACCCATCGCTACGGCGACTTCCTCGACATCGCGGCGGCGATCACCGGGCGGGCGCCCGCGGCCGGCCTGCACCTCGACGCCGCCCGCCACGCAACGATCGAGTTCGACGTGAGCGGAGTTCCGCCGGCGCTCCTCGCACTCGACGTCGCCTATCCGGTGCTCGGTCACCACATCGGCAAGCGGGTCGGGAGCGCGGTACCGGTCGTCTCCGGGACACCGGCGGCGCTGAGCGAGGATCGGCTGAAGGCGATCGGCAGCGCCGGCGCGTCGTCGGGATCGCTCGCCATGTTCCACGTCGTCGGATCGACCCCGGAGGCACCGGATCTCGACTCGGCGACCGGCGGCGTCGCCCCCACGGCCCGCCACGCGGTCACGGTGGCCGACCTCCGCACGGCACGCGATCAGCTCACCACCTCGACCGACCCACGACTGGGTGCGATCAGCCTCGGCACCCCGCACTACTCCGTCGCCGAGTTCGCCCGGGTCGTCGAACTCTTGGGCGATCGGCGGGTCCATCCCGACGTCCACGCGTACATCAACACCGGGCGCTCGGTCGCCAACGAGATCGGCCTGCGCGGGTGGACCGAACGGCTGGCGGCCGCCGGAGTCCAGATCGTGACCGACACGTGTACCTACATCACCCCGGTCATGGCGGACGTCCACGGCACCGCGATGACCGACTCGGCGAAGTGGGCCTACTACGCGCCCGGCAACCTCGGCCTCGATGTCGCGTTCGGTTCGGTCGAAGACTGCATCGAGTCCGCAGTTCGCGGTGAGGTCGTGCGCGACGAACAGGTGTGGGCCGATGCCTGACGCCAGCCGAGTGCTCGTCGCCGGCGCAGCAGCGGGCGAGGTGCTCGCCCTCGACGAGCCGCTGTCGTTCTGGGGCGGCTTCGAGTCCGAGACCGGGACGATCATCGATCAAGCACATCCCCAGGCCGGCACGTCGCTGGTGGGACGCGTCGTGATGATGACCGTCGGCCGAGGTTCGAGCTCGGCGTCGTCAGTGCTCGCCGAGGCCATCCGGGAAGGCACGGCGCCCGCCGCGCTCATCCTGCAGGAGTCCGACGAGATCATCGTGCTCGGCGCCATCGTCGCCGACGAGATCTACGGCATCGTGATGCCGATCCTGATCGTCGACGACGCCACCTACGCCGAGGTCGCGTCGGCGACGTCGGCGACCATCGGCGCCGACGGCAGCATCTCGCTCGTCTAGCTCACCGCGAGGCGGGCCGCGGCCAGATCCTCCAACGCGGTGCCCGCTGACTTGAACATCGTGACCTCGTCGTCACTGGTACGCCCCGGGTGGGTGCCGGCGACGAGTTCGGCCAGGTCCGCGAGCAGGTCGTCAGCGGTCATGACGCCGGATTCGATCGGCTGGGCGATGTCGCCCGCGATCGCCGCGTCGTCGTAGGTGTCGACGAACACCGAGGCACGGCGCACGACGTCGTCGTCGGCCTCGCGCATGGCGTGGTTGAACCCGCCGATCAGATCGACGTGGGCGCCGGGACGGAGCAGCGCACCCTTGACCAACGGGTCGGTCGCGCCGGTGACACACGAGATCACGTCGGCCTCGGCGACTGCGGCGTCGAGATCGGCGGGGACGGTCGCGACGATCCCGTCAGCGGCCAGGACGGCCACCACTGCGGCGGCCTTGTCGGGGTTGCGGCCCCAGACCTCGATCGTGTCGTAGGAGCGCACGTGGGCGTGGGCCTGGACCGCCATCGGCGCGAGCGCGCCCGATCCGACGATCAACAGCCGACGCGCGTCGGGGCGAGCGAGGCGCTTGGCCGCGACCGCCGACGCTGCTGCAGTTCGGCGGGTCGTGAGGGTGTTGGCCTCGCAGGCGCCGACGAGCGAGCCGGTCGTGCCGTCGAACAACAGGACCCCGGCCTGCACCATCGGGAGATCCTGGGCGCCGTTGTCGGGGAACACGGTCACCGCCTTCACCCCGATGATCTCGCCTGCCACCCAGCCGGGTTTCAACAAGAACGCCGCGTCGTTGCCGTTGCCGTCGGGAACGGTGTGGAGGGTGCGGGCCGGTGCGACCGCGTCCGGCTCGATCAGGATCTGCTCGATCGACTCGATCAACGGCGCCCACGGCAGCGCCGCACCGATGTCGGCGTCGGTGAAGAACCTCACGCGTCGGCCTCGGCATCGGGTCCCGGCCAGTGCCCGTCGGGTGGGTCCGGCGGGTACCAGTCCTCGACCGTCACGCCGAGCCCGTCGGCGATCCGGTTCACGTACGCGTAGTACGACGTCGCTTCGCAGATGTCGTGGATGTCGCGGTCGGAGAATCCGACCGCCCGCAGCGCCTCGACGTCGGCCTCGACCATCGCCCCCGGCGTGCGGGTGAGCTTCACCGCGTAGGTCAGCATCGCCATGCGCTTCTCACCGATCGCCGCCGTACGCCAGTCGGCGTCGATCTCGGCGAGCAGTGGATCGTTCTTCAGGAGCCGGCGCAGACCACGCCGGTGATGGGTGAGTCAATAGTGGCATTCGTTCTCGACCGACACGACGTAGGCGATGAGCTCGCGCTCGACCTTTCGCAGCGTCGCGGTGCCGGCCATCGCCGATCGGTACAAGCCGTCGTGCGCGGCCAAGCCACCGGGGTTGAGGGAATGGATCGCCATGATGTGATCGACCCGGCCGAGGTCGCGGTCGACGACTCGTCCGTGCAACGGCTCGAGATCGCCATCCCACTGGTCGTCGGGGACGGTCTGAATCCAACTCATCGGCGCTCCTCGCTCGGTGGTGCGGCGCTAGCTTAGGGACCCACTGGAGGACGGACCGGGTGGCCGTCGGAGAGGGAGCCCATGTCGACTCATCCTGATCTCGCCGGAAAGGTCGTGATCGTCACCGGCGCCGGCAAGGGCATCGGCCAGGCGATCGCCGAACGCTTCGGATCGGTCGGCTCCTCGGTCGTCGTCAACGACGTCGACGCCGATGCCGCCGAGTCGGTCGCGGCCGGCATCGTGAGCGAAGGCGGCACCGCCATCGCCGCGGCCGCGGACGTGTCCGACGGTGAGCAGGTCGCCGGCATGTTCGCCGCCACGATGGAGACCTACGGCACCGTCGACGTGCTCGTGAACAACGCCGGTCTCGTCTCGCCGATGCTCCACTTCTTCGAGGCCGACGAGGCCTGGTGGCGTCGCATCATCGACGTCAACCTCACCGGCCACTTCCTGTGCTGCCACCAGGCGGCTCGCATCATGGCCAAGAACGGTGGCGGCTCGATCATCAACATGAGCTCGGGCGGCGCGACGCAGGCGCACCGCAGCTTCACCGCCTACGACGCGAGCAAGGGCGGCATCGAGGCCCTCACCCGCGCGATGGCCGTCGACCTCGGCCCGTACAACATCCGCGTCAACGCCTTGATGCCCGGCTCGATCGACACCGCCGGGCTCGATGCGGACGAACGGGCGTACCGCGGCGTCAACATCCCGTCGGGTCGCATCGGTGATCCCTACGACATGACCGGTCCGGCGTTGTTCCTCGCGAGCGAAGAGTCGTCGTACATGACCGGCGATGTCTTGAAGATCGACGGCGGCATGCTCGCCCAGCAGCGCTCGGCCACCGTCGACATCGTGCATCCCGACACGTTCCCGTCGATCGACGACCTCTGATCCGGTGACGGACTCTCGGACCGGCGGCCAAATCGTCGCCGACGCTCTCGTCAGCCACGGCGTCACCCACGCCTTCGGCGTGCCCGGAGAGAGCTATCTCGCTGTCCTCGACGCCCTCCACGACACCGACATCACCTATGTGATCTGTCGCCAAGAGGGCGGCGCGGCCTACATGGCCGAGGCCTGGGGCCGTCTCACCGGCGACCCCGGCATCTGCATGGTCACCCGAGGCCCGGGAGCGACCAACGCCTCGGTCGGGATCCACGCGGCGCGGGAGAACTCTCAACCGATGGTCGTGCTGATCGGGCAGGTCGCCACCCACGAGATCGGCCGCGAAGCGTTCCAGGAGGTCGACTACCGGGCGTTCCTCGGCCCGATCACCAAGTGGGCGACCCAGGTCGACGACGTCGACGACCTCGCGGAGACGCTGACGATGGCGTTCAAGATCGCGACGAGCGGGCGACCCGGCCCGGTCGCGGTCGCGTTGCCCGAGGACATGTTGCGGGCGACGACCACCAACACCGACGTCGCGGCCCTGCCGATCGAGCGAGCCACGCCCACCACCGAAGAGATCGACACGATCGTCGCCGAGCTCGCCGCCGCCGAACGGCCGGTGATCATCGCCGGCGGCGGACGCTGGACCCTCGACGCCCGAGCCGACCTGGCGCACTTCGCCGCCCACAACGACATCCCCGTGCTCGCCGCCTGGCGATTCCACGACGTCGTCGACAACCTCAGCGACGTCTACTGCGGCGAGGCCGGGCTGGCGATGCCCCAGGCGGTGCGCGACACGATCACCGACGCCGACCTGATCGTCGGCCTCGGGATCCGCTTCGGCGAGATGACGACCGCGGCATGGACCCTGATCGATCTGGACGAACCCACCCAGCGGCTCGTGCACGTCCATCCCGAACGCACCCAGCTCGGCCGGATCTACCCCACCGAGGTCGGCGTCTGCGGCGACCCGTCGGTGACGATCGGCCTGTTGAGCGACCGCACGGTGCCCGACGTCGAGCGCCGCGCCGAGTGGCGAGCCACCAGGCGGGCCGCGTTCGTCGACGGTTCGGTGATCCCACCCCAGCCCGGCCCGCTCGACATGGGCGAGGCGATGCGCTGGCTGCAGGACAACGCCCCGGCCGACGTGATCTTCACCAACGGCGCCGGCAACTTCTCGGTGTGGAACAACAAGGGGTTCCGGTACGGCGCCGAGGCCCGCCTCCTCGCGCCGCAGAACGGCACGATGGGTTACGGCCTCCCAGCGGCGATCGCAGCCAAGGCCGCCCACCCCGACCGCACGGTCGTGTGCTTCGCGGGCGACGGCGACCTGCAGATGACGATCCAGGAGCTCGGCTCCGCCCGGCAGGCCGGGCTCGAACCGATCGTGCTCGTCTTCGACAACGGCATGTACGGCACGATCCGGGCCCATCAGGAACGCAACTACCCGGGCCGGGTCAGCGGCACGCCGATCGACAACCCGGATTTCGTCGCCATCGCCCAGGCCTACGGCTTCCACGCCGAGCCGGTCCGCACGACCGCGGAATTCGGTCCGGCGTTCGAACGGGCGATGGACTCGCCCACGGGCGCGCTGCTCCATCTCCACATGCCAGCGGAGATGTTGACCCCGTGGGAGTCGATCGATCAGGCCCGCGACCGGGCCTGATCGCGACGTCGTCTAGCGGTTGCCCTCGCCGAGATAGCTGGCCCGGAGATCCGGGTTGGCGAGCAACGCGTCGGCGGTGTCGTCGAGCACGACCCGACCGGTCTGGAGCACCCAGCCACGGTCGGCGATCGACAGGGCCATGTTGGCGTTCTGCTCGACCATGAAGATGGCGACGCCTTCCTCGTGGATCTGCTGGATCAGCTCGAAGTTGGTCTGGACCAACGCCGGAGCGAGACCCATCGACGGCTCGTCCATGAGCAGCACGCGCGGGCTCGCCATGAGCGCACGGCCCATCGCCACCATCTGCTGCTCACCGCCGGACAAGGTGCCGGACTTCTGGTTCAGGCGCTCCTTGACCCGCGGGAACATGTCGTAGATGCGTTCCAGGTCGGCCTCGACCCCGTCGTCGGTGCGCAGATAGGCGCCGAGCTCGAGGTTCTCCTTCACCGTGAGGCGCTTGAACAGTCGCCGGTTCTCCGGGACCATCGTCACGCCTCGCTCGACCCGGTACGAGGTCGGCTTGTCGTTGACGACTTCGCCGTCGAGCACGACCTCACCGGTGGTCGGGGTGACCATGCCGAGCAGGGTCTTGAGCGTGGTCGACTTGCCGGAAGCGTTGCCGCCCAGCAGACAGACGAGCTCGCCCGGATAGATGGCGAGATCGACGTCCTTGAGGATGTGGACCGCGCCGTAGTGGGTGTTGATCCCCCGGAACTCGAGCAGCGGGGTGCGGGCCTGATCGCTCATGATGCCTCCTCGGCGGGACGACCGAGATACGCCTCGATCACCTGCGGGTCGGTCGAGACCTCGTCGTAGGAGCCCTGGGCGATCGTCTCGCCGTGGTCGAGCACGACGACCCGATCCGACACGTCACGGACCACGCCCATGTCGTGTTCGATCATGACGATCGTGAAGCCCCACTCCGACCGGAGCTTGCCGATCAAGCCGGTGAGCTCCTCGGACTCCTTGGGGTTCATACCGGCCACCGGCTCGTCGAGCAGGATGATCTCGGGCTTGGTGGCCATCGCACGAGCGATCTCGAGGCGACGCCGGTTGGCGTAGGAGAGCACCGAGGCCGGCTGGTTCAGGCGGTAGCCGACGAGGCGGCTGCCGAAGAAGCCGAGCACCTTCTCGCCGTGCTCGCGGATCTCCCGCTCCTCGTTCTTGAAGCCACCGGTCTGGAACAGCGCGCCGACGATTCCCTGACGGGTCCGGCAGTGCTGGGCGACCATGACGTTCTCGAGGATCGTCATGTTGGCGAAGAGCCGCACGTTCTGGAACGTACGAGCGATGCCGCGGGCGGTGACCTGGTTGGGGTCGAGACCCAGCAACGACTCACCCCTGAAGCGGATGTCGCCCGAGGTCGGGGTGACCATGCCGGAGATCATGTTGAAGAACGTGGTCTTGCCGGCACCGTTGGGGCCGATCACCGACACGATCTCGCCCTCGTCGACGTGGAAGTCGAGGTTCGAGAGTGCGTTGAGGCCACCGAAGCTGACGCTCAGGTCCTGGATGTCGAGCAGTCGTTTGCTCATGCCGGAGCCACCTCCCCGCTCGGGGCGTCGCCATCGTCGTCGTCCACCTGACCCTTGAGCCAGGCGTCCTGCAGGAACTCGTCCTGGTGCAGCTCACGACTGCGACGCACGTTCGGGATGAGACCTTCGGGCCGCTTCAGCATCATCCAGATCAGCAGGGCGCCGTAGATCAGGAGCTTGAACTCGGAGAACTCCGCCAGCAGGCCCGGCTGGTTGGGGCCGCCGAGGATGCCGACGAGGACGAGCGCACCGGCGGCGACACCGGCGATGCGGCCCATGCCGCCGACGATCACGATGACGAGGATCACGATCGAGACCAGGATCTTGAACGAGCTCTCGAAGACCGAACCGACCTTGGCGGCGAAGATCGCACCCGAGAACGAGGCGAGGATGGCGCCGACCACGAACGCCTGAAGCTTGGCGTTCACCGTGTTGATGCCCATCGCCTCGGCGACGGACTCGTCTTCACGAACCGCCATCCAGGCTCGGCCGATGCGGGAGTTCTCCAACCGCCAGCTGACGTAGATCGCGATCGCGACGAACGCCATCACGAGATACAGCACCTGCTGGGGATCGGTTCCCTTCACCGTCACCACACCGAAGATGTCGGCACTCGGGATCGAGAGGATGCCCTGCGCGCCACCGGTGAACCCGCTGGCCCAGTCCGACCGCACCGTGAGGCGGATGATCTCACCGAAGCCGAGCGTGACGATGGCGAGATAGTCGCCCCGCATCCTGATCACCGGTGCACCGATGAAGAGGCCGGCGACGATCGCCATGAAGATCACCACGAAGATGGCGACCCACCACGGGAGCTCGGGCGAGAAGCCGGGCGAGCTCGGCGAGGTCATGATCGCCGCCGTGTAACCACCGACGGCGAAGAAGGCCACGTATCCGAGGTCGAGGATGCCAGCGAGGCCGACCACGATGTTCAGACCCAGCGCCAACAACAGGAACAGGCCGACGTTGGAGAGCAGGTCGTTGGTGAGACGACCGAGCAACATCGGCAAGATGATCGCGGCAGCGGCGATGAGCACGAGCCCGATCGTGTTGACCGCGATCGGGGATTCCTCCCGCTTGGCCTCGACGACCGCACGGCCCTTCTTGGCTTGCCCACCGAGGAACAGCACCCACGCCGCAGCGAACAGGGCGAGGAAGATCGCGCCCTGGATCGAGACGCCACCGTTCTGCTCGAAGATGGCTTCGAACAGCCATTCGAGCCGGAACCCCTCGGAGATGTCATCGAGCGCCGACTCGAGCGAGGCGGTCAAGACGATCGTGAGCGACATCGCCAGCAGCAGCCGGTTGACCAGCGGCGGGAACACGTGCAGCGCACCGCCGAGCAGGCCGAGGCCGGCACAGGCGAGGATCCAGAAGACGACGCCGTACCCGACGCCTTCGCTGAAGGTCAGCACCTCGAGCAGGGCGTCGTTCCAGTTGACCAGCGGGTCGCTCAGGTCGCGGGTGTCGAGCAGCCAGATGAGGAGGGCCAAACCGGCGCCTCCGATGGCACCGACCACCAGGCCGGCGACCAGCTCGCGAGGACCCTTCTTGTGCGCGGTCATGCCCTCGAGCACGATCTCGCGGGTCACGATGTTGCCGAGCGCGATCGGGATCCAGATCAGCGACAGGTAGCCCATCGAGAGCAGCGGCTCCACGATGATGCGCCGGTCGAGCTTCTCGGGCATGTCGGTCAACGACACGAAGACCAAGGCCAGCGCGAGGATCAGACCCCAGTTGACGACCTTGCGCCAGTCCTGATCGAACGGGCCGCGAGCGGCCGCGAGGGTTGGGGTTTCGGTCATGTCGCTCATGCTCGATCCTCCGCCGACAGACGCTCACCGAACAGGCCGGTGGGCTTGACCAACAAGACGAAGATCAGCACGAGGAACGCCACGGCGTCCTTGAGCTGGGTGTGGCCGGTCACGCCGAGCGGCTCGAGCACCAGCTGGGGTGCGAGCGACTCGGAGCTGCCGAGGGTCAGGCCGCCGGCCATGGCGCCACCGAGGTTGCCGATGCCGCCGACGACGGCGGCCGAGAAGGCCTTGATGCCAGGCAGGAAGCCGGTGAACTCGGTGACCGAGCCGAACAAGATGCCCCAGAGGATGCCGGCGACGCCGGCCATGGCACCGCCGACGGCGAAGGTGGTGACGATCGTGCGATCGACGTCGATACCCATCAGCGACGCGATCTCTTTGTCCTCGGCGACGGCCCGCATGGCCTTGCCGGTCTTGGTGCGTTCGACGAGGTACCAGAGCGCGGCCATGGAGACGGCGGCGACGATGAGCACGAGGAGCTTCTTGCCCTCGATCTCGAACGGGCCGACCCCGACCGGATCGCGGAGCCAGTCCGGAAGCCGGGGGTAGCTCTTGGCGCCCGGACCGAGGAGCACCGCGGAGGTGTTCTGGATGAAGAAGGAGACGCCGATCGAGGTGATCAGCGGGATGAGGCGAGGGGAGCCTCGGAGGGGCCGGTAGGCGACCCGTTCCATCACGACGGCGGTGAGCGTCGAGCAGATGATCGAGATGAGGACGGCGACGAGGATGGCAACGACGAAGTTGTCCTCCCACACGCCGGCCTCGAAGAGCTTGTTGGAGGTGATCATGCCGGTCATCGCACCGACCATGAAGACCTCGCCGTGGGCGAAGTTGATGAACCCGAGGACGCCGTAGACCATCGAATACCCGAGGGCGATCAAGCCGTACATGGCGCCCTGGGAGAGGCCGGAGATCACGAGGCCCTGGAAGGCGTCCCAGCTCAGCCGGGTGGCGTCCGGGTTGATCGCGTCGGCCAGCGGGTTGCCGGGATCGATCTGTTGCCAGACGAAGGCCAACAGGCCGAACGCGACGAGCGCGCTCAGCAGCACCCGCAGGAAGGTCAGGAACCAGTCGACACCGGTTCTCGGCGCGGCCTTGGACCGCATTGCAGTAGTCACGTCTCCCCCTCGAAACGTGTCGTTGTCCAGTGAGACGCCGACGGCCCCCGCCCACCGGGGCGGACGGGGGCCGTTCGTGCGTTGTTTCAGCACTCAGCCCGAAGGCTCAGTGCTGGAGTGCCTCCAGGCGAGGCGCTCCCCTTACGGGGCGTACTCGAAGACGACGGCGGCCTTGGAGGCCTCGATGTCGCCGGAGTCCTGGTGATCGATGACGGTGATCTTCTGCGAACCACAGTCGCCGAAGTCGTCACAGTTGATGGTGCCGATGAGGCCGCTGTAGCCGGTGAGGCCGTTCAGGTACTCACGCACGCCGGCCCGGTCGATGACCAGGTTGCCATCGCCGTCGACGACCGAAGCGGCGTCGATGGCGTCGAGGAGCATGGCAGCGGCGTCGTAGCTGTGACCCCAGAAGGCGGCCGACGGGGCCTCACCGTGGTCGGCCTCGTACTGAGCGAGGACGTCCTCGGCGGACATGCCGGTCGACTGGTTGGTGTTGGTGCCGAAGCGGACGTCAGGGCCCGAGAAGAACATGCCCTCGGACTGGGGCAGCTCGAGGAAGCCGTCGGTCAGCAGACCGTCAGCCGCGAGGAGCTGGGTGTTCTCGAGACCAGCGACGCCAGGCGCCTGGTCGGCGATGAAGTCGCCGGCCGGCTGGAAGATCGGGAAGAACAGCGCCTGCGGGGCAGCCGCCGCGACCTCGGTGAGGACCGGGGTCATGTCGGTGTCTTCCTTGCTCACGCCGGTGAAGCCGGTGACCTCGCCGCCGAGAGCGGTGAAGGCGTCGGCGAAGGCCTGGGCGAGACCCTGGGTGTAGGGGTCGCCGTCGTGGATGGCGGCGGCGGTGGTGAGACCCAGCTCGTTGAACACGAACTCAGCCATGGCGGCGCCCTGGAAGAGGTCGTTGTGAGCGGTGCGGTAGTAACCGGGGACCCAGCTCTCGTTCGCGTTGCCCTGGAGGTCAGAGGTCAGCGAGGGCGAGGTGTTCGAGCCCGAGATCATGACGATGCCGGCATCGCTGATCAGCGGAGCGGCAGCGGCGGCCGCGCCCGAGCACGAGGTACCGATCACGCCGACGACCTGCTCGTCAGCAACGATCTGCTGCGCGGCGGCCTGGCCACCCTCAGCGGAGCAGAGGTCGTCGAGACCTTCGCCCGAGGTGACCTCGAAGCCCTTGATGGTGCCGTAGTCGGCGACCGCAGCTTCGATACCACGCTGGTTCGGAATACCGAGGAACGCCACGTCGCCGGAGATCGCGTTCAGCGAACGGATCTGGACCTGAGCGCCGGCCTCGACGGTGACGGTGCCGAGCGAGCCATCACCGAGCGAGTCGTGGGACTCGTCGGCCATGTCGTCGTCGGCCATGTCGTCGTCTTCGTCGGCCATGTCGTCATCGCCGTCTTCGTCGGCCATGTCGTCGTCACCACCGGCGTCGGCGGTGTCGTCGCTGCCCGTGTCTGCGGTGTCGTCGTCGTCATCGCCACAGGCGGCGGCGATGAGGGAGAACGACAGCAGCACGGCAAGCAGCATCATCAGCTTGCGTGAAAGCTTCATGGGTGAATCCCCTCCATATGGGATAGGTCGCGGTGGATGGGACACGGCACCGCGGGGCCGTGCAATGGCGCTAGAGGTTAGCCGCCGGATGGTGAATCCGACAGGCTCAGTGTTTCCAGCGCGAGAAATGCCGGTCTTGTACGAATCCGCGCGAAGACGGGCTGAAATCGTGCAAACCGCCGGATTTCAGGCGGTTCGAGCGACGATCTCTTCGACCGGACCCGTCATGCCGGTGTAAAACGCACCGAAGTCGGCGTACAGGGCCGAGGCCGTGTCGTACCGCATCGTGTAGACGGTGTCCTTGAGGTCGTCGAGCTTGACGCCGAACAAGGTGACGCCCCACTCCCAGTCATCGAGACCGGTGCTGGCGGTGATCAGCTGCACGATCCGCCCGGCGAACTTCCGGCCCGACGTGCCGTGCTCGTACATGAGCTCCTTGCGCTCGTCGTACTCCAACCGGTACCAGTTGTTCTCCGCCTCGCGACGCTTCGTCATCGGGTAGAAGCACCACGCCGACTTCCCTTCCGGGGGAAGCTCGGGATAGAGCCGCATGTTCTTCATCTCTTCGGGGATGCCCTGGGCGTACTCGGACAGCTCGGTGATCGACACGAAGCTGTCGACGATCATCAGGCCGGCGTTGGCCAACCCGGTCTGCAGGTCGCGCAGCTTCCACGAGTCCGCGTGCAGCGCCATGAAGCACAGGTCGGCCTTGTGACCGAGCACAGCGACGGAGACGACCTGGACGTCGTCGGCCTGGGCCGTCTTGACCGCGGTGATGACGGCCTCGTCGTCGGTGTCGGGCGTGCGCGCACAGAAGAGGTGGACGACGGCGACGCCTTCAGAGGTGGTGACCGGATCGAGCATGGGTCGAGTCTACGAGTCCGAGCGCCCGGGGCTCTCGTCGGCCACGGCCCGGGCCGTCGCTCGGAACTGAGCCGGCGTGGCGTTGGTCAGCCGGGCGAACCGGCGCGTGAAGTCGGGTTGGTCGTAGAACCCGCACCGCGCCGCCACGTCCGCGATCGGCTCGTCGGTGTCGGCGAGCAGCCGGGTCGCGGCTTCGACCCGCACCCGCAGGACGTGTTGGGTCGCGGTGACCCCGAAGACCCGCTTCATGCGGCGTTCGAGTTGGGCCTCGCTGAAGCCGGCCACCGCGGTGAGGTCGGCGACCCGGATCGGTTCGCCGAAGTGCTCCTGCACGTGACGAACCACCTCGCGCAGACCCTGCGCGCCGATGTCGGAGTCCGACGGCGCCACCAGATCCCGGCTCACCGAGACGAGCCCGACGATCGGGCGGTCGCCCGCCCCGTCGCGCACCGGCAACTTGGTGGTGAGATACCAGCCGAGTTCGCCGTTGGGCCGACGGATCAGCTCGAGTTCGTCGTAGAGCGGCTCGCCGGTGCTGAACACCTCGGCGTCCTGTTCCTCGAACCGCTCGGCCAGGTCGGAGATGAAGTGGTCGCGGGCGGTCGTTCCGATCACCTCACCCTTCGAGGGCTTGCCGGTGCGGCGGACGAACGCGGTGTTGACCTCGACGTAGCGACCGCCGAGATCCTTGGCGCAGAAGATGACGTTGATGAGCGTCTCGAAGAGTCCGAGCAGTTCGGGCTGACAGGCGAAGAGCCCGTCGCTCGGTGCGTTGTGCGGAACACCCACCATGGTCCGCGGCATCGTACAAGACCGACCGCCGGACGATTCCGCACGATGGCGGTATGGACGTCGCTCCCTCCCCTCCCCTCCTCGGATCCGTCACCGATCCCGATGAGCTGATCGACGAATCGATCCGCGTCGTCGAACGATGGCTCGACCACGCCACCCACCTCGAGACGGCTTCGACTCGTCGCACGATGGAGCGGTTGCGCGGTGTGGTCGTCGACGAGGCTGGGGTCGACTTCGTGATGGCGTTCATCGACCGGGTCGCCCGCCCCGACGACGACACGGTCGCGGCCCGCCAGCTGCGCGCCCTGATCGACGCGGTCGATCAGCTTCCGGTCTTCCTGGGCCGGGTCGACCGGCTGTTGCTGCGCGCCGGTGCTCGGCTCGCGCCGCTGCTCCCTCGACTCGTGATGCCCTTGGCGCGATGGCGGATGCGAGGCATCGTCGGTCACCTCGTCGCCCCGGCCGAACCCGCCGGTCTCGCCGGCCACCTGAGCCGGCAGCGCGACGGCGGGTGGGCATCGAACGTCAACCTGCTCGGCGAAGCCGTACTCGGCCGCCGAGAGGCCGCCGCCCGCCTCGACGCCCTGTCCGACCTGCTCGCCCAGCCCGACGTCGACTATGTCTCGGTCAAGCTCAGCAGCGTGGCGGCCCAGTTGAACCCGTGGGCGCACGACGCGTCGGTCGACATCGTCAGCGAGCGGCTCGCCCACCTCGTCGACACCGCCGCGGCCGCCGACCCGCCGACGTTCGTCAACGTCGACATGGAGGAGTACCACGACCTCGAGCTCACCCTCGACGCGTTCGAGCGGGTGCTCGGCACACCCGAACGGGCTCACCTCGATGCGGGCATCGTCCTCCAGGCGTATCTGCCCGACGCGCTCCCGGCCCTCCAACGGCTCGCCGCGTTCGCCGCCGACCGCCACGCCGGCGGGGGCGGGTCGATCAAGGTCCGGTTGGTGAAGGGCGCCAACCTCGCGATGGAGCGGGTCGACGCGGCGATGCACGGCTGGACCCAGGCGCCCTACGACACCAAGGCGGAGACCGACGCGAACTATGTCCGTTGTCTCGACTGGGCGATGCACCCGGATCGGCTCGTCGGCCTCCGACTCGGCATCGCCAGCCACAACCTCTTCCACGTGGCGTGGGCGATGCGCCTCGCCGAGGCGAGAGGCGTGAGCGAACGGATCCAGTTCGAGATGCTGCAGGGCATGGCCGAGGCCCAGGCGCGGGCGGTGGCCGCCGATGCGATCGGCGACACCCGGCCACTGCTGTACACGCCGGCGGTCCACGCCGATGACTTCGATGTCGCCATCGGCTACCTGTTTCGTCGGCTCGAGGAGACCGCGGCGCCGGACAACTTCCTTCGCTCGCTGTTCGAGCTCGTCCCCGGGTCGCCCGCCTTCGCCGAGGAAGCCGGCCGCTTCGCGACCTCGATACGCGAGCGGGCTACACCGACGACCGGCCCCCGACGAACTCAGGACCGCGCCAAGCCGCCGGATCGATCCTTCGCGCCGGGCACCCCGTTCCGCAACGAGCCGGAGACCGACCCGTCGCTGCCGGCCAACCGGCGGTGGCTCGACGAGGTCGACGGCATGCCGCCGCACCAGCAGACCGCTCTGACGCTGGCCGACCCGACGGTCGTCGATCGGCTCGCTGCCGAGGCGCGCCATGCGCAACGTGGCTGGGTCGAGCTGACCCCCGAGGAACGCCGAGCGCATCTCCATCGCATCGGCGACGAGCTCGCCGCCAGACGCGGGGTGTTGATGCGGACGATGGCCGACGAGTGCGGCAAGACGCGAGCCGAGGCCGACATCGAGCTGTGTGAGGCCATCGACTTCGCTCGCTACTACGGCGAGCGGATCGTCGAGCTCGACCGGCTCCGAGCGCGGTTCGAGCCGTTCGGGCTCGTCTCGGTGGTCCCACCGTGGAACTTCCCGGTCGCCATCCCGGCCGGCGGGGTGCTCGCCGCGCTCGCCGCCGGCAACGCGGTGCTGTTCAAGCCGGCACCGGAGGCCGTCCGGTGTGGCGAGCTGATCGTCGAGGCGATCCGGGCCGCAGGGCTCCCGCCGGGCCTGGTCGGTTTCGTTCCGGCCGGCGACGACGGAGCCGGTCGCCGCGTCGTCGAGTCCGGCGATGCCGTCATCTTGACCGGGTCGAGCGAGACCGCTGACCGCTTCCGGTCCTGGGATCCGGCGATGCGGCTCTTCGCGGAGACCTCCGGCAAGAACGCGCTCGTCATCACCCCGAACGCCGATGTCGATCTCGCGGTCGAAGATCTCGTGCGATCGGCGTTCGGCCATGCGGGACAGAAGTGCTCGGCTGCCAGCCTCGCCATCCTCGTCGGCGGCGTCGGATCGTCGGATCGCTTTCGTCGCCAGCTCGTCGACGCGGTGGAGACCCTCGAGGTCCGGCTGCCGTCGGATCCCCAAGCCATGGTCGGGCCCCTGATCGGGCCACCGAACGACCGCCTGTCCCGTGCGTTCTCCGAGCTCGACCCGGGCGAGGCGTGGCTCGTCGAGCCTCGACTCATCGACGCCGATCATCACCTGTGGCGTCCTGGCGTTCGCACCGGGGTTCGACCCGACTCGTGGTTTCACCGGACCGAGTGCTTCGGTCCGGTGCTCGGGTTGATGGAAGTCGCCACCCTCGATGAGGCCATCGCCCTCCAGAACGACAGCGACTTCGGGCTGACCGGCGGGGTCCACACCCTCGACCCGAACGAGGTCGCCCGATGGGTTGACGCCGTCGAGGTCGGCAACGCCTACGTCAATCGGCCGATCACCGGCGCGATCGTCCAGCGGCAGCCCTTCGGTGGCTGGAAGCGCTCATGCGTCGGGCCCGGTGCCAAGGCCGGCGGGCCGAACTATGTCGCCCAGCTCGGGATCTGGCACCCGATCCAGGAGCGCGACGCCGCCACCGACGACTACCCGGCCACCTGGGCCGACCACTTCGCCATCGAACACGACCCCTCGGCACTCGAGTGCGAATCGAACGTCTTCCGGTACCGGCCGCTGCGTCGGATCCTGCTTCGGACCGGAGCCACGAGCGAAACCCTCGATGTCGAGCGGGTCCGCCGAGCGGCGGCCACCGCCGGGGTCGAGCTGATCGAGAGCGACGAGGAGACCGAGTCCGACGACGAGCTCGCCGCTCGGCTCGCCGCCCTCGACGTCGACCGAGTTCGCCTCGTCGGCGTCGACGCGTCCCACGAGCTCCGCACGGCCGCCGCCCGCGCCGGCATCCACATCGCCGACCAGCCCGTCGTCGCCGATGGCCGGGTCGAACTCCTGCACTATCTCCGGGAGCAGTCGGTCAGCACGACCACCCACCGGTTCGGCAACCCGCTTCCAGGTCACCGACCGGAGCGGCGGTGACGTAGCGTGCCCGGCATGTCCCGCAGCACGCATCAGGCGCTCGCCGACGAGCGCAACGAGACGGTCGAGATCTACATCAACGGCGAGTTCTTCCCTCGCCACGAAGCGAAGATCTCCGTGTTCGATTCCGGCTTCCTGGTCGGCGACGGCATCTGGGAGGGCATCCGGCTCCATCACGGGGTCTTCGCTCATCTCGATCGCCATCTCGATCGACTCTTCGCCGGCGCCGCCGCGATCGACCTCGACATCGGACTCGATCGGGCTGGGGTCGAGGCGGCGCTCCGGGCGACGGTCGATCGCAACGAGATGTCCGACAGCGTCCACGTGCGGCTGATGATCACCCGCGGCGACAAGAAGACCCCGTCGCAGCATCCGTCGAACAACATCGGCGGGCCCAACATCGTGATCATCGCCGAGCACAAGGCCGCCGATCCCGACGTCCGCGATCGAGGGATCTCGTTGTTCACCGCGACGGTCCGACGTCCGCCTCCGGACACCCTCGACCAGAAGCTCAACTGCCACTCCAAGCTCCACGAGGTGATCGCCCTCATCCAGGCCACCAAGGCCGGGGCCGACGAGGCGTTGATGCTCGACCCGACCGGGGCGGTCGCCACCTGCAACGCCACCAACTTCTTCATCATCGACGCCGACGGCGTGCACACCGCGACCGGTCAGTACAACCTCAACGGCATCACCTCGGCCCTCGTGTGTGAGGTGGCCGAGGCGGCCGGCATCCCGGTCCATCGCCATGCGTTTTCGCTGACCGACGTGTACGCCGCCGACGAGGCGTTCGTCACCGGCACGTTCGGTGGGCTCACGCCGGTCCACACGATCGACGGCCGCACGATCGGCACCGGCGAGCAGGGACCGATGACGGTGCGGCTGCGCGAGCTCTACGAAGCCGCCATCGAGGCCGACGTCGCCGGGCGAGGCTGAGACCGGTGGGGGACCGACGCAAGCGGGTCGACGAGTCGGTGGACACCGCATCGGCGTCGGGGGTCTGCGAATGCAGCGAGTGAAACGCATCCAGTGCTGGTCGGGGCCGCGGAACGTGTCGACCGCGCTGATGTACTCCTGGCGGCAACGGGCGGACACGAGCGTCTACGACGAACCGTTCTACGCCCACTACCTGAACCTGACCGCCCGCGAACACCCGATGTTCGACGAGGTGGTCGCCGCTCAGTCGACCGACCCGTGGGACGTCATCATGGACGTCATCCTCGGCGACTGCGACACGCCGGTGTTCTTCATGAAGCAGATGGCGCACCATCTGCACGGGGTGCCCCGCGGGTGGCTGCACAAGACCGAGAACATCCTGCTCACGCGCGACCCTCGCGACATGCTGCGGTCGCTCTCGGTGCAGCTCCCGGACTGTGGTTTGGCCGACACCGGTCTCACCGAGCAGATCGAGCTGCTCGACGCGATCCTCGCCGACGGCGGTTCACCGATCGTGATCGACTCGCGGCAGCTCCTCGACGACCCGCCCGGCGTGCTGGGTCGGGTGTGTGAGCGTCTCGATCTCGAGTTCGACGAGGCGATGTTGTCGTGGCCGGCCGGCCCGAAGCCCGAGGACGGGGTGTGGGCGCCGGCGTGGTACGCCTCGGTGCACCAATCGACGGGCTTCAGCCCGTATCGCCCGTCGGATCATCCGACCCCGGAGCGGTTGGGCCCGATCCTCGACGAGGCCGTGCCGCTCTACGAGCGCCTGCTCGAGTACACGGTGTAGA
>CAZEML010000016.1:30017-36717 GCA_964513285.1 uncultured Candidatus Nemicrothrix sp.
TACAGCGCGCAGCGAAGCGACATGCAGGAGAGGCCGCCGTCGATGCGGGCGGCTTCGTCGGCTTGGACGGTGACGACCTGGTAGCCGGCGTTGCGGAGGAGTGTTTCGGTCGCGGGGAAGCCGGTCCGCATGATGAGGTGGTCGTTGACCCGGATCAGGTTGGCGGCGGCCTCTTCGCCGGCGGGGCATTCGATGACGTCGTAGCCGTCGAAACAGCCGCTGGCTGCGAGCCGGCTGGTGGTGAAGATCGTGGTGTCGTCGATGATGGCGCAGTCGGTTTTGAAGTGGAGCACGCCGGGCGGGGTGGTGACGACGCGTATGGGGAGGCCGGTCGGTGCTGCGGCGGTGGCGAGCGCCTGGGCCCCTTCCGGGTCGGTCCGGTCGGAGAGGCCGACGAGGATCTCGGTGGCGGTCACGAGGATGTCGCCGCCGTCGACGTACCCGTCCTCGATTCGAGCGACGGTCGCGAATCGGGCCCGGAGGTCGTCGACGATCGCGTCGGCTTCACCGGCTCGCGACGGCGCACCGGGGCGCAGCACGATCGCGTGGGAGCCGATGCAGAGCGCGGCGTCCTCGACGAACACCGCGTCGGGGAAGTCGTCGAGCGATTCCATCATCTCGACCCGCATGCCCGCGTCGGCCAAGGCGACGAGATAGCCCTCGTGTTCGGCCGCGAACGCGGCGAAGTCGGGGTCGGGGCCATCGCCGGCCCGGAGGCCGTCGACGACGCTGGGGGACGGACGACGAACGAGTCCGACGGTGAAACGGATCGGGCTCATGTCAGAGGATCTGCTCGAAGAACGCCTGGGTGCGGGGTTCGGTCGGATTCTCGAACATGGCGTTCGGCTCACCGATCTCGACCACTTGGCCCTGGTCCATGAACGCCAACCGGTCGCCGGCGGCACGAGCGAAACCCATCTCGTGGGTGACGACCACCATCGTCATCCCGATCTCGGCGAGCTCGAGCATGACGTCGAGCACTTCCTTGATCATCTCGGGGTCGAGCGCCGAGGTCGGCTCGTCGAACAGCATGACGTTGGGGTTCATCGCCAGCGCACGGGCGATCGCCACGCGCTGTTGCTGACCACCCGAGAGCTGGCGCGGGTAGGCGTCGATCTTCTCGGGGATGCCGACCCGGCTGAGCTGTTCCTCGGCGATGGACTGCGCCATGCCCTTGTCGATGCCGCGGACCTTGCGCAGCGCCAGCGTGACGTTGTCGCCGACGGTGAGGTGCGGGAACAGGTTGAACTGCTGGAACACCATGCCGGTCTCGGCCCGCACCGCGTCGATGTCGGTCGAGCGGGCGAAGAGGTCGACGCCGTCGACCTCGACGCTGCCTTCGGTCGGCCGCTCGAGCCCGTTGAGACAGCGAAGCACGGTCGACTTGCCGCAGCCCGACGGGCCGATGACGACCACGACCTCGCCGGACTCGATGTCGAGATCGATGCCGCGAACCGCGTGGACGTCGCCGAAGCGCTTGTGAAGTCCTCGTACTCGGATCATCAGCGCTCCCCCACCCGGTCGCGGGTCATTCGTTCTTCGAGCTTGGTCAGCAGGAACGACAGGACCAGCACGAGCGTCACGTAGATGAACACGAGCACCACATAGCTCTCGCGGAACTTGAAGCTGCCGCTGCTGTACTGGCGGGCGAGGCGGGTGACCTCGGCGACGGCGAGCACCGACAACAACGACGAGTCCTTGAGGATCGCGATGAAGTCGTTGCCGAGCGGCGGGATGATCGCCCGCATCGCCTGCGGCAACACGACGTAGCGCATGGTCTTGAGTCGGCTCATGCCCACGGCCCGGCCCGCTTCGAACTGGCCGCGCGGCACGGACTGCACGCCGCCACGGATCACCTCGGCGATGTAGGCGCCGTAGATGATCGAGAGGGCGATGACGCCTCGCCAGAACTCATCGACGGTCTGGCGCGACACCCCGAGCCAGTCGGTGACGTCGGGGATGATCACCAGCGCGAGGAAGAAGATCAGCGGCAGGATCGGCACGCCGCGGATGAACTCGATGTAGGTGCGGCTGACGTTTCGGTAGAGCACGGCGGCGCCACGCAGCGCCACCGCCTTGTTGGGGTCGACCTCCGCGATGCGGCCGAGCCCGAGGATCACGCCGAGGGTCAGCGACAGCACGAAGGCGTAGAGGGTGATCTTGATCGTGAGCCACAGGCCCTCGCTGATCCGCTCCCAGGCGATCTCGTAGTTCTCGTTGAACAGCGTGAGATAGCCGAGCCAGCCGACGATGGCGGCCAGCAGGAAGATCCAGTACGGGAAGGTCTCCCACCGGGACTCCTCGTCGAGTGGACGGTCCGAGGTCGTGGCCTCAGATGTCGTGAGGCTGCGCGAGCTCGGTGCGCCTCCGATTGCCATTGCGTTCCCCTCCCGAAACGACACGGGGCGCCGGCCCTACGGCCGACGCCCCGTCACTGTCGCACAAATCGTGGCTGGATCAGCCCTCGACGTCCTCGTACTCGGGGAACTCGAGATCGTCGTAGGTGATCGTGAACGCGTCGCCGAAGTAGCGGCCCGAGATCTCCGCGAGGGAGCCGTCGGACTTCATCTGCGCGAGCGCGTGGTTGATCGGGCCGACGAGGTCGGAGCCGAGCGGGAAGATGAAGCCGAGGGAGTCCGAGGACAGGCCCTCGCCGACGAGCTCGAGCTCATCGGCGTTGGCGCCCTGGTAACCCTGACCGGCGGTCTCGTCGATGATGACGGCGTCGATGTCGCCGGCGATGAGGGCCTGGATGGTGAAGCCGAACTCGTCGTAGGGCTGCACGCGGTCCTCACCGACGAGCTCGACGGCGGTGTCGTAGTTGGTGGTACCGATCTGCGAACCGATGGTGAAGTCGCCGGCGGCGAGCTCATCGGCGCTGGCGAAACGGTCCTCACCGAGCCGCACGAGCATGCGCTGCTCGATGTCGATGTAGCCGTCGGAGAAGGCGACGACCTCGCCGCGCTCCTCAGTGATGGTGATGCCATCAGCGGCCATGTCGAACTGACCGTCGGCGACGGCCTGGATCATCGGCTCCCACGGGTACTCCTGGTACACGGGGGTGCAGTTGAGGATCCCGCACATGGCGTCGATGACCTCGTAGTCCCAGCCGGTGGGCTCACCGGTCTCGGGGTCGAGGTAGTTGAACGGCAGGTACGCGTTCTCGACGGCGATGGTGATCTCACGGCCACCGAGGTCGTTGGCGTCATCGGCCATGTCGTCGTCGGACTCCGAGGCGGAGTCGTCGGCGTCGGCCGTGTCGGTGCTCTCGTCGTCGTCGCCACACGCGGCGGCGAAGAGTCCGAGGGCGAGAAGCAGCGCAAGCAGCTGCAGAAGTCGCTTGGACATGTGTCCTCCAGAGGTATCGCCCCACGTGAGGGGCGACGAACAGGCTACCGGGGGTTCACCGAGTGACCGGCGGGAATTCGACCGATGTCACGCGCCGGAAACACGGGGCGAGCTCAAGAGCAGATCGAGCAGTTCGCGTACCAGCTTGGCGCCGACCATGGCGGTGAGGTCGTTGATGTCGCGCGCCGGATTGATCTCGACGAGATCGGCGCCGATCACGGGAACGTCGGCAGCTCGGATCGACTCGATGGCGTCGAGCAGTTGGCGCACCGACCAGCCGCCGGGCTCGTGGTGAGACATGCCGGGCGCGAACGCCGGGTCGAGCACGTCGATGTCGATCGAGACGTACACCGGCCCGGTGAGGTCGGTCACCGCGCCCACGCCGGTTCGGGCCTCGTGGACCTCGACACCGAAACGATCGGCCTGCTCGCGCTGATGCGGGGTCATCGTGCGGATCCCGAACTGCAGGAGGCGGGCGACCCGTCCCTCCTCCATGATGCGAGCGAACGGGCACGCATGGGAGTACCGGTCGCCGTCGAGCTCGTGGTACAGGTCAGGGTGGGCGTCGAAGTGCAGGATCGTGACGTCGTCGTGGTGATCGGTGGCCGCCTGCACGAGCGGCCACGTCACGAGGTGGTCACCACCGATCGACAGGAGTCGACGCCCCGCGGCGAAGACCTCGTCGGCGGCAGTGCGGATCGCGTGCAGGGCCGGCAGGGTGTCGTCGGGGATGTCGAGATCGCCGCGATCGTCCCACCGGTCGCCTCGGAGGGGTCCGAGGTCGAGTCCCGTCTCGGCGCACCAGTTGGCCGAGCCCGAATCGAGCGCGGCACGCACCGCTGCGGGCGCTTCGGCCGGCCCGCGCAGGAACGACGAGTGTGCGTCGTAGGGAACGCCGAGTAGAGAGACCTCGACCACGGCTCAGGCGTCGACGTAGATCTCGAGCGAGCCGTCGCGGGCGAACCCGGCGAGCTGGAGCCCGGCTCGTTCCGCGGTCGCTGCCGCGAGCGCCGTGGGCGCGCTCACCGCGACCAGCGCTCGGAACCCGGCCGCCCAGGCCTTGTGCACGAGCTCGAAGCTGGCCCGGCCACTGACCACGACCGCCTTGCCCGTGGCGGGCATCTGCCCGTCGAGCAACAGGCGCCCGACGAGCTTGTCGACCGCGTTGTGGCGTCCGACGTCTTCACGAACGAGGGCGATACCGCCGCTCGCGTCGACGACGCCCGCGGCGTGGACGGCGCCGGTCGTGTCGAAGAGGTCCTGCATCGGCCGCAACTTGTCCGGCGCGTCGGCCAGCACGCCCCAGTCGATCGGGTCGCCGGTGACCGGCTCGAGCTTGGCCGCGAGTTCGTCGATCTCATCGGTGCCGCAGAAGCCACACGACGAGGTGGTCGTGGCGAGGCGAGGCGTCGGTTCGGGCGCCCGGCCACCGGTGGACACGGTGACGATGTTGAACGCGGTGGCCGCCGCCGACCCGTTCGCGCAGTACTTCACCTCGATCGGCTTGAACCCGCCGAGCAGCCCTTCGTTGTGGCAGAAGCCGACCGCGAGTTCGAAGTCGTTGCCGGGCGTGCGCATCGTGGTCGCCACCCGGGTGCCGTCGAGTTCGATCGCCATCGGCTCCTCGGTGGCGAGGGTGACCGGACGACGCCCGCGCGACGGCTCGTCGTGGGACCAGGGCCGAACCAGCCGCTGCTCACTGCGCTTCCGCGGGCTCACGCTCACCAGCGTACGCCCGTCGCCGAATTTGGGGGCGCGGTAGCGTCCGGAGGTGACTTCGATCGGCGCCATGCTGCGGCGGGACCTCCCGCCCGAGACACTGCTCGACACCGCCCGAGCCGTCGCGCCGATGTGCGACGAGCTCTGGATCGTCGAAGATCTCAACTATCCCGGTGGGGTCGCCCAACTCACCGCCGTCCTGGAGGCGACCGCCGACGCCGGTGCGCCGATCATCGGCCATGGCGTCGCGCCGGCCCCGTTCCGGAACCCGGCCGCGCTGGCGATGGAGTGGGCCACCCTCGCTCGGATGTACCCCGGCCGCCTCCACGCGGGGATCGGACACGGGCTCCCTCGCTGGATGGAGCAGGTCGGCGAGCAGGTCGCGTCACCGCTCACCCTGCTCCGCGAGACGATCGAGTCCACCCGCCAGATCCTCCGGGGCGGGTCGGTGACCTACACCGGCCGGTACGTGAACGTGCACGACGTCGAACTCGTGTTCCCACCCGAGGACGTCCCACCCGTCCTCGCCGGTGTCACCGGACCGAAGTCGCTCGCGCTCAGCGGCGCCGTCGCCGACGGCACCGTCCTCGCCGAAGGGTTCGATGCCAACAGCATCGAGATGGTTCGTGACCGGATCGCCGAAGGTCGCAGCGAACCCGGAGCGCCAGCCGAACACCGCCTCACGGTGTACTGCGGCTTCTTCCTCGGCGACGAGTCCACCCTGCCACCGCCCCCGACCGACGGCGTGCCCGACGGGTGGGCCGCCGTCACCGACGACCCGCACCACATGGTCGAACTCCTCCAGCCGGTGTGCGACGTCGTCGACTCACTCGTCCTGATCCCGTTCGGCGAGACCATCGAGCAGCTGCACCGCTTCCACGACGAGGTCCGCCCCCACCTCACGGTCTGAGGTTCCTCGGCGGCTACCCCTGACGGGTCAGCACGCTGTTGAGATGGTGGGTGAGCCGCTCGCCCATCGCCGCCATCCAGAAGTCGCACGTCAGCGTGTCGCCCTCGACGACATAGCGGCGCCGGGTCTCTTTCACCATCTTCGCCGACGGCGACATGTGGACCGCCTCGGTCGCGAGATCGACCTCGACCCCCGCCTCGGTCTCGACGATCGTTCCGGTGTGGATCTCGACGATGCCCGAGGGCTGGGTCAACACCAGCTCGATCGTGCCGTCGCCCTGCGGACGCAGATACCCGGCCTCGGCGTGCAGCGGCATGCCGCTCTCGCGCTCCTTGGTCCGCTGCTGCAGGGCGACGAACGGCTTCCCGACGTGACCGAAGGTCAGCATCTCGCCGTACGAGAACGACCGGATGGTCGGGTACGCCCCTTCGCCGGGTCCCTGCCACGAGCCGAGCAGCGGGATCAGCGGAGCGTTCAACGGGTGCAGGTCCGGGGCATCCATGGCGGCACGGTAGCGCACGCCCGAAAACGCGGAACGACCCCCGCCGAGGCGGGGGTCGTTCGCGAAACCGTTGATCAGTGCAGATCTGCGCGGATCAGAAGTCCATGTCGGGCATGCCCGGGGCGCCACCCTCGTCCGGGGCGTCGGCGATGACGGCCTCGGTGGTGAGGAACAGCGCCGCGATCGAACCCGCGTTCTGCAGGGCCGAACGGGTCACCTTG
>CAZEML010000017.1:0-16048 GCA_964513285.1 uncultured Candidatus Nemicrothrix sp.
AGCACCCCGCCACCGAACTCATCACCAGTGTCGACCTCGTCGAACAGCAGCTTCGGGTCGCCGCCGGCGAACCGCTGCCGTTCACCCAGGACGAGATCGAGATCCGGGGCCACTCGATCGAGATCCGGATCAACGCCGAGGACCCGGCCGGCGGCGCGTTCTTGCCGTCGCCGGGCCCGATCACCGCTCTCACCCCACCCGACGGCTTCGGCACCCGCTGGGACACCGGCTATGAGGCCGGCGACGAGATCAGCCAGCTCTACGACAACCTCGTCGGCAAGCTGATCGTCTGGGGCCGCACTCGCGAGGTCGCCATCAACCGGGCGCTGCGAGCGCTCGGCGAACTCAAGGTCGAAGGGGTCGCCACCACGATCCCCGCCGACATCGCCATCCTCGAACACGAGGACTTCCGCAACAACGAGCACTCGACCAAGTGGGTCGAGGAAGTTCTCGACCTGACCGGCGTGTCCGCGACCCCGGCCGCCCCCGCCGACGACGACGAACCCAAGATCAAGCGCGAGGTCGACGTCGAGGTCAACGGCAAGCGGTTCAGCGTCGCCATGTGGGTGCCCGAGTCCGCCGGTGCGCCCGTCGCCGCCGGAGCCAAGCCCCGCAAGCGCAGCGGCGCTGGTGGGTCCGGTGGCGGATCCGGCAGCGGTGAGGTCACCGTCCCCATGCAGGGCACGATCGTCAAGGTCAGCGTGGCCGTCGGCGACACCGTCGAGGTCGGCGACGCGATCGTCGTCCTCGAGGCGATGAAGATGGAGAACAACGTCACCGCGGAGAAGGCCGGCACCATCGCCGAGATCCGCGTGAGCGAAGGCGACTCCGTCGGCGGCGGTGACGTCGTCGCCGTCATCGAATAGCCGGTTTCACCAGCCGCTCGCCGGCAGGCAGCGCCGCCTGTTCGGCGGCTTCGGTCACCGCTTCGGCGGCCACTCGCTCGCCGGCACGCGGCACGACCTATTCGGCGGCTTCGGTCAGCGCTTCGGCGAGGGTCGGGTGGACGAGCAGCGACTCGTGGATGTCGGTCACGGTGAGACCGTTCGTCACCGCCACCGCCAGCACCGAGATCAGCTCTGCGGCGTGACGGCCCACGATCGAACCGCCGAGCACGACCCCCGTCGCCGGGTCCGAGATGATCTTCACGAAGCCCCGCGGGTCGTCGTTGATCAACGCCTTCGCGTGGGTCGAGAACGGCACCTTGGTGACCCGGACCTTTCGGCCCTCCGCGAAGGCGTCGATCTCGGCGAGCCCCACATCGGCGATCTCCGGCTCGGTGAAGATGGCGCTCGCCGCCTTGTCGTAGTCGATCTCCCGGTCGGCGGTGTAGGAGTACTTCCCCATCGCGTGCTCGGCGATCTTGCGACCCTGCATCGTCGCGACCGACGACAACGGCAGCCGGCCCGAGAGGTCACCGGCCGCGTAGATGTGGGGCACGTTCGACTGCATGTGGTTGTCGACCGGCACGTAGCCGCCATCGGTGTCGACTCCCGTCGAGGCGAGGTTGAGCTCGTCGCTGTTGGGGATCGAACCGATCGCCAACAGCGCGTGCGAACCGCGGGCGATCCGACCGTCGTCGCAACTGACGACGACTTCGTCGCCGTCGCGCTCGATGCCGGTGGCCCGAGCACCCTTGAACAACCGCACGCCGCGACGCAGGAAGTCCTCCTCGAGCGCCGCGGCGACCTCGGGGTCCTTCTGGGGCAGGACCTGCTGGCGACTGACGACCAGGGTGACCTCGGCGCCCATCGACTCGAACATGTGCACGAACTCCACACCGGTGACGCCCGAACCGACGACGACCACGTGCTTCGGCATGAGCTTCGGCGGGTAGGCATCCCGGGTCGACAAGACCCGCTCGCCGTCGACCGGGGCCCATTCGGGTATCCGCGGCCGGCTGCCGGTCGAGAGCACGACCACGTCGGCATCGAAGCTGCGCTCGGTGCCGTCGGCGAGGGTTGCGATCACCCGGTTGGGGCCGTCGAAGCGGCCCACGCCGTCGACCAACTCGACGCGCTGGCTGGAAAGCAGGGCACGGACCGTGCCCTCGAGCCGGGCCTCGATCGCCTGGAGGCGCTCTCGGAGCTGTTCGAGATCGACATCGGATCCGACTTCACCGAGGCCCATCCGCGCCGACCGGCGCAGGAACGAGCGGGCGTTGCCGGTGGCGATCATCGCCTTCGACGGGATGCAGTCCCACAGGTGTGCCGCGCCGCCGATGGTGTCGCGCTCGATCAGGACGACCTCCGCGCCCAACCGCGCTGCGGTGGTCGCACAACTGTGCCCCGCCGGCCCGCCTCCGATGATCACCATTCGTGTCGTCACGCGCTCGATCGTAGTGGTGGAGACCCCGCCGCTAGGGTGACTCCCCGATGACGCCACGCACTCGGGGGTCGGTCGCGCTCGTCGCACCAGCAGCCGCGCTCGCTGTCGCGCTCGGGATCATCCTGCGCTTCGTGGCCCCCTCTCCTCTGTGGCTCGACGAGGCGCTCTCGGCCCACATCGCCACCGGCGACATCGGGCTGGCCGATGCGCTCCGCCGCGACGGCCATCCCGGCCTGTACTACCTGCTGCTCGGCTGGTGGATCGACGTGTTCGGCGACTCCGACGCCGCCGCCCGAGCGTTGTCGGGCCTCCTCGCCGTCGCCACCCTCCCCGTCCTGTGGCTGGCCGCCCGCCGCCATGGTCGCGACACTGCGGTGGCGACGGTCTTGTTGGCCGCATCGTCGCCCTACCTCGTGCGCTACGCGACCGAGGTCCGGATGTACGCCCTCCTCGTGCTGCTGATCGCGCTCGGCTGGTTGGCGTTGGAGGCGGCGTGGGCCCGCCCCGATGCGCTCCGCCTCGCCGGGGTCGCCGCGACGACCGGTGCGGCGATGCACACCCACTACTGGTCCTTCTACGCGGTGGCCGCCGGAGGTGTCATCGTCATCTGGGCGGCGTGGCGGACCGACGCCTGGCGCCGCGCCGTCACCGTGATCGGGGCGATGGCGGTGGGCGTGGCGAGCTTCGTGCCGTGGCTTCCCGTGTTCTTCGATCAGCTTCGCGACACCGGCACGCCGTGGGCCGACCGCGCCCGTCCGACCGAGGTGTTCATCGAGACGTTGCAGGGCCTGGGCGGCAACAACCGTTTCGAGGGCGAGACCCTCGGCATCGTGTTGGCGTTGTTGGCGGTGCTCGGAGTGTTCGCCGTCGGCGCCGCCCGCGGCGGCGTGCTCGAACTCCGTACCAGCGTGCCGGAGACGGTCCGGCTGCCGGTGGCGGGTGCGCTCCTCGGCCTCGGCATCGGGGCCGCCGTCGCGATCGTGACCGCAGGGGCGTTCGAGGCCCGCTACGCGGCGATCGCCATCCCCTTCGTGCTGGTCCTGGCCGGCCGGGGCGTCGCCGTGCTCGACGGTCGAGCCCGCGTCGTCGTGCTCGGCCTGGTCGTGTTGCTCGGGTTCGCCGTCAGCATCGACGAGGCCCGCCGCACCCGCAGTCAGGGCGAACAGGTGGCCGACACGATCGATGCACGGGCCGTCGAGGGCGACGTCGTCGTGTTCTGCCCCGACCAGGTCGGCCCCGCCACCACCCACTACCTCGACGTCGATCTCGAACGCCGGGCGTTCCCGAGCGGCGACGGCTACACCGTCGATTGGCGGGACTACCTCGGCCGAGCCGCGTCGACCGACCCGGTGGTGTTCGCCGACCAGGCGATGGAGGTGGCCGGAGACGGCGCCGTGTGGTTCGTGACCGGACTCGGCTACCGAGGCCTCGACGACAAGTGCGCCACGGTTCAGACCCACCTGTCGTCGCGCCGGAACGGCGAGCAGGTGGTCGGCCTGACCGACCTCTTCGAGGGCATGTACGCGATCCGCTACACGCCATGACCGAGCGGTTGCGAGTCGGACTCGACGTCACCCCGCTCGTCGGCCCACCGACGGGGATCCACCAGCACACCCGTCATCTCGCCGCGGCGCTCGCCGAGCGTGACGACGTCGCCGTCTCGGGATGGCTCCTGTCCGCTCGCGGACGGTTCCCGGACTTCCCGGGCCCGGTCCGGCGCTCGCCCGTGCCGGCGTCGATCGCGGCTCGGACGTGGCGGTACCAGACCTGGCCGGGCCGCCGTCGTCTGGCCGGCGACGTCGACGTCGTCCACGGCACCAACTTCCTCGGGCCGCCGGAGTCGACGACGGTGCTCACCATCCAGGACCTGACCCCGCTGCGCGAGCCGGAGCGGGTCGAGCCCGCCGTCGCGGCGAAGGGGCCGGCGATCCGACGGGCCATCGAGGCCGGTGCCTGGGTCCATGTGTCGAGCGCGTTGGTCGGCGCCGAACTCCAGGCCGAGACCGGCAGCGACCGCATCCGGGTGGTGCATCACGCGCTCCCCGATCCAGTCCCCACGACGGAGGGGGACGGTCGACGCATCGTCGGGCGCGATCGGTACGTGGTGGTCGTCGGCACCACCGAACACCGCAAGTGCACCGACCGAGTCGTCGACGCCATCGCCCGACTCGACGCAGGCATCGCCTTGGTGGTGGTCGGGCCGGTCGGCAACGCCGAACCCGACCTCGACGCGGCGATCGCTCGCCATGGGCTGCGTGAGCGCGTGATCCGACTCACCGACCTCGATGATCAGGCCCGGTCCGCGGTGGTGGCCGACGCCGCCGCGCTCGCCCTGGCGTCGGACTACGAAGGGTTCGGCCTGACGCCACTCGAAGCGCTCCGTGCGGGGACACCGGTCGCGGCCACCGCGGTCGGGGTCCTCCCCGAACTGATCGGTGACGTGGTCTCGCTGGCCGACCCGTCGGGAGCCGACTTCACCTCCCACCTCGAAGGGGCGATCGGCACCGCCGTGTCCGACGAGCTCATCGCTCGGTTGAGCGACCTGACCTGGGCCCGCCACGCCGAGCAGATGATGGATCTCTACGCTGCGGCCGCGACCCCGTAGGCTGACCGCCCGATGACGACCCCGCCCGCCGACCTCGACGTCTCGATCGTCCTGCCCGTCCACAACGAGGCGGGCCACCTCCAAGCCGAGATCGACCGCATCGTCGAGGCGATGGAGGCGTCGGACTACTCGTGGGAGTTGATCCTCGTCGATGACGGTTCCTCCGACGGCTCCACCGAGATCGCCCTCGCCGACGGACGGGCGCGGGTGATCCGCACAGGGCGTAACCGGGGCGCGGGCACCGCTCGGCGCATCGGCACCGAGGCCGCCCGCGGCGAGATCGTGGTGTGGAGCGACGCCGACATGACGTACCCCAACCACGAGATCCCGCAGCTCGTCGATGCCCTCGGCGATGCCGATCACGTGGTCGGTGCCCGCACGTCCGAGCAGGGCACACTCAAGTTCTTCCGCGTTCCCGCCAAGTGGCTGATCCGACGGCTCGCCCAGTACCTCACCCAGACGAAGATCCCCGACCTCAACACCGGGTTCCGCGCGTTCCGGCGCGACGTCGCCGTGCAGTACACCCATCAGCTCCCGCCCGGGTTCAGCTGTGTCACCACGATCACCATGGCGTTCTTGATGAACGGCTATCAGGTCCGCTTCGTGCCGATCGAGTACAAGGCCCGCGCCGGCGAGTCGAAGTTCCACTGGTGGCGCGACACCCGCCGCTACGGCCTGCAGGTCATCCGCATGATGCTGTCGTACGACCCGCTGCGGGTGATGCTGCCGATCGCGTCGCTGCTCGGCCTGGTCTTCGTCGGCAAGCTCGGGTTCGACCTCGTCGACAAGGACTTCCGACCCGCAGCCAACACCTTGCTGCTCGGGTTCGCCGTACTCCAGGTCTTGGTGGTCGGCCTGCTCGCCGACCTCGTCGTCCGGGTCAACAAGCCGGCCGACGCGCTGCTCCCGGCCGACGCGCAGGAGCTCGGCTCAGACGAGGGTGCCTAACAGCCGCTCGTAGCGGCTTCGCACCGACTCCCACGAGAACATCCCACGGACGTACGCCGCGCCGTTACGTACCGCGTGGTCACGCAACGCCGGGTCGTCGAGCAGACGTCCGAGCGCGACGTCGAAGTCGGCGAGGCCGGTGTACCAGAGACCACCGTGGCTGTTGACGACGTGTTCGCGCAGCGGCAAGCACCAACCGTTGACGAGGACCGGCGTGCCGGCCAGCAGGGCCTCGGGGACGACGATGCTGAAGCTCTCGTGAGGCGACGGGTTGACCAAGACGTCGGCCGCGGCGAGGAGGCCGAACTTGTGCTCGGCCGGCACGGGACCGAGCACCGTGACCCCGGGTGTCGCGGGCGGCGCGTCGACGACCGGGCCGGCGATCACGAGGCGCCCCGCCCCACGGCGCTCGCGGAAACGAGCGAAGCGTTCGACGAGGTCGTGCACGCCCTTCCCGGCATCGACCCGCCCCAGGCACACGATGAACGGTTCGTCGCCGAGGTCGAGGGCACGGCGGGCGGCCTCCGCGTCGACGGCCGCATCGACGTCGATCGGCATGCCGAGCACGACCTGCGGCGTCGTGGCGGTCGTGGGGAATCGGCTGAGCACCAGCTGCTGCTCAGCCTGGCTGAAGTACGCCAGCGCATCGACCGAGCCGTACAACTCGTCGAAGACCGGGAGCCGGAGGGGCGCTTCGGGATGGGCCGCTCCGTGCAGCACCACCGGGACCGACGCGACCTCGGCGCCTCGCACGGTCGGTTGGTACAGGTAGGGCGTCAGGGCGATGACCCCCTCGTCGACCGCCGCGATGGCGTCGATCAGGTCGGGGCTGTCCGGTCCTTGCCGGTCGATCCAGTCGGCCGCGGTGGCCAGGTCGACCTCGGGCCGGGCGAAGAGCTCGTCGCTCAGTCGGTCGAGGCCCGGGTCACGAGGCCGGCGAACGCGACACCGGGTGACCTCCAGCCCCTCCTCGGTGGTCGTGCCCGGCGCGAAGTCGTCCTGCCAGTCGATCGACCGGGCGCAGCTGGTGATGACGCGGACCGACCAGCCGTCGGCGGCGAGTCGAGTGGCGTAGGAACGAGCGGCCTGTTCCGCTCCGCCGAAGACGTCGGCGCCGTAGCGCGGGGCGACGAAGGTGATCGTCCGGCTCATGGCGAGACCAGCCCCTCGAGTGCGGCCCGCATCCGTTCCCGCCCAATGTCGAGGGCGAAGTCGGTGGCCCGAGCTCGGCCGGCGGCCACCATCGCGGCGGCGAGCGCGTCGTCGCGGAGCACCCGGTCGATCGCCGCGGCCACCGTTGCCGGCCGCTTGTCGGCCAGGACGATGCCCGCACCGGCGACGGTCTCGGGGACGGCCGCAGCACCGTGGGCGATGATCGGCACGCCAGCGGCCATCGCCTCGACGATCGGCACACAGAAGCCCTCGTGCTCGCTGAGGCACAGGAACGCGTCGGCGTCGCGATAGTGCGAGGCCAAGGCGGCGTCGCTGACCGAACCGGTGAACTCGACGACGTCGCTGATCCCGAGCCGTGCCGCGTAGTCGTCGAGGGAGCGTTGGTAGTCGGCCGAGGCCGGTGAACCGACCAACACCAAGCGGACCTCGGGATGGTGGTCATGCACCAGGGCGAACGTCGCCAGCAGGTCCTCGTGGCACTTGTTGGCGGCGACCCGGCCGACGAACAGCACGGTCTGATCCCGCTGGTCGGCCGCGGTGTCGGTCTCGGAGACCTGCAGGTTCCAGAGCACCGGCGCGACCTGTACGTCGGTGAAGCCCACCGCTCGCATCTCCGCCGCGTTGTACTCCGAGACGCCGATCCCGCGTACGGCGAGCGGCGCCAGCTGGTCGAGCTGTGAGCGTCCCCAGCGCAGCCCCGAGATCAGCTCGGGAGTCCAGGGCTCCACGAATTCGATCGGGGTGATGTTGTGGTAGTTGACGACGACCGGGACCCGTCGTTTGATCGCCGCGTCGGCGACGAACGAGCCGATGCCGTGCTGCAGGATCACCGTGGGCGCCGGGTCGGTCCAGTCGTCGGCCAGGGTGAACGCCTCATCGACCTCCGCTGGGACCTGGGTGACGAACCGAACCGACGCCCCCATCTCGACGAGCAGGTCACGCAACAAGATCGTGTGGGTGCCCGTCGCGTCGTGCGGGGCGAGTTCGGGAACGAGCAGATCGACGCGGGTCACGAGAGTGCCTCGAACACCTCGGCGAAGGCCTCACGATGGCGGGCTCGCGCCGCTTCGGGCGAGAAGTCGGCCGCTCGGGCTCGCCCCGCCGTGGTGAGCTGCTCGCGCAGCGGCTCATCGTCGAGCACCCGTTCGATCGCGGCGACGACCGATGCCGGCCGCTTGTCCTCGAGCACGATGCCGCCCGCGCCGATCGTCTCGGGCACCGCGGCGGCGTCGAAGGCGATCACCGGAAGGCCGGCGGCCATCGCCTCGATCACCGGCACACAGAAGCCCTCGTGCTCGCTGAGACACACGAAGGCGTCGGCGCGGCCGTACCACTCGATCAGGGTCGGCTCGTCGACCGAACCCGCGAACTCGACCCCGTCAGGACACACGTCCGCGGCGAGTTCGCGCAGCGCGGTCTCGTAGCGGTGTGACGAGGCGGTCCCGACCAGCACCAGACGAGCGCCGGGCCGGCGGGTGCGCAGCAGCGCCACGGTGGCGATGAGGTCCTGCTGCGCCTTGTTCGGGGCCAGGCGGCCGACGAACAGCAGCGTCGGCGGATCGGCGGTCTCGCGGGCGGCGGGCAACGGCGGCGGATCGAAGAGGACCGGCGCGACCCAGAGCTGCTCGAGTCCGAGCTCGGCGAGCTCGGAGGCGTTGTAGTGGCTGTCGGCGACGGCCGCCTGCGCACGGCGGGCGAGACGGGCGAGCTGACGGCGACCGGCGTCGAGCTCGGCGCCGACGTGGGGCTCCCAGGGATCGAAGTGCTCGGCCGGGGTGAGGTTGTGGTAGTTGAGCACCAGCGGCGCGGACTGACGCAGGAGATGGTCGGCGACCGGCGAGCCGGTGCTGGCCTGATACAGCAGCAGGTCGGGCGGCGGAGCCTGGTCGTGATCGCGGAAGTCGGCGGCACGGCTCCGCAGATCCGGGTGAACCGACTGGGCGAACATCGCCGTCTCGTGTCCCATCTCCCGGAGGAGGTCGTCGAGCGCGAGCGTGTGCGCACCGACGGCGTCACGAGGACTCAGCGTCGCCGTGAAGTGGTGGATCAGCACGTGTCAGCCGAACCGGCCGATGACCACCCGACGGTGGCGCGAGTCGTCGACGGGGTGCTCGGCCACCTCGGCGCCGGCGCGTTCCAGCAGGTGGGCCCAGGTGACCGGCGCCAGCCCGCGCCCCAGGCGGAGGTCGCGCTCGACCGGCTCGCGGTCGGCCGGATCGACCGCCACCACCGCGACCACACCGCCCTCGCCGAGCACACGCGTGGCCGCCTCGACCAGCGCCCATGCACCGACCGCGGTGAGGTCTTCGATGAATCCTTCGAGCACCAGGGTGTCGACCGATCCGTCGGCGAGTCCGTCGAGATGGCGGTGCGGGTCGCCCGTGCGGAGGTCCAGCCCTTCCTTGACCCCGGGCAGGATCCGCAGTGGGTCGCGATCGATCCCGACCACGGTGGCACCCTCGACCGCCGCCAACGCGGCGACGAGCGTTCCGGTACCACAGGAGAGGACCTGGGCCCGTCCCGGCGATCCGATGGCCGTGACGAGGGCCTCGGCGGTGGCCGGCGAGGGTGCGTCGGGCGCATCGATGAGGGCCTCGGTCTCCCCCAGGCCGAGCGTGGACTCGACCTCGGTGAGGCGATCGTCGAGTCGCCGCAGCAGCCGCACGAGCACATTGGTGAGGGCGTTGACCTGGTCGGTCACGTAACGCAGGTACCAGTACGTGCCCTTACGGATCGCGCCCTTGACGTGCCGAACGCCAGGCCGCGACCCGATGGGCGCGTCGACGTCGATCATCGCGAGGCGCTCGGCCCGATCGAGGAGCAGCTCTCGTTGCTGTCCGGCGGCCCCCGGCGGGGCGACGTCGACCCACGCCCGCTCGAGGTCGCGTTCTCGGCGGGCCAGCTCGGGATCCTGACGCCGGAGGGTCTCGGCCTCGGCCTCGATCTCAGCCCGCACTCGGGTGATGTAGGCGGCGGGGTCCTGCGCAGACGGCTCGGTCACGGAGGCAGAACCTACCAGCGGACCCTCAGGCCGCCCGCGAGCCTCGGCGTACCTCGCCAACCATCGCCACCCCGGCGATCACGATGCCGAGCAGCGCGACCAGGAGCCCGGATCCGAAGCGGGGCGGCCGGTACGAGAACTCGACGGTGTGGGTTCCCTCCGGCACCTCGACCCCGAGCACCAGGTCGTCGATCAGTGAGGCCGACACGGGCTCCCCATCGAGGTCGATGGTCCACCCGGGCTCGCCGATGAGGTCGGAGACGAGCGTTCCTCCGCCTGGGGCGCGCACGTCGACCACGAGCCGGTCGGCCTGCTCGGTCACCACGGCGAGCCCAGCGTCCTCGCTTCCGTCCCACCACACCCGCGGTGTCGGGCGGGCGATCACGAGGGCGCCGTCGGTCCACACCAACTCGTCATCGGGCGCGCCGCCGATCGTGCCGAGCGCCGGGGACCCATCGGTGGTGCCGACCTCGACCGGCTGATCGCCGGCGTCGACGGTCACGATCACCCGGGCCGTCGCCCCGGCCGGGAGAAGCTCGCCGGCGATCGGCGCCGCGACCGGGCCATCGAGCGCCCGGCGGATGACGGTGGACGACGTGACGACCACACCGTCGGCCTCGACCTCGAGCGCGACGGTCGTGAACGCCGGGCTGGCGAGATCGATGACGACGGCCCGCAGCCCGTGTTCGGGCACGATGACCATGCCGATCGGTGATGTGGCCGCCAGCGTCGAACGCGTCTGCGGGATCGGGTCGACCCGCCGACCGGGCGGCGCCGCATCCCGCGGCAGGACCCAGGCATCGACACCCAACGTGTCCCACAACGGCGCGGCGAACGGGTCGGCGTCGTCGCGAACGCGGATCACGGGGGCGAAGGGGCCGCCGCCGACCGCCGCGAACATGCTCGAGGGATCGACCGCCGCGAACGCCTCGACCTCGGCCGGGGAGCGCAGTCCGGGGGCGCGGACGTCGGCGATTCCGAAGCGGGCCGCGTCAGCGGGCGAGAACGCGTCGTGATCCCCTGCGACGCGGCCGTGGTCGTCGAGCACCGCGAGGAGGGCGTCGTGGGCCGACGTGGCCGTCGGGCGTTCGTCCCGGTCGGTGACGGTCGGAATCGGCATCCCGAACGTCAGCAGTTCGTAGGCGGCGAGCGCAACGAACGCGATGGCGACACCGCCGCCGGCGAGCCGCCGACGGGTGCAGAGCATCACCAGGGTCGACGCGATCGCGGCGACGACGACCGTTGCGACGGATTGGGCGGCGACCGCACGCAGCCCTCGACCGTCGCGCAGCACGTCGAGCCAACCGGCCGTGACGACGAGCACGACGAGCGCTGCCACGCCAAGCGGGATCACAGCCGAACGCAGCCGCTCGCGCCACGCCACGCCTGCGATCTCGCCGGTAACCAGGGCGTCGGCTCCCGCACCCGCAGCGAGCGCCAGGGCGAGGACGAACAGGACCCGCGCGTGCGACGCGAGGGATCCGCTGCCCGCCACCAGGTCGCTGAGCGCGTCGAACGGACCGCCGACGTAGGCCACCGCGACGCCGAGCAGGCCGACGATGATGACGCCTCCGGCGACCCGGCCCATCAGGAGCCCGACCAGGACGGCGACGACGGTCGTGGCGCCCACGAATCCGACCGACAGCTGGAACGAACCCGACTCGAACCATTGAACGCCGACGGATTCATTGCCGAACCCGCTCCCGAACATCGCCGTGATCGCGGTGAGCAACGGTGCGCTCGTGTCGCCGGCGGTCTCGAGGTGAGCGGTGTCGGCCCACGACCACCGCTCCCACCGGGGCCAGAGGTGGGGTGCGGCGAGCATGGCACCCAGGGCCACCGAACCGCTCGCGCCGAGCAGGCCGCCCCGACGACCACAGCGAATCGCCTCGAACCCGAGCCAGGCGGCGACACCGAGGAGCGTGAACGCCGCGATGGCGAAGACACCGCACCAGAGCTGCAGCGCGATCGCCACCGCCGCACCGACGATCGATCTGACCGTGCGCGTCTCGCGGACGCCCAACACCGCCGAGACGACCCAGGGCGCGAGCGCGATCGCGGTCGCATGAGGCCAGCCGATCCACGCGAACATCAGGCCGGAGAAACCGAACGCGATTCCCGAGAGCAAGCCGGCGATCGGCGCCAGCCCGAGACGGTCGCTCAGGCGCATCGCGCCGAAGGCCGCGAGCAGCACGGCCAGCGCCGCCACGAGCCCAGGGGCATACCAGTCCGGGACTAGCAGGTAGGCCAGGTGAGTGATCGGCAGCCCTTCCGCGAGCACCGGCTCACCGGCGCCGACGTCGCGCCACCAGCTCAGGTCACCGGATCGAAGGTCCTCCGCCCACCCCGCCCACCAGCCGTGGATCGTGGCGGCGTCGCGCTCGGCGACCTCGATCGTCAAGCCGGCGGGTGGGTCGGCGTTGAAGGGATCGCTGAGCCACAGCTGATCGTCGGGCGCCAACGTGCCGCCCGCGAAGAGGGGCCGCCAGAAGGCGAAAAGGACAAGGGCGACGAGCACCAGGGCCCGCGTGCTCGGCATCGATCGCCCCTGCGACATGCAGGGACGCTACCGTCAGCCCCTGCCCATGTCCGTGCTTCTGATCGTGTCCGATGTCGACGGCGAGACACCGGCCGGGTCGCGGCTGATCCGCTCCCTCCACGCCCAGACCGACGCCGGCTGGACGTTGGAGCGAGATGGGAACGAGCCGTTGGCCACGATCCAGGTCAGCGCCGACAGCACCTTGCGACCCGACGCCGTCGCCGCGATCCGCCAGACGTTCGTCGACGACGCCGCGATCCAGGCCGTGATCGGCGATGCCATCGTCGATGGTGAGCGACGACTGCGGCCGGCGTGGTCGCCGACGTTCATCTCCCGGCACGCCCACGAACTCGACCTCGTGGCCGTTCGAGGAGCTGCCTCGTCGGGGTCGATGGCCGCCCGCCTCGATGCGTTGGCCGCACTCGACCCCACCGCTGTCGCCCACCTCCCCCGCCCGCTGCTCGAGCGCGAGTCGGCGGAGACCGTCAACGACGACGCGAGCCGAGCGGCCGCCCGGCTCGTCACCGAGCCACGACGCGAGCCGGCAGCCGACGCGGTCTCCTTCCTCGTGCCGACCGCGGGGACGCGGCACCCCGACGGCTCGCGGCTCGTCGAGCACGCAATCCGAGCGGCGCGAGGGTCCGGCGTCTCGACCGTCGAGGTCGTCCTGATCGTGGGCGACGAGTTCGACGGCGACGCGGCCGAGCTCGAAGCGGACGAGGTCCGAGTCGTGCGGCGCCCGGGGCCCTGGAACTTCTCAGCGGCGATCAACACCGGCCTGCTCGCGGCCTCCCACGACACCGTGGTGCTGTTGAACGACGACATCGAGATGCTCACCGAAGGCTGGCTCCGCCCGCTCATCGAGCACCTCCGCGATCGGGCGGTTGCGCTCGTCGGCACTGCCCTGCTGTATCCGGACCACTCCCTGCAGCACATCGGGGTCGTGATCGACGACGCCTTGCCGCTCCACCCCCACGTCGGCGTCGAAGTCGAGCGCCTGCCGCCCCGGTTCCGACAGGCTCGGGAGGTCGCTGCCGTCACCGCCGCCTGCGCGGTCGGGCGTCGGAGCGACCTGCTCGCGGTCGGTGGCCTCAACGAGGCCCTCCCGGCGAACTTCAACGACGTCGACCTGTGCTTCAAGCTCCAACGGGAGGTCGGGCGGATCATCGTCGATCCGACCTCACCGCTGCTCCACCGCGAGTCGGCCAGTCGGGTGCCGGTGATCGAATCGTGGGAGTGGGAGGCCTTCGTCGGGCGCTGGGGCGAGATCGTCGATCCCTGGTACCACCCCGGCCACCACCGGCCCGACGACCCGAACGACCGCCGACGCAACGCCGACCATCTCCCGCCCGACGACCCGCACGGAACCTGGCCTCGCCGCACGCCGACGATCCAGCCGTCGGTGCATCGAGCCCGCATCGCGGCGCCCGCTGCCGACGCCACCGCCGAGTAGTCTCCGAGCGTGTCGACGCCCAACGCGCCCGATCCGATCGACGCCGACGATCCCGACGTCTTGCGTCGCGAGGTGCTGCACGCCCGAGACACCGCGCAGGGCGAGCGAGCACGCAGCGAGGTCCTCGCCCAGCGGGTCGACGAACTCGAGGCCGAACTCCACGCCCTCGGCGACCACGCCGATGCGCTCCAAGCCCGGCTCGACCGGTCGCCGATCGATCGAGCCCGTCGCGTCCTCGGACGCCTCCGCCGAGCGGTTCGGTCCGCCCGATGAGCGGCGGCCTCAACGAACTGGCGGCGTCGCTCGGCCTCGACGCCCTCGTTCCGGTCACCCCGGTCGAGCCGTCCTTCACGACCATCGTCCGGACCCAGGGCCGACGCCCGGAGTCGTTGGCCGAGGCCCTCGCCTCGATCGCGGCCCAGACCCACGGCGACCACGAAACCCTGCTGGTCGTCCACACCGACGACGCCGCACTGGTCGAGGCGGTCGAGCGCGGGCTTCCCGCCGACGCCCGGCCGGCTCGTCTCCGCACCGTCCATGCCACCGGTGGCGGCCGGTCCCGTCCACTGAACGCAGGGCTCGATGCCGCCGAGGGCGACTATGTGTGCTTCCTCGACGACGACGATCTCGTGACCGAGGACTGGCTCGCCTCGTTCGCCACCGCCGCGGCCGAGGCGCCGGGCACCATGATCCGGGCCGTCACGCTCAGCCAGGCGTGGACCACCGACGGCGGGACCCAACCCGTCCGGGCGACCGGTCCGGTCGAGCGACCGTTCGCCGATCGATTCGACCTGCTCGCCCACCTGAGCCACAACGAGACCCCGCTGTGCTCGGTCGCCCTCCCGCGAGCGGCGATGGCCACGTTCGGGCTGCGGTTCGACGAAGACCTTCCCGTCTTCGAGGACTGGGAGTTGTTCGTGCGGGTCGCGCAGCTCTGCGGGGTCACCTCGATCAGCGCGGAGACCTCGCTGTATCGCCGGCTCGACCACGGCAACGCCAACACCGACGAGGACGAAGCGATCTGGCACGAGACCCATGCTCGGGTGATCGACCGGCTCAGCGACCGGCCGGTCCTCGCGCCCATCGGCGACGCCCGCCGTCTCGCCAGCGCCCACTTCATCCCCGGCGAAGGCAGTCGTCACGACGCCGAGCTGGCCGCGCTTCGCGCCGAACACGACGCATTGACCCGGTCGCCGCTGCGGATGGTCAGCGCGTTTCTCGGGCGAGTTCGCGGCGCCCTCCGCGCCCGGCTCCCGGGCGCGTGATCAGTCGACGCTGATCAGGGTCCGTTCGGGGGTCTCGATCCGCCGCGTCGTCGATCGGCCACCGAACCGCAGCGCCGCGGCGATCAGCAGGATCCAGTTGTAGGAGAACCACAGGACGAAGCTCTCGGTGAGGTTCTCGACGATCAACATCGCGACGACCGCGGCCCACAACCACGACTCGACGCCTGGATTCCGCCAGACGGCACGTCCGACCCCCACCACCGCGATGCCGACCACGACGAGCCACAGCGCGAGGCCCACGATGCCGGTGCCGAGCAGCAGCTCCGGCACCGATCCGTGCGCCGAACCTCGCTGGAGCAGTTCGTCGGTGTGGAGTTCGGGAACTCGCCAGAAGGCGGCGAACCCGTTGCCCACGATCGGTGCGTCGGCGATGTGGTCGCCGACCAACCGCCAGATCGTGCGCCGCTGGTCGAAGGTCGGTTCGTCCCACAGGACTGCGACACCGCCGACGACCCCGACCACACCCGCGCCGAACGCCGCCGCCGTGGCGCCCGGGATCCAGCGCCGAGGCCGGTTCAGGTAGGCCCGCCGCGCCAACACGAGCACCGTCGCCGCGCCCCCGCCGATCGCGAACGCCAGCCACGCCGTGCGGCTCCCGCTGCCGGCGAGGCCGATGAGTCCTGGCGCGATCAGCAGCGCGCCGAGCAGCCGGCGTCGCTCGACCGCGAAGGCGACACCGGCGAACACCGCGAGGGCGCAGATCGGCGCGAAGCCG
>CAZEML010000017.1:16058-18913 GCA_964513285.1 uncultured Candidatus Nemicrothrix sp.
AGTAGCGCTTGGTGGCGACGTAGGTCCGCCGGAGCCAGTCGTCGTTGAAGTCGGTGGCCCACGAGGTCTTGACCACGAGCAACACGAAGCTGAAGGCGAGCACGAACCCGGTGCCCAGCGCGAGGCCGTTCCGGAACGCCTCCGGCGACGTGTCGGCGATCACCCACGCCACACAGGGCAGGCCGATGTAGACGAGTCCCCACCACAGCGAGACCTCCGAGTCGAGGCTCCACAGCGAGCCGAGCGCCGCCCACGCCCCCAAGGCCGCCGCTGCCGCGAACGGCGCCATCGGCACCGACCGCAGCCGCACCCCGTCGAGCCGTTGATGGTCGAGCGCCACCATGCCGACCCCGACCAGGGTGGCCAGCACGATCGCCGGTCGCAGGACCGGTCCTTCCCAGGTGCCGGGGAGGTCGAGGCTCCGGCGAGCGATGAAGATCAGGACCCCGTTGCTGTAGACGACGAGCCAGACCGCGATCAACCACGATCGCGATCGCGACCGGCTGGTTCCCGTCGTGGTCGGCGATCCCATGGTGGCAGGGTACTCGTGGGCCTCTCGCTAGGATCGCAGGGCGCACCGGCGGCGCTGAACCACGATGCTGACCCTGTCTCCCGCGGTGCGAAAGAGCACCAACCTCATCCTGAACTTCGCGGAGCGCGAGTCCAAGGCCCGCTACAAGCGCAGCCTGCTCGGCTGGTTCTGGTCGTTCGCGAACCCGCTCACCACGGTCGCGGTGTACAGCTTCGCGTTCGGCACCGTGTTCGGGGCCCAGGCACCCGGCACCGACAACGGCAACGCCGAGAACTTCGGCCTGTTCCTCTTCACCGGCTTGATCGTGTGGTCGCTGTTCACCGGCGTCGTCAACGGCTGCATGGGTTGGTTGCTGAGCGTCGCCGACCTCCGCAAGAAGATCTACTTCCCGACCGAGACCGCCTTGCTCGGCGGTGCGGTCTCCAACGCGATCCAGACCGGGCTCGAAGCCGGCGTCCTGCTGTTGATCATGGCGGTGCTCGCCAACATCTCGTGGACCGCGATCTTCTTGCCGATCGCCCTCCTGCTCACCATGGCGTTCGGGCTCGGGCTCGGCTTCGTGTTCTCGGTGATGAACGCCCGGTACCGCGATGTGCAGTACCTCGTCGGTGTGCTGCTCAACGTCGGCTTCTTCCTGGTGCCGATCATCTACCCGCTCACCCAGGTGCCCGAGGAGGCCTACGGGCTTCCGGCCAAGGCGCTGGTCGAGTGGACTCCGCCCGCCGTGTTCGTCGAGATCGCCCGCGACGGGGTGTACTTCCTGCAGGCCCCGTCCGCGGGCAAGCTGCTCGCTGGCCTCGGGTACGCGGTGGTGACCTTCTCGGTCGGCTGGGTGTACTTCCGGGCCCGCAGCATGGAGATCAGCGAGGAACCATGACCGTCGGCTCGATCTCGGTCTCCAACGTCTCGAAGCGGTTCCGGCTCGAACGCAACCGTCCCAGCAGCATCAAAGAAGCGATGCTGCGCTTCGGGCGAGGCAACGACAAGGACGACTTCTGGGTGCTGCGCGACATCAGCCTCGAGGTCGAGCCCGGCTCGTTCTTCGGGCTGATCGGCCACAACGGCAGCGGCAAGTCGACCCTGTTGCGCCTGATGGCCAACATCCATCGACCCACCCAGGGCTCGATCACGACCGAGGGACGCCTGTCGGCGTTGCTCGAGCTGGGGTCGGGCTTCCATCCCGACCTCACCGGCCGGGAGAACGTGTACCTCAACGGCGCCATGCTCGGCCTGAGCCGCAAGCACATGCACGCGGCGATGGATCAGATCATCGAGTTCAGCGGCATCGGCGACTTCATCGACGAGCCGGTCAAGATCTACTCGAGCGGCATGTACGTCCGGCTCGGGTTCGCGGTGGCGGTCAACGTCGACCCCGAGATCCTCCTGGTCGACGAGGTCATCGCGGTCGGCGACGAAGAGTTCCAGCGTCGCTGCATGAACCACATGAACATGCTGCGCGAGCGCGGCACCACCATCTTGTTGGTCAGTCACAACGCGACGCTGATGCGCAACCAGTGCGACACGGTCGGCTGGCTCGACCACGGCCGGTTGATGGAGCTGGGCGAACCCGAGGCGGTCGTGCAGACCTATCTCGACCATGTGGCGTCGGGTGGCGACAACACCCTCACCACGCGCGACTGACCCAGCGCCAAGCTGCGACGATTCAGCGCCAGCTGAACAGGAACCCGAAGCCCCACGCGAGGTGCATGGTGATGAACGCGGCGGCGACCCGCCGTCGCGGTGCGCCACGCGGCCGGAGGGCGAAGTACGCGACGGCGGCGAGATAGACCGCGGGGAGCACGACGCCGAACGGGCTGCCCAACACGCCCAGCACGGCGGAGAGGATCAAGCCGAGCACGAGGGCCGGCGCCGCCATCTGGCGGAGCCGCAGCGAGCGAGGACTCCGGCTGATCACGATCCGCTTCCACTTGCCGTACTGGCGGTACTGGCTCCACAGACTGGTGAGCGACCCTCGGGGCGTGTATTCGACCACCAGCTCGGGATCGAGCCACACGACGAACCCGGCCTTGCGGAGGCGGTAGTTGAGCTCGTAGTCCTGGTTGCGGATCAGCGACTCGTCGTAGCCACCGACCGTGTCGAGTGCCATGCGACGAAAGCCGCCGAGATACACGGTGTCGGTCGGACCTTGGTGGCTGCCGGAGCGGAACTGGGCCGGCCCGACACCGAAGCGGGAACGCATCGCGGCCGCGATCGCCCGCGACCACGGATCGTCGCCGACCGCTCGTTGGATGCCGCCGACGTTGGCCGCGCCCGTCTCGGCGGCCGTGTCGAGGATGCGCTGCAGGTACCCCGGCGGCAGTTC
>CAZEML010000017.1:18923-36470 GCA_964513285.1 uncultured Candidatus Nemicrothrix sp.
GGGCGTCGACTCGGACGACGAGATCACCGCTGGTCGACTGGATGGCGAGGTTGAGCGCGGCGGGCGTGGCGCCGGTCGGGTTGTCGATTCGCCGAACTCGCGGGTCGACGGCGGCTCGGGCATCGACTCGTTCGGCGGTGTCGTCGTTCGAGGGTCCGACCGAGACGACGACGTCGAACTCGAGGTCGACCTCCTGGGCGAGGACCGCATCGAGGCAACGGTCGATCACCGACCCGGCGTTCAGCGCCGGGATCATGACCGACAGCGAACGGGGCTGGCCCTCGACGAGGCGGGTCACCGGGCCGATCGCCGCGCCATCACGGCCACGGTCTGCGCCAGGATCATCAGGTCGAGAATCGGCGACCAGTTCACGATGTACTGGAGATCGTGGCCCAGCTTGAACCCCGGGTCGGTCTGGTAGCGGCCACGAATCTGCGCCAACCCGGTGATGCCCGGCGGGATGTCGTGGCGACGGTTGTAGCCCGGCATCAGCTGTTCGAACTGGTCGACGAACTCGGCACGTTCGGGCCGGGGCCCGACGAGCGACATCTCGCCGCGGACGACGTTCCAGAGCTGGGGCAGCTCGTCGAGTCGGGCCGCCCGGAACCAGCGCATGCCCTTCAGCACCCGGGGGTCGTCCTCGGTCGCCAGGGTCGGGCCGGTGTGGGCCTCGGCGTCGAGGATCATCGTCCGGAACTTGAGCACGGTGAACGGGTGACCTCGGCGCCCGACTCGTTCCTGACGGAAGATGATGCCCTTGCCGGCCACGATGCGGGCATAGAGCGCCGCCGCACCGACGATGACGATCGCGAACGGCGCCATCAGGGCGAGGGCCACGAGATCGAACAGTCGCTTGAGTCGGAGGCGGTAGAGCGGAACCGCGTGCGTGCGCAACGCCACGAACGGCATGCCGGCGATCTCGCGGCTGCGCTGGAGGCCCAGCAGCGTGTCGACCGGCAGGACCCGGCGGTACACCCCGATCAGGCGATGTTCGAGCTGGTCGAGCGGAGCGGGATAGATCTCGCTCAGCGGTTCGCCGCTGAGGAGCAGGACGTCGGTGGCGCCGTGGCGGTCGACGACGTCGAGCAACCCCTTCGCGTTGGGGGCCGTGCCTGCGACCGCGGCGTCGGAGCCGGAGTCGTTGATGTGTTCACGGGCGAGCTCGATGTCGTCGGGCACCCCGACGAGCAACACCTTGGGTGATCCGAACCGCCGGGAGCGGATCCGCCGGGCGAACCAGCGGTTGAACGACACCAACGCGGAGGCGACGAAGAAGAGGGCGACCAGGTTGCCGCGCGGCATGAGGTACCGACCGGTCACCAGCGCGATCGACGCCGACACGAGGATGGCGACGGCGGTGAGCGCGATCGCCCGGGGAAGCCACGGTGGGCGTCCGAGCCGCTGCTCGTACTCGTACATCCCGCCGAAGTAGTAGACGAGCACGTGGATCGCCGTCGCGAGCACGAACCCGACCAGGTAGTACGAGTAGGTGAAGGTCGGCCAGTCGAACCCGAAGCGGGCGGTGGTGATCAGGTGCATCACCGCGAACAGGGTCACCGCATCGATGATGTGAAGGAAGCGGAAGCCGAGGGCGCGCAACCGCGGCATCACTGCTCCGGGAGACGGTTCGTCGACCGCGGGAAGAGGCGCCGGATGGGTACGCATGGCCGGTGCCACGATAGTGCGTCGCTCGAAGGGTCCCGGGCCGGCCACGGTGCCCCGCGTTCGCGCAACGGCACCTCACCGAGACGCCGGTTCGCTAGGTTGACTCCCCGATGAGCGATACCTTCACCCCTCGCCTCAGCGTCGTGATGCCCTGCTACAACGAGCTGGCCACGATCGAGGAGATCGTCGACCGCGTGCTGGCTACCCCGCACACGGCCGAGCTGGTCATCGTCGATGACGGCTCCACTGACGGCACCCGCGACATCCTGGCCGGCTTCACCGACCCCCGGATCAAGGTCTATCTGCAGGAGGTCAACCAGGGGAAGGGCGCGGCGATTCGCCGTGGCTTCAAGGAGGCGACCGCCGACTTCGTGATCGTGCAGGACGCCGATCTCGAGTACGACCCGATCGACTACGACCTCATCATGGAGCCCCTGCTCGACGACCGGGCCGACGTCGTGTTCGGTTCCCGATTCCAGTCCGGGCGGCCTCGCCGGGTCCTGTACTTCTGGCACTCGGTCGGCAACCGCCTGCTCACCCTGCTGTCGAACATGTTCACCGACCTCAACCTCACCGACATGGAGACCTGTTACAAGGCGTTCCGTCGAGAGGTGATCCAGGGGATCGAGCTCGAACAGGAGCGGTTCGGGATCGAGCCCGAGATCACCGCCAAGGTCGCCGCCGGCGGATGGCGGGTCTGGGAGGTCGGGATCTCCTACTCGGGTCGAACCTACGCCGAGGGCAAGAAGATCCACTGGCGCGACGGCGTGCAGGCCGTCCGGTGCATCGTCAAGTACGGCCTCGAGACCCGCGGGTCCAAGCCGGGCAACCTCTGGGGCTGACCGCTCCGCGGTCGATCAGAACATCACCAGGTCAGGAGGCGCCACGCCGCCGCTCCACGCATCGGGTGAGTTCACGAGCCGCCAGATGAACGTGATCATCTGGGCACGGGTGACGACGTCGTTGGGCGAGAAGGTGGTCGGCGAGGTGCCGACCGTGATGCCGTTGTGGGCCATCCAGCGAACGGCTTCGGTGTAGAAGATGTTCGCGGGCACGTCGGTGAAGCCCGGATCGGCGAAGCAGCACGGTTCCCCCACCAGCCGCCACAGGAACGTGGCCATCTGGGCGCGGGTCACGGGTTCGTTGGGTTCGAACAATCCACCGCCGGTGCCGGCCGTGATCCCTTCCTCGGCCGCCCACGCCACCGCGTCGGTGTAGAACGTCCCGTCGGGCACGTCGGTGAAGCCGCTGGGGCCCGATGGCGCCGGCTCGCCCATGAGCCGCCACAGGAAGGTGACCGCCTGAGCGCGGGTGAGCGTCGAGTTGGGGTCGTAGAGGTTGCCGCCGATGCCGGCGCTGACGCCGGTGTACTTCGCCCAGTCGGCCGCCGCGACCCAGAACCCGTGCGACGCGTCGCTGAAGGGGACGAAGTCCAGCGCATCGAGCAGTCGGAGCTCGGGGTAGCGATCGTGACGGTCACCGGGGTCTGCGGTGTGGCGCTCGACCATGACGCCGGTGCTGCGCAACAGTTCGGCGTATCGGTCGGGGGTCCAGCCGCTCTGGCTGCCGTCGAGGATGGCGAAGGCCGCGGCGACATGAGGCGCGGCCATCGAGGTGCCGTCGAACACCGACGTGCTGCCGGGAACGGGCGACTCGATGCCGTAGCCCGGGGCGACCAGGTCGAGCCCGCTCCCGCTGTACTGGGTGAACTCGGTGACCTCGGGGCCGGCGTCGGGGGCGAAGCCGACACCGGCATCACGCTCGGTCGCACCGACCGTGATGATGTTGTCGAGGCAGGCGGGGAAGGCGACGTCGGTGACGGGGATGGCGGCGTCGGCACTGTTGCCGGATGCGGCGACCACCGCAACGCCTTCCGCGGCGAGGAGATCGACCGCGTTCTCGTAGTCGGCGCGCAGGTTGACCGTGCCCGAGTCGGTGGCCGTGCAGATGGTGGGATCACCGCCGAGGCTGAGGTTGACCGCCGCGATGTTGAGGCCGTCGCGGGTCAGCGCGAGCACATGGTCGAGCGCGGACAACACGTCGACGGTGCTGATCGTGAACGGTCCACCACCGTTCTTCATCACCCGGATCGCGACCAGACCGGCGCCCGGCGCGACCCCTTCGAGGCCCGGTAGTGCGGAGACCGCGATACCGGCCACGTGGGTTCCGTGAGCACAGTCGGCGGCCGGGATCGTGCACGGCATCGACGAGCCCGCCGCCGTGCTGGAGGTGCCGCCGACGGGGCACAACCCACCGACCGCGGACAAGAAGCACGCCTCGGCCACGATGCGCCCGGTGAACGCACCCTGATCGGGATTGACCCCGCTGTCGATCACCGCGACCAGCGCGCCGCTGCCGTCGAAGCCCGCTGTCTCTGCGGCGTCGGCCTCGACGATCACCGTCGACTCGTCGAGGAAGACCTCCATCCGGTGGTCGGCGAGCACCGAGCCGGCCAACCCGGCGGCTTCAAGGGAGGCCAAGCCGGCCTCGGTGACCTCGAGTCGAACGAGGCCGAGTTCGTCGAGCGTCCCGTCGACGGTCACCCCGTCGAGGTCGTCGAGGTCGCCGTCGGCCGCGGCCTGCAGTCCCTGGCTGGGCCGGATCATCACGATCGTCGTGTCGTCTCCCGCCTCAGTGGCCGGTGCGGCGCCGCCATCACTGGTGTCGTCGGTCGCTCCCGCCGCGGGGAGGCCGGTCGCCACCAGTGCGAGCGCGACGAGCAAGAGAAGGCGGGGGGACAAACGCATCGTGAGCTCCGATCGAGAGCGGACTTCGTGTCCATCGGCGGTTCCGGGCCGGGATTGACGAACAATCGCCACCGTAGGGCGTCACCGGGTCGAGACCCGGTCACCCTGGGTGACACGGATCTGACACAACGGACCGCTACGCTGGCGAACCGCTGCGGGCGGTCCGCCGATTGGGATCCGGGATGTTCCGGTATCGACTCTGTCGTCTTCTTCTCCTGAGCCTCTTCGCCGGCGTGACCGTTGCGCTCCCTGAGCAAGCGGTCGCGCAGGACACTGAGCCGACCCTGCGCTTCGTCGGCGGCGGGTGGGGTCACGGCGTCGGGATGAGCCAGTACGGCGCGCTCGGTCGCGCCGAGGCCGGCGACCTGGCCGAAGACATCCTCGCCTACTACTACGACGGGACGATCGTCGAGCCGCGGGCAACCACAATCGAATCCACGGTGGGTGACCCGGTTCTTGCCGACGCCGCCGCAGGCGAGGGTATTCGTGTCCGCCTCGGCCAGGGACGCCCCGACTCGGTCCGGGTGACGATCGACGAGGGCCGCAGCGACAGCTACGAGGGCACGCTTATGGTCACCATCGGTGATCAGGTGCTCCCTGCGGGCACGTCAGTGCGCATCGAGCAGGGTTGTCAGACGGACGCCGCCGGCGACTGTGCGAGCGTGTCGGGCAATCCGACGGTCGAGACGTGGAAGTGGATCCTCGAGATCGATGGCGGCGACGACAGCTGCAGTGGCTGTATCGCGGCGACCCCCGTCATCACCTGGCCTGACGGCGCCGTGGTCGGCATCGGCGACCTCGTCTCCAGCGGCGGCACCCCGCAGTACGAGTACGGCGAGCACGACCAGGGCGCGCTGCACTTCACCAGCCGCAACGTGTTCTCGGATCCCGACGCCGACGACGGCGCCTTCGTCGTCATCTACCTGCCGCTGCGCGAGTATCTGCGCGGCCTCGCCGAGATGCCGATCAGCTGGCCGCTCGAGGCCCATCGGGCTCAGTCGATCGCCGGCCGCAGCTATGCGGTCCATCGAGCGATCGACAGCGAGTCGTTGGCCTTCGACGTGTTCGACTCGGTCCGGGACCAGGTGTACGGCGGGTTCGACGCCAAGCTCGGCGGCCGCATCGCCGGCGCCGATTCGACGACAAACGTGGTCGTGACATTCGGCGAGGAGATCGTCCAGACTTTCTACTCGTCGAGCAACGGCGGCCACAGCGAATCGACCGAGAACTCGTCGGCGTTCGGCGGCGCCCAGCCGTACCACATCGCCAAGCCCGACCCCTTCGACGCGGCGCCCGACGAAGATGGCAACCCCCAGAACCCCTTCGCCCGCCGTGAGTTCGAGTTCACCGTCAGCCAGGTGAGCGAGTGGCTGGCCGAGTACTCCTCGGCCGACCTCGACGTCGGCACCGTGCAACAGATCTTCGTCACCGACCTCCCCGAGTCGGGCCGCATCACCAACGCGCTGGTCACGATCGTCGGTTCCGAACGCACGATCGAGGTCCGCGGCATCAACGGCGTCTTCGCCACCCCCGACGACGCCGGGTACGACGACCTCCCGCCGTTCGGGCTCCGGTTCCAGGCCGCCATCCAGCGCGGCTGCGAGGCCGACTTCGGCAACCTCAACCCGATCTGTCCGGTCTCGAGCAACTTCGAGCCGACCGGCTTCATCGACGTCGGCACCAACGACTTCTTCTACGAGCCGGTCAACTGGATGGCGGCCGAGCAGATCACGACCGGCACCGCCCCCGGCATCTTCTCTCCTCGCGACCCCGTCACCCGGGCGCAGGCAGCCACCTTCATCTGGCGATTCGTCGGCGAGCCGGCTCCCGATGCACCGAGCGGGTTCGACGACATCCCCGAGGCGACCTGGTACTCCGACGCGGTCGCGTGGATGAAGGAACAAGAGATCACGACCGGCACCAGCCCGACCGAGTTCACGCCGGACGGCGTGGTCACCCGGGCCCAGCTGGCGGCGTTCCTCTACCGACTGGCCGGGGAGCCGGGGGTTCCGCCGAGCGATCAGTTCGACGACGTCGAGCCGGGTCGGTTCTACACCGATGCCGTCGCCTGGATGGTGCTGCACGAGATCACCGCAGGCACCAGCCCGACCACCTTCGAGCCCGATGCCGAGCTCACCCGTGGGCAGCTGGCGACCTTCCTGTGGCGGCTCGCCGGCAAGCCTGAGGCCTTCGCCGAGGGCGTCGAGCTTCCCGCCAAGATGCGCGTGTGAGACCGACCCGCCGCTCGATCCTCCAAGCGGCCGCTGCGGCCTCCACCGTCTCGATCTGGCCGACCCTCGGTGCGATCGCGGGAGCAACCGAACGAGGCGACCGGATCGACAGCCTCACCGACATCGAAGCGACCGGACTCATCGGCGTCAGCCTGAGCTGGTTCGGCGCCCGACACACCCCGGTCGCGACGATCGAGACCCTCACCGAGGCCGGCTGGTCGAACCCGGTGGAGATCACCGCCGACCACGACCACGGCCCGCCCGACCCCACCGGCCGCGAACACGGCTCGCCCGTGTTGCGCACGGATGCGGTCGCCTTCCGGGTCACCCCACTCCCCCGAATCGACGCCACCGGGCTGCGCGTCCACCGCATCCACGCCGACCCACCAGCGCTCGCCATCGCGTCCGACGCCTTCACGACGGTGTCGCCCGTCGCCGGGCTGCAGATCATCGAGCGGCACAACTGGACGAGCCGGGCCCGACGCGACGCCTTCGACTGTCCGATCGGATCGTCGGTGTTCGGCAGCGGTTGCCGGGCCGACGTCGGCCTCCGCCATGGCGTGATTCATCACACGGTCAACGACAACGACTACGACGAAGCCGACGTCCCGGCGATCCTGCGCGGCATCCAGAGCTTCCATATGGAGACGCGGGAGTGGGACGACATCGGGTACAACTTCATCGTCGACCGATTCGGCCGGATCTGGCAGACCCGTAGCGGGGCACTCCACGATCCGCTCACGGGCGGCCACACCCTGGGCCTCAACGCCGAGAGCGTCGGCGTGGCCGTCCTCGGCACGTTCCGCGACGTCGACCCGGGGCAGCCGGTCATCGATGCGCTCGCGGCGCTCCTCGGCTGGAAGTGCTCGCTCCATGGCGTCGACCCGCTCGGCTCGGTCGTCGTCCGATCGAGCGGCAACGAGTTCACCGAGTACGGGGAGCGGGTCGAGGTCGCCGCGATCTCGGGCCATCGCGACAACCAAGCCACCTCCTGCCCGGGGACGGCCCTCTACGAGCGAATCGACGAGGTCCGCATCGCCGCCGCGGCCTCGGTCCCGCTGTTCGGCCATCTCTCGCCTCGCTACTTCGAGGACCGGGTCGACTTCGACGGCTGGGCGATCCATCGCAGTGCGCCGTCCGCGACCGTCGAGGTCGACATCGCGGTCGACGGCGCCCCGTGGAAGACCGTGCGAGCCGATGTAACGGTCGACGACCTGTCGGAGACCTATCCGGCCGCCGGCCCCGCCCACGGCTTCGAGGAGTCGGTTCCGATCACCCTCGACACCCGAGCGATCACCGTCACCGCCCGCACCGCCGATGGACTCACGACCTCGCTCATGGATCTCAAGCTCTACGCCACGTTCATCGACGTCGAGCCGCACCGGTTCTTCGGCCCCGGGGTCTACTACCTCAAGGCGAACGGCCTGACGTCGGGCCGCCGCGCCGGGTTGTACGAGCCGATGGTCACGATGAGCCGAGCCGAGATGGCGACCTTCCTGTGGCGGTTCATGGGCGAACCCACCGCACCCCGCTCGTCGCAGTTCGACGACGTCGAAGCCGACACCTGGTACACGACCCCGGTGGACTGGTTGCTGGCGTCGGGGATCACCGTCGGCACCAGTCCGACGACCTTCTCGCCGTCGGATCCGGTGACGCGGGGCCAGATGGCGACCTTCCTGTGGCGGCTCTGCGGGCGTCAACTGAGCGGGGCGCCGACGCCGTTCGTCGACGTCCCCGAGGGCGCGTTCTACCGGGATGCGGTTCGCTGGCTCTACGCACTGGGCATCACCGTCGGCACCACGCCGACCACCTACTCCCCCGATGCCCCCGTGACGCGGGGTGAGATCGCGACGTTCCTGCACCGCCTCGCACTCACGCCCGACGCCTGGACGGTGACCGAGCGGCCGGCCGGCTTGTCGGACTGATCGATCCCCGACCGACGCCGGCCCGGTACCGTCGCCTCGATGATCTCCACCCTTCGTTCGCTGCTGGAGCGGCGAGCGCAACCGCTCCCCGACCGGATTCGTCGGCCGATCATGGCGCTGACGACGGTCGTCTTGGTCGGGGCGGCGACCTGGGCGTGGCGGAGCGCCGAGCTCTCCACCTCGGATCTGCGATGGTGGCCGATCGTCGGGTTGGCCCTCGTGGCCGCCCCACTCAGCTTGCTCCTCAAGGCGGCCGAGTTCGTCGTCGCCGCCCGGATCGCGGGCCAGACCCCGACGCGCCGACTCGCCACCGAAACCGCAGTCGTCTCGTCCGCCGCCAATCTTCTCCCGCTCCCGGGCTCGCTGCTGGTGACGGTCCAGACGCTCGCGGAGGGCGGTGCGACCTACGGCGGGGCCGTGGCGGCCAGCGCGGTTCCGGGCATCGCCTGGATCGGGGCCACCGGCATCGTCGGCGGCATCGCCATCGCGGCCGAAGGGTCAGCGGTCCTCGGGTTGATCGTCGGGCTCGCCGGCCTCACGGCCCTCGCCGGCGCCGGCGCCATGTTCGCGTCGACGGCGCCGGCCGAAGGGCGATTCGGCCTGGGCGCCGCTGTCCTCGGGGTCGAGATCGCATGGCTGGCGACGAGCGGTCTGCGGTTCGTGCTGGCCGCGTCGGCGATCGGTCTCGACCTGACGTTCACCCAGGCACTCGTGCTCTCCGTCGCCGGCGCCGCGTCGGTCGCCATCGGGTTCGTGCCCGGTGGCCTCGGTGTCCGCGAGGCGTTGATCGCCGCGCTGAGCCCGCTGATCGGACTCGACATCGACGAGGGCTTCGTGCTCGGCGTGATCGACCGGGTGGTGTGGCTGGGGTTCCTCGGCCTCGCCGCGCTCGCCCTCACCGCGACGCGGCGGGCAGCCCCGAGCTGATCAGCTCCCGGCGGCCGACATCCGCCCGGCCGCCCGATGGCGGGCGAACTCGAACCGCAGCAGGATGCCGTTGACGAGGGATCCGCTGAGCGTTGCGGCGAGCAGGGCGATCTCGACCTGGAGGAACGGTTCGTCGGAGAACTGGATCGCCACCGGGAAGACAGCGACGGCGGTGACGAAACCGACGATCGCGAGCCGGGTGTGGTGAAGGGCGACGAGCCCGAGCGACAGCGACAGCATCAGCATCAGGCCGCCGCCGGAGGCCGACAGCAGCGCCATGTCGCGGCCCGACAGTTCGTCGGCGAACAGCAGGTCGATCAGCCACGGTCCGATGAACGAGATCACGACCGTCGAACCGACCGCGACGACCGAGACCGCGGCGACGAGCCGCAGTTGGATCTCGCGGAAGCCGTCGAGATCGCCTTCGGTCGCGCGAGCGGTGAGGTTCGGCAGCAACGATGCCTTCACCGCCTGGAAGAAGAAGAGCGGGATGCGGGAGATGATCAGGCCGTTGAGGAAGACGCCGGGCGCCTCGTCGCCGAGTTCGTCGCCCACGATGGACACTGCGACCGGTCCCACGTTGAGCAGGAAGGCCTCGGAGATCGAGGTGGCCAGCAACAGCCCGAGGGCCGGCGTGATCTCCGCCATGTGCGCCGGCGGTCCGGGGCGGACGAACGGGCGCACGTGGTAGGCCGCCCCAACCGTGCCGACGACGAACGCAGCCGCGAGCGTGAGGGCGTACACCCCGACGACCTCGATGCCGATGACGGCGAGGATCGCGGCGATGACCATGCGGCTGCCGCCCTCGAAGGCGAAGTAACGGCCGTACTCCTGGAACAGGTGGCGGCCCGACAAGATGCCGCGCACGAGTTCGGCGAACGCGAAGGCGGCCAGGCCGAGGAGCAGCGCGATGAGGAGATCGACTCGATCGTCGAGCATCCCGGCCAAACCGAGCGGCCACGCGATGAGGATGCCGACGAAGACGAGTGCGAGTGAGACCGCTCCCACCCGGGCGGCCTGCTGGAGCACCGGTGCGCTGCCCTCGCCGCGGGCGCCACGAGCGGCGGTCGCCCGAGCCACTTCCTGCTCGAGGGGCTGGAACAGGCCCGGGCCGAGGATGTAGACGAGCGCCCACGTGACCGCGAGTCCTCCATAGGCCTCATCGCCGACGGCGCGACGAGCCAGCACCAGGAAGCCGTAGGTGCTGAGTCCGTTGACCACGAGGCCCAGCACGATGGCATTGGTGCCATCGGGCAGAGGGCTGCGGTCTCGCAGTCGTTGCAGGAAGCCGAGAATGGTGTGCTCCAGGGAGAGCGCCCCTGTCTCAGGGACCGAAAGAGCGTATCGGCCGCCGCGCGAAGGACCGCGGTTCTGCGCTCAGGCGCCGCGCACCACTGGTTCGTGCGCTCAGGCGCCGCGCACGGCTGGCATGCACAGACCGTCGAGATCGACGATGTCGACGAGGTCTCGGTTCTCCCAGGTCACGATGTTGTCGGGGTTCACGTTGAGCCGGAATTCCCGGAACGCCAGATCGAGGGCGTCGAAGACCAGCAGGCGGCCGATCAGGGGCTCCCCGATCCCGAGTACGAGCTTGATCGCCTCGAGGGCCTGCAGGCTGCCGATGATGCCGGGCAGCACACCGAGCACGCCCGCCTCCGCGCACGACGGCGCGAACTCCGGCGGTGGCGCCTCGGGCAGCATGTCGCGATAGGTCGGACCCTGGCGCGGATCGAAGACGGTGACCTGGCCTTCGAACCGGAAGATCGAGCCGTGCACGACCGGGATCCCGGCCTTCACCGACGCGTCGTTGAGCAGGTACCGGGACGGGAAGTTGTCGGCCCCGTCGACGATGACGTCGTAGCCCTCGATGATCTCCATGACGTTGTCGGCGGCCAGCCGCACGTCGTGGGTGTGCACGGTGATGTCGGGGTTGAGGGCGTGGATCGAGGCCTTGGCCGAGTCGACCTTGCGTTCGCCAACCCGGTCGAGCCGGTGGATGATCTGCCGTTGCAGGTTGGACTCGTCGACCTCGTCCATGTCGATGAGCCCGATCGTTCCGACGCCGGCGGCGGCGAGGTAGAGCGCGGCCGGGGATCCGAGACCACCGGCACCGAGCAGCAAGACCTTGGCGTCGAGCAGGGCGAGCTGGCCCTCCTCCCCCACCTCGGGGAGCAGGAGGTGGCGCTGATAGCGGTTGCGTTCGGTGGGGCCGAGCGTGCGAGGACGTGACCACGGCTTGCCGGCGTCCTTCCAGCCGTTGAACCCGCCATCCATGGAGACGGCGCTCGTGTAGCCGAGCTGCTGGAGGGTCTGGACGGCGAAGGCGGAACGGGTGCCGCCGGCACACATCACGACGACCGGCTGGGCGCGGTCGGGAATGCGTTGCTCCACCGACGTCTCGAGCGTGCCGCGAGGAATGTGCATCGAGCCGGGGATCGCGCCCTGCTCGTACTCGTCGGGCTCGCGGACGTCGAGCAGCAGGTGACCGTCATCGATGAGCCGAGCGCCTTCGTCGACATCGACCTCGGTGATGTCGGCTTTGGCGGCCCGGAGGAGATCCCGGAACGTGGCCATGAGATCAGGCTACGGCGCGAACGATCTTCGGCAGCGTCTGGCTGATGCCGGCGTTGATCACGACGTCGGCGATCGGGTCGAACGGGGTCGGTTCGCCGTTGAGGATGATGATGCGCGAGCCGGCGTGATGGGCGATCTTCACCGTCTCGTTGATCGGGAACACGGCGAGGGATGTACCGACGGCCAGGTAGAGATCGCACGCCGATGCGGCCTGCTGGCTGCGTTGGAGGTCCTCGGCGATCAGGTTCTGACCGAAGCTGATCGTGGCCGACTTCAGGATCCCGCCACAGAGCGGGCATGGCGGGTCAGCTTCGCCCGCCCGCACCCGTTCGAGCACGACCTCCATGTCGTCGCGATAGTCGCATTCGAGACACCCGACCTTGCGGGTCGTGCCGTGGATCTCGACGACCCGCCCCGGAGACGAGCCGGCCAGCTGGTGGAGTTCGTCGACGTTCTGGGTGATGAGGGTGTGGAGCTTCTCGCGCTTCTCGAGTTCGACGAGGGCGCGGTGCCCGTCGTTGGGTTCGACGTTGGCCCACAGCGACCCTTCCGCTCGGCGAGCCCAGTTCGTCCGCCGGACTGCGGGATCGCCGACGTAGTACTGGATGTTGGAGGCCTTCTCGGCGTTGGGGTCCTTGGTCCAGAGCCCGTTCGGGCCCCGGAAGTCGGGGATACCGGAGTCGGTGGAGATGCCGGCGCCGGTGAGCACGGTGATCGCCTCCGCCTCATCGATCAGGGAACGAGCGGTGTCGATGAGGTCGTCGAGGGAACCATCCATGGAGCGGCATCGTAAAGCACGACGGAGCGTGGTTGACGGCTGGGTGACGGCCGTGTGGTCGTGTTCTCAGCAGCGGCCCCGCGCCGCGCGTTAGCGTTTCTCCAGACAACCAAAGGGGTGGTGATGAGAGTTCGACGACGGTTCGCCGTGTCGATGGCGATGCTCGTTGCAGCCTTGCTTCTGACTCCCGCGCTCGCAGTGCAGGCGTCAGCGCAAGATCAAGGCAACGACACGAACGGTGACGGCGTCGCCGACGACTTCAACGGGGACGGTTTCGCCGATGACCTCGACGGGGATTGCATCCCCGACGACTTCAACGAGGACGGCGTCCCCGACGGCGACGCGACCGACTTCGTGTGCCCGGAGGGCAAGGGCGGCACCCTGAACACCCGGCTGTCGCCTCAGGAGATCGTCTTCGTGCTCGACGGGATCTTCCTGCGGCTGCCCGATGTCACCGAGCCGGGCGAGGATCCGGACGGCTACCCGAACATTCCCCGATTGCAGCGCCCTGACGGCACGACCGAGCCCGATTGGACGGCGATGGACGCCTTCCTCGGGGAACCGGGCGAACGCGACCTGTTGCAGGACCCTGACAACAACACCGACGAGTTCCTGCTCGAGCAAGAGGACATCAACAACATCGAGATCATCGATCCGGTGACGGGCGACGTCACGTTCGTGGCGACGCCCGAGCGACTCGAGTACACGCTCAGCCAGATCGTGGCGGCCGGTGGCGATCTCGGCTTGATCGCCGGCTCGGGCTCGGCGCTGAAGGGGCCGTGCATGGGGCAGGCATGGAGCTACGACAGCGACGGCCAGCCGCTCGACGTGGCCTGGGACTTCGACCGAGAGCTCCCGCCACAGACCTTCAACGACCAGGGCGAGTACGTCCAGGCGTTCACGGCCGAGAACCCGTTCCGAGTCGACGTCAACGGCGCCGTGATCTTCACGGGTGTCGCCGGGGGACTCGGCGACGGCAGCGGTCCGATCGATCACGACTGGTTCATCAGCATGAACTTCTTCGGCTTCGGTGGAACCAACATCGACGCCGGCGGCGATCCCAACTCCAACGGCGAGAACCGCAATGCCGGCTCGGTCAACCTCAAGGAGGATCTGCCGGGCCCCGCCAAGATCAGTGGGCTGGTGTCGATCAACGGGTCGATGGAGGCGCCGTTCACCGGCGACTCTCCCGCCAACTTCTTCTGCACCGGCGCCGGCTTCGTCCAGTTCGAAGGCGGCCTGGACCTGAGCATCCCCGGCGTCGCCCTCGCGGCGCTGGCCACCGTGGGCCTGCTGTTCAACGCCCGTCCCGCCAAGACCTGGGGAGGTGCCTGATGGCCGCCACCACCACGACCACCACCAAGCGCAAGCCGATCCGCGGCTTCCTCTACGGCATCGTCCTCGGCCTCGGTCTGACGCTGCTCGTCGTCGGTCAGGGCATCGCGGCCCTCGGCACGTGGCCACCGTTCCTCGTGCTGATCGGCGGCATCGTCGCCGGCACCTTGTGGTCCACCTTCGGACCGGCCAAGGCGCCGAAGGGCGCGCCGCCGATCGAGCCGCAGATCATCGAGGACCCTGCCCCGGCTCCCGTCGCCGACGAGCCGGTCGCCTACACGGAACCCGACCCTGAGCCCCAGGGTGACGCAGAGCCCGCCACCGAGGCTGACGCCAGCGGCGGGGAAGACACCACCGACGGGTCCTGACCCGTACCATTCCGGCCATGCCCACGGCCGCCCATGTCGAACGAGCACTCGCCACCTACGAGGAGCGACTGTCTCGAGAGCTCGCATGGGCGGCTCGTGGCGCCGGCGGGCTGAGCACCAGCCAGGCCCGCCAGGTCGCCCGTCGCGAGGGGCAGCGGCTGATCGGGGCGATGGTGATGATCGACGGCCGCCGCGAGGTCGGCGAACCGGCGTGGACGGGCATCGACATCGATTCGGTCGAGGACGCCGAGCGATTCCTTCGTCGGCCCTCCGAGGTCCTGGAACTCCTGCTGTCGACCGAAGGCCGGTTCGGTTCGGCGGCGACGACGTACGCGGCCGAATCCCGAACCTTGTTGCGGGTCGCCGCCGCGGTCGACGGCATGAGCTCGGATCTCGAACTCGACGGGCTCAACGCGTTCGAGTCGATGGTCGCGGCGGCCATCGCCGGCGCACCGATCATCAACGTGGACCCGGATGAGGAGCCGGCCCCGCCGCGACCGGGTGCCGAGGCACCGCCGATCGCCACCGCGGCGGCTGCTCCCGAATCCGGCGGCGCCGACGAACCCGAGGTCGAGACTCCTCCCGACGAGACCGTCGACGAAGTCATGGCGGAACTCGATGAGCTGATCGGGCTCGACGACGTGAAGACCATCGTGCGCGAACTGGTCAACGTCACCATCATCGAGAAGCTGCGGGCCGACGCGGACCTCCCGGTCCCCAAACGCACCCACCACCTCGTGTTCACCGGCAATCCCGGCACCGGCAAGACCACGATCGCTCGCCTGCTGTCTCGGGTCTTCGCCGCCCTCGACATCTTCGAACGCGGTCACCTCGTCGAGGTGCATCGGGCCGACCTGGTCGCCGGCTACGTCGGCCAGACGGCTCCCCAGACCGAGGCGGCGGTCGAACAAGCGCTCGGCGGGGTCCTGTTCATCGACGAGGCGTACGCCCTGGTCGCAGAGGGTCGGGACTTCGGCAGCGAGGCGATCACCACCCTGGTCAAGCTGATGGAAGACCATCGCGACGAGTTCATGCTCATCGCCGCCGGCTATCCCGACGAGATGGACGCCTTCATCGACGTGAACCCGGGATTCTCGAGCCGCATCCGGACGACGATCCCGTTCCCGGACTACACCCCGGAGGAATTGGCCGCCATCCTCCGGCTGATCTGTGAGAAGAACGGCTACCGGACCGACCTCGACGACGACGTGTTGGCCTCGTGGTTCGCCCGGCCCGAACTCGACCTCGCCAACGGCAACGCCCGCCATGCCCGTCGGTGCTTCGAGGAGGCGACCGTCCGTCAGGCCAACCGCCTGGTCGGCACCGATCCCGACCGTGAGGCGCTGATGACGCTCACCGCCGACGACCTCGGCATCGAAGCGTCCGACGACGAGGCGCCACCCACCCCTTGACACGATGACATGAAAGGGGCTGAAATACCCCTCAGCTTCCCCGGCTCGTCACCCCCAGAACCGGGAGCATCATGTCCATCACCCCCGCCCATCACGCCGACGACACCGTCGACCCCGACCCGTTGCACGTCGTTCGCTGGCACGACCCGCTGATCGACCAACTCGGTCACGACCCCCGGTCCCGCTATGTCGAGCAGTTCTGGCTCGGCGTGCTCGGGCCCTCGACCACCCTCTTGCTTCGCCACCTGGCCGAGGCCCTCGACCTCGGTGGCGGCGTCGCCCACGTCGACCTGATCGACGTTGCCGGTCGCCTCGGGCTCGGTCATCGAGGTGGACGCAACAGCCCGCTCGCCCGCTCGATCCAGCGAGCGATCCGCTTCGGAGCAGCCCGGCCCTCGGGCAGCACCACCCTCGAGGTCCGGCACCGTCTCGCTCCGCTCAACCGGGCCCAGATCGAGCGCCTCCCGATCGAACTGCAGCATCGCCACGCCCAACAGTTCGAAGCCGGGAGCGACGCCCCCTCCGCCCGGTCTCGAGCCCGCCGCCTCGCGCTTTCGCTCATCGAGTGCGGCGACGGGTTCGACGAGACCGAGCGACAGCTGGACCAGTGGCGGGTGCCGAGCGCGGTCGCCGCCGAAGCGGTCAACTGGGCCTGGGAACGGCACCGACACGCCGCGGAAATCGGTCCCGACGCCGCCTGAACCCCGTCCAGGGCCCGATTCGGGCGTTCCGGGCCGAATGTCCCCCCGAATTAGGCCAAAAGATGCATAAGGAACGGCGGTGCAGGTGCCGAAAGAACAGAGACGGTTCACCGCCGAGTGGTGGTGAAGAATCAACTACAGGGGAGTCCACCCACCATGACCACCACCTACCAGTTCCTCAGCGCTTGGATCACCAGCCGCATCGATGACGAGCGTGGCGCCAGCCTCGTCGAGTACGCCCTTCTCGTGGCCCTCATCGCCGTCGTGTGCATCGCCGCCGTTACCGCTCTCGGTAACAGCGCCTCCTCGAAGTTCTCCGAGGTCGACTCGGCGATCGGCTGATCCAGCCAACATCTGCTTCAAGTGGCGGCCCTTCGGGGCCGCCACTTGGCGTTTTCGGGTGAGTTCTCCCCGCGAGTGATCAGGCGCTCGGCTTGGAGAAGTTGGCAGCGAGATCGGCCAGCAGCCGCACACCGAAGCCGGTGCCGCCCTTGGTGATCTCGGCCTCTTCACCGTCGGTGAAGGCCGGGCCGGCGATGTCGAGGTGAGCCCACGGGATGCCGTCGGCCACGAACTCCTGCAGGATCAGTCCCGCCGTGAGCGCACCGCCGTGCGGGATGCCGATGTTCTTCATGTCGGCGACCGACGAGTCGACGTGCTTGCGGTACTCCGGCGGCAACGGCAGGTGCCACACCCGCTCGCTGGTGGCGGCCGACGCGGCTTCGATCTGCTCGATCCAGTCGTCGTTGTTCCCCATGAGGCCGGCGATCTTCGGGCCGAGCGCCACCATGCAGGCGCCGGTGAGGGTGGCGAGGTCGACGCTGGCGTCGGGCTTGGCCTCCGATGCCAGGCACAGCGCGTCGGCGAGGATCAGCCGACCCTCG
>CAZEML010000018.1:0-35948 GCA_964513285.1 uncultured Candidatus Nemicrothrix sp.
CCTCATCGAGCGGTGCCAGCGTCGTGGTTGCGGTCGCGGCCTCCCCGAGCGGGGCGCCGACCTCGAGGACGGTCGGATCCGGATCGTTCTGGAGCACCGGCAGCGCGACGACGGCGATAGTCATCGTGATCGTGGCGATGACGGTGAAGGCGGCCATGACCCCGCCGGACACACCGCCGAAGCTGCGCGACGCGCGCACGAGCCCGGCCACGTCGGCGACGACGAGCGCTCGCGTCGCGGCGGGCGCCGGGTAGGTGGGCATCGCGCTCGCGATCGACTCCCACGCGACGGCGGCGCGGCGGGTCTCCTGGCAGATCTCGCAGGACTCGACGTGGCGGGTCACCTTGGCTCGCACGTCGAGGGAGAACTGGCCGTCCCATCCAGCGAGGACCTGCTGGAGATCGTGGCAGTCGTCGGCACCGCGCCGGGCGACGAGGAGCGAACCGACGGCGGTGCCGAGCCGCTCCTTGAGGCGCTTGACCATGACGTAGACGTGGGACGCCTCGACGTTCATCGCCTCGGCGAGCTCGGCCCCCTCGAGACCCTCGCGGAGGTGGAGTTCGAGGAGCTCCTGGTCGCGGGGCTGGAGGCCGGCCGCGGCGTGCCACAACAGGGCGCCGGACTCCTCGGCCTCGAGGTCGCGCTCCGGGGCGCGCTGCTCAGCGGCCACGTCGTGCATCTCGTCGTCGGGCGTGGCGGCGGCGTGGCGGCCACGACTGCGGGCGAGGTCGATGATGCTCGTGCGCGCGATCGCGAAGATCCAGGGCCGGAAGCGGGCGCCGTCGTCGAGCTGGTCGAGCTTGCGGAACGCGGTCACGAAGGTCGCCTGGAGCGCGTCGGCGGCGTCGGCGGGGTCGCGCAGGCGCGAATAGGCGAAGGTGTGAATCCGGTCGGCGTAGCGGTCGTAGAGCGCGGCGAAGGCGTCCTGGTCGCCCGCCGCGGCAGCGGCGACGAGTGTCTGATCGCTCGACGTGTTCGACACGGACCCTCCTCTCGCCCCGTCGCTCTGTGGCTGCCTCATCACGCTCGGTGACGAGGTGGCCAACACCAGTGTGCCACGGAGTGTCCCCGGTCCGGCCGCCGCCGGACCGGGGATCCCCCGCACCGCGCCGACGCGTCAGCCACCGAGCACGTACAGCGCGGACGCCGTCACGTGGACGACGAACAGGGCGGCCAGCAGAACCAAGAGGCGAACCTGGGATCGGCTCCAGGTCGCTCGGGTCCGGTCGGGCCGCGTGGAAGACGAGACCGAGGGGGAGAGCATGGCGACCATCACCGACGCCCCCACGACGGGGTGGAGTGCCGCGGCGGGCATTCGAGGTGAGGGTCGCCATGCTCGTGGATCCCATGGGGGACAGGAAGACGTAAGGGGTCATCGACACAGGTCGACGGTCGGGTGGCGCGCATGGGGTGGCTCCTGGGGTCAGCCCGAGTGGGTGGGTGGGTCAGCCGGTGACGGCTGGTCGTGAGGGACCGAACGAACAGATGCGATCGATGGCCGTGGAGCCTTCGGTGACGATGGTGACCGTGATCGGTCGCTCGCAACGCTCTGACCCGTCGGGGGTGGTGACGGGATCGACCGCTTCGGTGCGGGATGCCGAGGGAACCGTTCCCCCGGCAACCGAAGCAGCCGCGACCACGAACGTGGCCGCGAGCACGATCAACGCGAGCACGATCGCCACACCCTCTTGCACACGGCCGCGACGATGGGCATCACGGAGTATGAGGTTGGGATGGGTCGAGGGTGTCACGTCAGGCTTCACGATTTCCGATCGATCTGTTCGTTCGGTCGTGAGGGGGACGGCGCCGGACGCGACGATCTGACACCCCAGACGGGAATTTTCTGAGATTCTCGGATTTCCTCGACGTCCGGTCGCCGGACGTCTGGCCAGAGCCTCGGTTACGGCACCCGCGGGTACGCCAGACCGGCGATCTCCTGGACGAGCCGGACGACCTGGTAGCTGTAGCCGGCCTCGTTGTCGTACCAGACGTACAGCACGCAGCGATCACGATCGGCGAGCGTGGCCTGGGAGTCGACGATCGACGTGCGCTCGGCACCGACCAGGTCGCTCGACACGATCTCGGTCGAGGTCTCGTAGGCGATCTGCTCGCCGAGGTCGACGCTCATCGCCGCGTTGCGCAGCACCGCGTTGATGTCGGCCACCGTCGCCTCGGTCTCGAGCGTCAGGTTGAGGATCGCGAGCGACACGTTCGGCACCGGCACCCGGATGGCGTTGCCGGTGAGCTTCCCCGCGAGTTCGGGGAGCGCCTTCACGACCGCCTTCGCCGCGCCGGTCTCGGTGATCACCATGTTGAGCGGCGCCGATCGACCGCGCCGTTCCTTCTTGTGGAAGTTGTCGGTGAGGTTCTGATCGTTGGTGTAGGCGTGAATCGTCTCGACGTGGCCGCCGACGATCCCGAACGTGTCGTTCATCACCTTCAGCGGCGGCACGATCGCGTTCGTGGTGCAGCTCGCGGCCGACAGGATGGTGTCGTCGTCGGTCAGCACCTCGTGGTTGACGCCGTAGATGATGTTCTTGACCTCACCCTTGCCCGGCGCGGTCAGCACGGCGCGGGTCGCGCCCTCGGCCTTGAGGTGACGTCCGAGGCCCTCCATGTCGCGCCAGGCGCCGGTGTTGTCGATGACGATCGCGTTCTTGATGCCGTACGCCGTGTAGTCGATGTCCTCGGGCTGCTGGGCGTAGATGAACTTCACCGGGTTGCCGTTGATGATCAGCTGATCGTTCGCCTGGTCGGCGATGACCGTGCCGTTGAACGGCCCGTGGATCGAATCGAGACGAAGCAGGCTGGCGCGCTTCTCGACATCGTTGTCCTTCTGCGGGCGCAGCACGATCGCCCGCAGCCGCAACTTCGCCCCCGAGCCGGCGCGGTCGATCAGGATCCGGGCGAGGAGACGGCCGATGCGACCGAAGCCGTAGAGCACGACGTCGGTCGGCTCTTCGAGGAGGCGGCCGTGGCCGGTGGTGACGGTGCTGAGCTGCTCGGTCAGGTAGCCGGCGAGGTCATCGGAGCCCGAGTCCTGGAAGCCGGCGGTCAGCTTGCCGAGATCGATCTTGGCCGAGTCGAGCTGCATCTCGGCGAGCGCCTGGACGACCGGCATGGTCTCCTGCACCGACAGCGAGCGGCCGATGAACGGCTCGGCGGCGTCGTGGGTCGTCATGATGCCGATCGACGTGCGAAGCAGCTTCTTGCCGAAGATGTAGAGGATGACGTCCTGCTCGCGGTAGAGCCGGCCGAGCAGCGGGATCATCGCTTCGGCGGTCTCTTCGTCTTCCCGCCAGCGGTCGAAGTGGTCGGTGCCCGTGTCGGTCATGGTTCCTCCATCGTCCGCGCCCCGTTGCGCCTGAGTGGAACGCGATCACGGTAGTGGTGACGGGTCGTCGCATCGCTCATCGGATCGGAGGAAGAACCGCCGGTTTTCGGTCGATCGGGCGCTGAACGACGGTGGCGCCGCCGGTCTACCCGTCTTCAAATGACCGGCTGCTGCTGGGCCTCTCCGACTCCTCGCTCGCTGCGTAGGTGAACGTTGCCCAGCCGGTGCCATCCGCCTCCTTGAGACCCGTCCAGACCTTCATCTCGGTCGGGTCTCCGCCAAACTCCGTGGGCGCGACCGCCTCGCCTACGCGGATGAACTCGGCCGCCCAGTCTGACTTTGCGACGTCCTGCGCCATAGCGACGACCTCGTACTCAGGTCCGCTCAGGTGGCCGACTCGGAGTAGGCCGTGATCCAGCAGATGGAAATGCTGCTCCAGACGCCGCTTCTTCGGGTCGTCGGCGTCGAGCTTTCGGGTTGGATCGAAATGCACTCCGCCCTTTCGATTCGCGACGTATTTCATGACAGTCGCCCGAGAGATACGAACCAAGCCTTGGTGCTCTGTTCGAACGGCTAGCGCGGTCGACCTAAGCCAGTCCGCAATGGCTAGTCGGCGCCGCCGGGGCCTAATCGGATTGTCGGCGATGAACGCGTTCGCATCCTCGTAGGCCTCGTGCGCCGCCTTCGGGATGATCGCCATGACCTGGCCAGCATGTTGTGCCCCTCCGGTCTCGGCGCCGCCTGCCCATGCGCTTCTGACCCAGTCCGGATTCCAGTCGTTGAGAAGCTCATCAAGAGATGAGCACTCCACGGCAAGCGCCGGCTTAGGTGAGAGCGGAATCGCTTGCATCAACCGTCCGACCTCGCCGCTGCCGTGATCTACGAACAGTCGCCTGAGGACCCCTGCGATCAAGCGAACTTCGGTGTGCGACGGTAGACGGTCGGCAGGGAGTTCTCGAAGGAATTCAAGGTCGCCCCCAACCACCACCATCCGCTCAATCTGGTGCCCTGCGAGCTGAAGCGGGATGTCAAGCGTGTCGGGTTGTGACATACCCGAACCCTACGGTCGGCCGGCGCCCCCGGCGGTGGAATAGCGGAACCACCGTTGCGGTCCGGCGACGCCGGACCATCTCAGCCCCTTGCGCCCGGCGTCAACCGAGTGTGTGACAGCGACCGACTCGTTTCATGCGCTGTCACACCCCTTTCGTAGGGTGATCACATCGGTCGCTGGCGCCGTCTCGCCGGTCTTTGGATCCGAACTTCCCCATGGTTCTCGGGAGGAGGTTGCGCGTGTTCGAAGACTGGCGATGCCGGTTGTCTGAGATGTCGGTCGACGGACTCGATCGAGCCGCGTTGTGCGACGTGCTGGCCGACGTGGCGCACTTGCGCTCGGCGGTCGATGCGTTCGAGGCGCGGGCCGCGTCGGCGGTCGAGTCGCTGGGCGACCGAGGGGCTCCGGCCTCGACTGTCCTGCGTTCGGCGGGGCGGTTGTCGCAGCGCGAGGCCGATCGTCGAGCGAAGCGCGCCAACACGCTGGCCAAACTGCCGGTCGCAGCCGATGCCCTCGCGGCGGGCCGCCTGAGCGCCGAACACGTCGAGATGCTGGGTCGGGCGGTCGAGGCCACGTCGGTCGACGCCGTGGTCCGATCCGGGCTGGTCGAGTCGTCGTGTCGTCGGCCTGCCGATCTTGCCGCGAAGGACGTGCGCGAGTGGGTTCGACGCGAACAGACGGAGGCTGAGGTCGAGGCGCAGCAGCGGCGGCGGCGAGCTGCACGGCGGCTCTCGATCTGGACCAACGACGACGGTATGACCGTGCTGCACGGCGAGTTCGACCCCGAGGCTGGGGCCGTCTTGCGGACCGCCATCGAGGCGGAGACCAATCGCTTATTCGTCGCCGACGGTGGGCGTGATCGCGAGAGCGACGCCCGCACCTCGGAGCAGCGACGGGCCGACGCGCTCGTCGGCTTGCTGAGCGGCGGCGATCGCGACGGCGCGCCGATCCGGTTCCAGATCCCGGTCGTGGTCACCGTCGATGGCGACGAGGTCGGTGGTCGCGACGTGGCATCGGGCGAGGCCGTGCCGCCGTCGGTGCTGGCCCGGCTCGCCGCTCGGGCCGACTTCTTCGGGTTGGTGTTCTCCGCGGCCGGCGAGCCCCTGTGGGCCGGCCGGGGTGTGCGGCTCGCCAACGATGCGCAATGGCGAGCCTTGATCGCCCGCGACGGCGGTTGCGTCGTCTGCGCGGCCCGCCCGTCCCAGTGTGAGGCCCACCACGTGATCCCGTGGAAGCGTCACGGCCCGACCGACATCGACAATCTCGTGTTGATCTGTCGCCACCATCATCACGTCGTCCACGACGACGGCTGGCGGCTGCGCCGTCGGGCCGGTGAGTGGGAGTTGGCGCCGCCATGACCCCAGCGATGTGGGGTGGGGTTCGAGGGTCAGCCCAGGTTCGTGATCGCTCGGTCGCGCAGCTCGAACTTCAGCACCTTGTTGCTCGCGTTGAGCGGAAGCGCGTCGACGATGTCGACGTGGCGCGGGCACTTGTAGTTCGCCATCTCCGCGCGGCACCACGCGATGATCTCGTCGGGGTCGGGCGTTGCGCCGGCGGCGGGAACCACGAACGCGTAGCCGACCTCGCCCAGCCGGTCGTCGGGCACGCCGACCACCGCGACCTGGCCGATGTCGGGGTGGGCCAACATCAGGCCTTCGATCTCGGCCGGGTAGGCGTTGAAGCCGCCGTTGATGAACATGTCCTTCACCCGGTCGGTGATGTCGATGTTCCCGCCGGCGTCCATCACGCCGATGTCGCCGGTGTGGAGCCACCCGTCGCCGTCGATCGTCTCCGCGGTCTTCTCGGGATCGTCGAGGTAGCCGACCATCACGTTGTAGCCCCGCACGACGATCTCGCCCGGCTCGCCTCGGGGGACCTCGTTCCCGTCCGGGTCGACGATCTGCACCTCGACGTCGGGAATCGCTCGCCCCGACGTGTTGGCGATGATCTCGGGATCATCGGTGTGGCGGCACATGGTGGCGATCCCAGTCGTCTCCGTGAGCCCGTAGCCGGTCACGACCTTCTCGAAGCCGAGGCGTTCGCGCATCTGCACGATCATCTCGACGGGAATGGCGGCGGCGCCGGTCACCGCGAGCCGCAGCGTCGACATGTCGAACGTGTCGAGATCAGGGTGGTTCAGGATCGTCTGATAGATCGCCGGTGGTCCGGGGAGCATCGAGACCCGGTCGACCGGGATCCGAGCCATCACCGACGGCACGTCGAAGACCGGGTGGGGGAGGATCGTCGAGCCGGTCATGAGGCAGGCGAGGATGCCGGCGTTCAACCCGAACGAATGGAAGAACGGGTTGATGATCAGGTAGCGGTCGCGATCGAGACCGATCACGCCGCTCCACGCGTTGAAGGCTCGGCACGTCGCCGAGTGGGTGAGCATCGCGCCCTTCGGCGCGCCCGTGGTCCCTGAGGTGAACATGATGTTGCACAGGTCGTCGCCGTCGACGCCCGCAGCCCGTGCCTCGACCGTGTCGTCATCGACCGATGCGCTCCGAGCGATGAAGTCGGCGAACGCCGTGGTCGTCTCAGCAACGGTGCCGCGCAGCGCCACGATCTCTTCGAGCTTGGGTGGCAGGCCGGCGTCGGTGAGCAGCGCCACATAGTCGGTGTCGAGGAAGTCGGTGACGGTGAAGAGCAGTCGGGCCTGGCTCGCTTCCATCACATAGGCCGCTTCCCGGCCCTTGAAGCGGGTGTTGATCGGCACCACGATGCCGCCGGCGGTGTGGACCCCGAGGGCGGCGACCGCCCACTCCCAGCAGTTCGGCGCCCAGATCGCCACCCGGTCACCGGCCTCGATCCCCGTCGCGATCAGCGCGGCTGCCGCTCGCCGGATCTCGTGCCGGAACTCAGCAAACGTCCAGCTCACGTCGCCGTCGGCGATGGCCTCGACGTCGCCGAAACGGGTCGCAGCGTCGTCGATCAGCTCGGGAATCGTCGTCCACGGTGTGCTCATCGCCGGACCTCAGCCACCCATCGTGGTCCAGGTCATCGTCATCACGACTCGGCGGCTCTTCCAACCGTCGTCGGTGCGGACCAGGTCGTGGTCGTAGCCGCCGCCGCAGGTGAACGAGAGCGTGTCCGAGCCGTCGAACACCATCGGGTTGAAGAGCACGGCCTGGACCGATGCGGTGTCGCCGTCGATCGTCGCCGTCTCGTTGGTGATGATGTGCTGGGTAGTCGAGAACATCGACATGGTGTTGGCCATCCAGGTCGCCACCTCGTCCACGCCGCCCGCGATCCCGCCGCTCGACGTGTAGTCGATGTGGGCGTCCTCGGTGAACAGCGAACGGAAGAGGTCCCAGTCCTTGGTGTCGACCGCGCGTGCGTACGCGGTCAAGAAGTCCGAGATGGCGAGCCGGTCAGCGACATGTTGCAAATCCACGCGGTCAGCGTTGCACACGACCCCGCCGAAGACCGAACGCACCGGACCGGATCGCCTGCCCGGCTGTCGAGCAGTGGCCCGCGGGGAGAGGGAGGAGGGGGATCAGCGCAGATCTTCGCGGAGATGATCGGGCACGGTGAGACCCATCTCCTCTGCGAGCGGGAAGAGCCGGGTCGAGACCGGCGCGCCGATGGCGTCGAGCAGACGGTTCATCATCTGAAAGTTGGCCGCGACCATGGCGATGCGGTCGGCACCGTTGCGGCCGAAGCGCAGTTCGGCCCGTACCCGTGCATCGGGGTACTCGGCGTTGTCCCGCATGACCACCGCATCGGTGAGGGCCAAGATCTCATCGGTCCCCTCGACACCGCACTCGCCGCAGCCCGCGGTGATCGCGGCCGGGTCGAGGCTGCCGCCGTGATGTTCGACGCTCGCACGGAGCATCGATGTGTGGGCAAGCAGTCAATAGAAACAGTCGTTGAGGAACGAGGTGCGAGCTGCGGTGAGCTCGAGTTGGGCTCGGGTCAGGTCGTCCCGAACGGTCGAGTGGCTCCCCATCTGTTCGAGCGAGAGATACAGCACCCCGTGCACGTCGAAGAGCAGCTCGGTCGCGCCCGGGACCGAGGTGAGCGCCGTCGGCGGGAACGCCGGCCCGTTGGTCGGGACCCAGCCGTCGACATAGCTGACGTCTTCGGCGAGCGCACACGACGGATCGCCGGTGCTCGGCATCGGCAGGTTGGTCGCATCGAGGCCGAGGCCGAACGACGCGGTGTCGAGCGCGACGATCCGACACACGATGCCGACCAGCTCGACATAGGCCTCGACGCGCATCCCCGCCGCGATCCAGCGATCGACGTCGTCCTTGCGGATCGAGATCGCCTCGGTCGCGACCCGACGCGTCGCCTCCTCCGAGACGGGCGTGAGCCCACCCGGCCCGGGCTTGTCGGCGATGGCCGCGCGAGCGGTCGCCGCGATCGCGGTCTTCTGCGCGCCCGTCCACCAGACCCCGGGGTCGGCCAGCTCCCCGAACTGGCGAGCAGCCAACGCGTCGAAGTCGGCGATCAAGCGGGTGGTCATGGCGCCATCATGGCTCACCGATCGGTCGCTGTGCCTGCGCTGTTCACACGCGTGTCCGGCATCGTCGACGTCGTGCGGGGCGAAGCGCGGGAGCAGTACCGGGGAACAACCGGCGAGGAACCGGGGAAGAACCGCGGGTCAGTTGGTGAGCAGGATCTTGCCCGTGGTCGACCGGCCTTCGAGGGCCCGATGCGCCTCGGCGGCGTCGGCGAGCGGGAAGGTGTGGCCGACCCGGACCTCGAGGGCACCGTTGCGCACCCACCCGGCCAGCTCGTTCCAACGATCGAGTCGCTCCGCCGTCGTCGCGATGTGGCTGATCAGGGTCGGGCGGGTCAAGAACAACGACTTCGGCATGAGGGCCAGCGGGCTCACCGGCGGCACCGCACCCGAGGCGTTGCCGAAGGTCGCCATCGTGCCCCGTGGGGCGAGGAGGTGGATGCCGGCGTCGAAGGTCGCGGCGCCGACCCCGTCGTAGACCGCGTTGATCGCGTCGGGACCAACGGCGGCTTCGACCGCCTCGACCAGGTCCTGTTCGACATAGTTGATGACATGGTCGGCGCCGGCGGAGCGGGCGAGTTCGACCTTCTCCGCGGAGCCGGCGGTGGCCACGACCTCCGCGCCGCGGAGTTTCGCCATCTGCACGAGGAGCCGTCCGGTGCCGCCGGCCGCGGCATGGATCAGGCAGGTCTCGCCGGGCTGGAGCGCGTGGGTGTCGGACACGAGGTAGTGGGCGGTCATGCCCTGGAGCGGGAGCGCCGCAGCGACGTCGAGGGTCATCTCGGCCGGGACCGGCATGAACATCTCGGCCGGCCCGGTCACGTGCGTCGCATAGCTCGACCCGACGCCGACCCAGGCGACCCGATCGCCGACGGCGAGACCGGGGCCCGGATCTACCTCTGGGCCGACGGCGACGACGACCCCGGACCCTTCGCTGCCGGGGGTGAACGGCAAGTCGACCGGGTACAGCCCCGAGCGGTGGTAGGTGTCGATGAAGTTGACGCCGGTGGCGTGGACCTCGACGACGACTTCACCCGGCCCGGGGTCGGCGATCTCGGTCGCACCGAGCACGAGTTCTTCGGGGCCACCGGTGGTGTGGATCTGAATGGCGGACGCAGCGATCGACATGCGGCAGTTCTATACCCGTTCGCAGGGTCCGTGCGCCCCCTAGTCTCCGGCCATGGCCGACAGACCGAACCTGGTGCTCACCGGATTCATGGGGACCGGAAAGACCGCGGTCGGTCGCGCCGCGGCTGCGGTGCTGGGCGCGGAGTTCGTCGACACCGACGCGGTCATCGAACAGCGCCACGGCCCCATTCCCGAGATCTTCGCCGAGCACGGCGAGGCGACCTTTCGGGCGCACGAAGCGGCGTTGGCCGACGAGTTGGCCGCCGCGACGGGCCTCGTCATCAGTACGGGCGGGGGCATGCTGCTCGCCGCCGAGGTCGCCGACCGGCTCGGGTCGACGGGCCGGACCTTCTGCCTGGTGGCCTCGCCGGACACGATCCTCGCCCGGGTTCGCGCCGATGGGGTCGCCGAACGCCCGCTCCTCGACGTCGACGATCCTGCCGCCCGCATCGCGGAGCTGCTCGCCGCCCGGGAGGCGAGCTACGGCGCGTTCGACCAGATCGACACCGACGGGCGTGCCGTCGACGACATCGTCGCGGACGTGTTGCGGCGCTTCGCCGACTGATCGGCCCGGCTCAGCCGGGGGCGACGCAGCGGTTCTCGGTGGCGCCGATCCCCTCGATCGAACAGCGGAGCACCGATCCGTCGCTCAGCCACTCGGGTGGGGTCCGGGCCGCGCCGACACCGCCCGGCGTCCCGGTCGCGATGACATCGCCGGGTTGCAGGGTGGTGATGGTGGAGAGGTCCTGCACGATGTCGACGACGTTGAAGCACAGCTCCGAGGTCGAACTCTGCTGCTTGACGACGCCGTCGACCTCGCTGCGGATCTCGAGTCCGCTGCCGTCACCGAGTTCGTCGGTGCCGACGAGCACGGGACCGAGGGGCGACAGGCCCTCGAACATCTTGCCGGCGAGGAACTGCGTGGTCCGTCGCTGGTAGTCGCGCACCGAGCCATCGTTCATCACCGTGTAGCCGGCGACCGCGTCGAGCGCTTCGGACGCCGATGCGTGACGGACCGACTGGCCGATGACGATCGTGAGCTCGACCTCCCAGTCGATGTGGGTCGAGATCTCGGGTGCGGGCAGGACCATGTCGTCGAGCGCACCGATCAGCGCGGTGTCGAACTTGGCGAAGTACGTCGGTGCGCTGGGCCGCTCGCGACCCATCTCCTCGATGTGGTCGAGATAGTTGACCCCGACACAGACGATCTTGCCGGGTGAGGTGATCAGCGGCGCGAGGTCGGCGTCGGCCCGGGGGATCGCATCGCCGGTCTCGGGCACGGCGTCACCGCCGGCCTCTCGTCGAAGCACCTCGCCGACGTCGGCCGCGTCGAGGATGACGACGTCGTCGCCTTCGATGCGCCCGGCACGGGTCGACGGGCCGATGCGGACGGTGACGAGATGGCTCATGACGGTGAGTCTGCCTCGCCGAACTCCGCCAGCCGAACACCGAGCTCGGTGATCTGTCCGGCATCGAGGTTGGCGAAGCTGAAGCGGAGCATCCGCTCGTCGTCGGTGGTGAAGGCCGTGCCAGGGATCACGAGGACGTCGTGGTCGACCACGAGCCGACGCACGATCGCCGCCGTGTCGCCGGTGGCCGTGCGGGGTGCACGCACCCAGCCGAAGTACGCGCCGGCGGTGACGAGCTCGAAGCCGCCGGGTCGGTCCGCCATCACCGTCTCGAACTGGCGTTGCAGATCGGCGACCCGTGCGGCCTGCGCTCGGCGCCACTCGCCGGCGTACCCGAGGCCGGCGACGCACGCCGCTTGTCCGATCGCCGGTGCGCTGATGGCGACACAGTCGAGCACCTTCAGCGCTTCGACTCGGATTGCGTCGCCGCCGACGAGCGCGCCGACGCGATACCCGGGGATGGCCAGGTCTTTGGAGAAGGAGTGCAGGCTGATGACGGTGTCGCGCCAGTCGGGGTCGTCGAACAGCCGGTGGGGCGGATCGTCGGTCGGCCGGAACGAGCGGTAGGTCTCGTCGACGATCAGCGCGAGGTCGTGGCGCCGCGCCAGCGCGGCGAACTCGTGAATGAGCTCCGGCGGCAGCGTCACGCCGGTCGGGTTGCCGGGCGAGACGAGCACGATCGCTCGGGTCCGATCGTCGATGAGCTCGGCGGCTTCGTCGGCCGACGGGTGATGGTGTTCGTCGATCGACAGGTGGCGGGGCTCCACCCCTTCGACCCGGAGCCACATGTCGTGGTTGAAGTAGAACGGCGTCTGCAAGACCATGTTGTCGCCGGGGCCGGCGAGCGCCGACGCTGCGAGACAGAACGCCTGGTTGCACCCGGCCGTGATGAGGACGTCGTCCGCGTCGATGGCGGCGTCGTACGCCCCGGACAGGTCGGCGGCGAACGCGCGGCGAAGTGGCGGGAGCCCTGGCTGCGGCGCATAGCCCGAGGTGACCCGGTCGTGGGTGCCCTCCGCGACCGCGTCGAGCACCGCCGGGGGAGGGGCGTAGGCCGGGGCCGCTTGCGACAGGTCGAGCAGGGGCCGATCATTCACCCGATGAGCGAGCAAGGCATGAGCAGCGCCGATGGGCGAGTGCGTGAGGGCGGAGATCGTCGGTGTGAAGCGCATCGTCGGACCCGAGTGTGGCCCAGCCCGTGAACCGTGTCGACGAGTACCTGGCTCGGATCGGCGTCGACCGTCCGCACGCCCTCGATCTGGACGCGCTGGCCGCGTTACAGCACGCCCATCTGGTCGCCGTGCCGTTCGAGAATCTCGACGTCTTCGACCGCGTCGCCGTGTCGGTCGAGCAGGAGGCGGTGCTCGCCAAGATCGTCGATCGCCGCCGGGGCGGGTGGTGCTTCGAGGCGAACGGTGCCTTCGCCTGGCTCCTCGAACAGCTCGGCTTCGTCGTTCGCCGACTCGGGGCGGCCGTGCTCCTCGATGGGCCGAACACCGTCGTGGACCACCTCGCCATCGAGGTGCAGCTCGACCGGCCGTACCTGGTCGACGTCGGCTTCGGTGACTCATTCACCCGTCCCCTCGACCTGTCGATCGGTGCTCCACAGGACGGAGGCAAGGCCGCGTTCCAGTTCCTGCCGAGTCCGCAGGGGACGACCCTCGCCGAGATCGAGGATGGGCTCCCCGCCGCCAAGTACCGCTTCAAGCGGGTGGCGCACGATCTCGATCAGTTCGCTGCTGCGAGTCAGCGGCTCTACGACGACGCCGATGCACACTGGCAGCGGTGGCCCTTCGCGACCCGTCTGCTCGGGGAGAGCGACGACCGGGTCACCCTGCTCGCCGATCGACTCAAGATCCGACGCGACGGCGAGACGGTCGAGACGCCGGTGGCCGAGTCGGCGTGGAACGACGTCCTCGCCGAATGGTTCTCGCTTCGCCGCGCCTGATCTTGTCTGGTGACAACGCTGACGACGCTGACGACGCTGACGACGCTGACGCCGGGAGTCCCAGGGCCGAGGTCTCCAGGTTCCTGGCCCTCAGCCCTCAGCCCTCTTGGCCGACCGTCCAGTCGAACTCGATCGTCGGAACGGTCCGGTCGAAGCCCTCGGCCGCGAACAAGGCGAACCGTCGCCGATCGGCGAACCGGGCGACGAGCACGCCGGGGAAGGTCTGGCGCTGCGAACGCAAGAGGGTGACGCTGTCGTTGTAGAAGCCACGCGTGCCGGCGATGCGGTTCTCGGCGTCGGCGATCTGCCGTTGGACCTCGAGCATCGCCTCGTCGGCCTTCAGCTCCGGGTAGTCCTCGATCACGATGAGGAGCTCCCGGATCCGGCCGGTCTGCTCGGCCGCTTCGTGGTCGGCGCGGGCAACGGTCTCGTCGGTGGGTGGTTTGCCGGCGAGGCTCGTGCGGGCGATCGACAGACTCTCGAGCAGGACCCGCTCGTGATCGGCGAGTCCCTTCGCGACGGTCGCGAGACGAGGGATCAGGTCGTGGCGGCGGGCGAGCTGTACGTCGATGAGGCTCCATGCGCGGGCCGCGGACTGCACCTGGTGCTGGAGCCGGTTGTAGAGGCTGATCAACAGCCCGCAGAGGATCAGCACGATGGTGATGCCGACGAACACGGGGACACCCCACGACTCGTCGGTCGCTCGCCCCGCATAGCCGGCCGTGATGACCGCGATCAGGAGGAGGAAGCCGGTGAAGAAGCCGAGCCAGCTGCGATGGGAGTCCTCGGAACGAGTCGAGACGAGGAACGGGCGCCCGTGGTCGATCTGGGGTTCGACGATGTCCTCGCGCAGCGACGCCTCTCCGGAGACGAACACGTCGTCACCGATCGCCACGCCCGTCTCGGTGTGGCGGTAGCGGCCGGTGCGGTCGGGGCCGAAGGAGAACATCTTCTCGAAGAAGCCGCGCGGGTCGTGTACCTCGAAGGTTTCGCTCATCAACTGGCGGTGGCTGACCGTCGCCTTCTCGATCTGGACGCGGACCGAGCCGGAGTCGTCGACGAGTTCGAAGTGGGGCCGGCCACCTTCCTGTCGTTCGATCGTCTTCCAGACCTTGCGGGTCGTGGTGTTGCCTTCGCTGTCGGTCGAGGTCTCCTTGCGTTCCTCCTCGAGCTCGTAGACCCACTCGACACACGGCGTGCGCGACTCGTGGGAGAGGGTCGGGTCGGGATGCCAGGCCCGGCCCTTGACCTCGTTGCGGCCGGCGTAGACCGCGGCCGCGGGGATCGTCTCGAGGTCGGCGTAGATGCGACGTCGACGGTCGGCCCAGCCCGCCAGCAGCAGGCAGAAACCGGTCGCGAGCAGGATCGCCATCAGCCGGCTCCTCGCACGAACGCGATGGACGCTCGGAGGAGTTCGGTCCAGCGTTCCTCGTCGTGTTCCTCGACGAGCACCCACTCACGAAACACCTTGCCGGCCGGCGCGAACGGCGCCCCGGTCCCGGCCGCGATCAGGGCGTCGACCTCGTCGCGGTCGAGTTTCACGACGATGCCCGGCCCCTTGTGATGGGGCATGCCGACGAACTCGCCGTCGGCCCGGACACACGGCCCACCCATGATCGTGCCCTCGTCGAGTGACCCGTCCGCGAGCAGCGGTGCGGCGGCGTCCCAGAACTCATCGCTCATGGCAGGACCCTACGCCGGGGCGTGGGTGCGCGCGTCGGGGTCGACGACCTCGAGCGAACCGCGCTCGGCCCACAACAGGATCGCCAGACCGATCGCGCAGTAGAGCAGGCCGCCGACCGCCATCGGGGTGATCGTGTCGTCGATCTGGCGATCGATGAACGATGCGAGGACCGAGCCGAGCCCCAGCGTCGCGACGCCGCGAACCGCGGCGGCGGTGCCGGCGATCCGCTCCATCGGCTGGAGGTTGAGCGAGACCGCCGAGGTCGAGACGATCGTGCCGGCGGTCGACGCGAGGGCGATCAGCACGACCCAGACCCCGAACGCCGGCACACCGTCGGTCGTGAGCGCGGCGATGGTGAGGAGGACGTAGGCGACGAGGTTGGTGAGGTACGCGAGCCGAGCAACGCGTGCGGTGCCGACCCGCTCCACGATCCGGCTGACACGCCACACGCTGACGCCTTGGATCGCGGACACGACGGCGAAGGTCGCGGCGAACCACTCCGGGCGTCCGTACACCTCGTCTACGATCAGCTGGGAGCTGCCGAGGAAGACGAAGAACGCGCCGTAGCTGAAGGTCATGGCGGCCAGGTAGCCCGTCGATGCCCGGTGGGTGAGGGTGGTGCGGATCGCTCGACCGATCGAGGCGGGTTGGATCGGTCGGCGTCGTTCGACCGGCAGCGACTCGTCGAAGCCGAGGGTCCAGATCACGCCGCCGCCGGCGAGCACGGCGGCCCCGGCGAAGACGGCTTGCCAGGGGAGGAGGGCGATCAGACCCTCGCCGATGAGGGGAGCGACCGTCGGGCCGACGAGGAAGACAGCCATGACGAGCGACAGCACCCGAGCCATCTGGTCGCCGTCGTAGAGGTCGCGGGCGATGGCGTAGGAGATGACCGCCGGGCCCGAGGCGCCGATCCCCCAGATGAAGCGGGACGCGAGCACGGTGTTGAAGTCGCCGGCCAGCGTCGCCCCGATCGCACCGGCGATGTAGAGGGCCAACGAGCCGAGCAGGATCGGGCGCCGACCGAATCGATCCGAGAGCGGACCGACCGGCAACTGCCCGGCGGCCATCCCGAGGAAGTAGGCGGTGACGATGAGGCTGACTTCGCCGCTGCCATCGGCGAGGTCGAACTCGTCGCGGATCTCGTCGAAGGCGGGCAGGGCCGTGTCGATGCCGAACGCGAGCAGGGCGCCGACGAACCCGAGATAGGCGACGACGACCGCTTCGGACCGCGCGCTCGTCGCGCGCGTGTCGGTCACGAACCGAGGCGCATGGACAGCGCGGACACCCGTTCGCGGAGCGCGTCGCGCTCGACGCCGAAGCTCTGCAGCCCGGCGACGATCTCCTCTTCGAAGGCCCCCCAGCCGAACTGCAGGGCCGCGCACAGGGCGACCTCGGCGAGCAGGTCGGGATCGTTCTCGTCGCGCCCGGTCGCGGTGGCCTGGCCTCGCACGATGCGGTGCATGAGGTCGGTCATCGGGGAGCGGGCCTCGTCGAGTTCGAGCTTGGCGAAGGTCCGGTAGCTGCTGGCGTCGTCGCTGGTGTTGACGGGCAGGATGCCGTCCTCGTCCCACCGCATGCCCATCTCTTCGGTGGCCACGCTGACGGCCTCGGCGAAGACGGCGTCCTTGCTGCCGAAGTAGTGATGGATGAGGCCGTAGTTGACGCCTGCGTGCTTCGCGAGTTCGCGCCCGGAGATCTGCCGGGGAGAGCGCATCGCCATCAGTTGGACCGCCGCATCGATCAGGCTCTTGCGGACCGCGTCGGGACCCCGCACGGGTTCCTTGGCTTCGTGTTCACTCATGGGTACTGCTCGTTCGGTTTGCTCGGGTATTCGCTGGGCTCGTGGCGGGACGGTCGCCTGGCTGGCGTGGGGCCCTCAACGCTGGATCTGGGTGATGTCGCGGACGGCGCCCTTGTCGGCGCTGGTGGTCATCGCGGCGTAGGCCCACAACGCGGCGGACACCTTGCGGGGCCGGTCCTCGGCGGGCTGGTACGCGTCGGCGCCCTTGGCTTCCATCGCCGCGCGGCGCTCGGCCAACACCTCGTCGCTCACCCGGATGTTGATGCTGCGGTTGGGGATGTCGATGTCGACGATGTCGCCTTCCTCGATCAACGCGATGGCGCCGCCTTCGGCCGCCTCGGGTGAGGCGTGACCGATCGACAGGCCGGACGTGCCGCCGGAGAACCGGCCGTCGGTCAGGAGTGCACATTCCTTCCCGAGGCCACGCGACTTGATGTAGCTGGTCGGGTACAGCATCTCCTGCATGCCGGGGCCGCCCTTGGGGCCCTCGTAGCGGATGACCACGACGTCGCCGGCCTGGATGTGGGACTCGTCGAGAATGCCGTCGCATGCGGAGTCCTGGGACTCGAACACGCGGGCCGGCCCCGAGAAGGAGAAGATCTCCTCGTCGACGCCGGCGGTCTTCACAATGCAGCCGTTCTCGGCGATGTTGCCGAACAACACGGCGAGCCCGCCGTCCTGGAAGTAGGCGTTCTCGACCGAACGGATGCAGCCGGCTTCGCGGTCGACGTCGAGGGAGTCCCACCGGGTGCTCTGGCTGAACGCAACGGTCGTGCGAATGCCCGCCGGGCCGGCCTTGTAGAACTCCTGCACCTCAGCGGAGGGGTCGCGTGCGATGTCCCACTGGTCGAGGGCGTCGGCCATCGTGTCGGCGTGCACGGTCGGCACGTCGGTGTGGAGCAGGCCGCCTCGGTCGAGTTCGCCGAGGATGCCCATGATGCCGCCGGCTCGGTGGACGTCTTCGATGTGGTACGTGTCGGTCGCGGGCGCGACCTTGCAGATCGAGGGCGAGACCCGGCTCAGGCGGTCGATGTCGCTCATGGTGAAGTCGACGCCGGCTTCGCGGGCCGCGGCGAGGATGTGGAGCACGGTGTTGGTCGAGCCACCCATCGCGATGTCGAGCGTCATGGCGTTCTCGAAGGCGGCCTTGGTGCAGATCGAACGGGGGAGGACCGACTCGTCGTTCTTCTGGTAGTAGCGCTTGGCGAGGTCGACGATCGTGCGACCGGCCTGCAAGAAGAGCTGCTCGCGGTCGCTGTGGGTCGCGACGACGGTGCCGTTGCCGGGCAGGGCGAGACCGAGCGCCTCGGCGCGACAGTTCATCGAGTTGGCGGTGAACATGCTCGAGAAGGAGCCCCAGGTCGGGCACGCCGAGCGCTCCATCTCGAGCAAGTCCTCGTCGCTGACCGTCTTGTCGCCGGCCTTGATCATCGGATCGATCAGGTCGAGCTTCACCTCGACGCCAGCGAGCTTGGTCTTGCCGGCTTCCATCGGCCCGCCGGTCACGAAGATCGTCGGGACGTTGAGGCGCATCGCTGCCATCAACATGCCCGGGGTGATCTTGTCGCAGTTGCTGATGCACACGAGGGCGTCGGCGCAGTGGGCGTTGACCATGTACTCGACCGAGTCGGCGATGAGGTCGCGGCTCGGGAGGCTGTAGAGCATGCCGTCGTGGCCCATCGCGATGCCGTCGTCGACGGCGATGGTGTTGAACTCCTTGGCGACACCGCCCGCGGCCTCGATCTCGCGGCAGACGAGCTGTCCAAGGTCCTTGAGATGCACGTGGCCGGGCACGAACTGGGTGAAGGAATTCGACACCGCGATGATCGGCTTGTCGAAGTCGTCGTCGGTCATGCCGGTGGCGCGCCACAGGGCGCGAGCGCCAGCCTGGTTCCGACCCTGGGTGGTGGTGTGACTACGAAGCTCAGGCATGGGCCGCAGGCTAGTTGGTCGGTCGGCTAAGTCCCTACCGCAGGGCGACCGGCCGCTCTGTGCTTCGTGTGTTCCGGCACCGAGGTCACTTCCCGCTCAGAAACACTGGGAAACCGAGGGGATCGGTGGAATGATGGCCGCGAGCGGTGGGAATGAGCGGTTTGGATCATGCGCTGCGTGGTCGGACGTGGATACCGTCGCAACACAACTTCGGTTCTGGCGTTCGTGGAGGGACCCATGCGACCAACAACCAGCTCGTTCCCCCGCGCCGTCTGGGCTCGGGGGCTCGCTGAGGCATTCATCGTTCTCGCCGTCGTGGCCGCGTCGATCGCGGTCGTCGCCGGCCCCGCTCGGGCCGCCATCCCCGGCGCCGCGCCGGCCAGCCCGCTCAACCCCGACATCCTCGGCGTCGACCCGATCCCCGGTGGTGGTGTCGAGGGCTTCGTGCAGCCGTCGGTTCCGCAGAACTGGCGAGTCCACGCCTTCGCTCAGGTCGGCGATCGCATCTTCGTCGGCGGCTCGTTCACGACGGTCTCGGAGCGCCCCTTCGCCGGTGCGGCCACCCACGCGCAGCCCTTCATCGCCGCCTATGACCTCGAGAACAACGACTTCATCGATTCGTGGCGGCCGACTCTCGACGACGCGGTCTGGGCGCTCGAGGCCCACGACGGCAAGCTGATCGTCGGCGGCGAGTTCAACTCGGTCAACGGCACCGCCCGCGAGGGCCTCGTCGCCCTCGACCCGATCACCGGCGCGATCGATCCGACCTTCCAGGCGTCGATCGCCAACGTCGGCACGAACTTCGAGGGTTCGGTTCGCGACCTCGAGGTCGTCGGTGACGAGATCTATGTGGTCGGCGACTACAACCGACTCGTCGACGATCAGTTCGCGCACGGCCGGTACCGCACCGCTCGCATCGACGCGGTGACCGGTCGCCTCGACAAGACCTGGGATCCGCGGCCGTCGGGCGGCGGTGTCTTCGACGTCAGCGTCGACACGGCGCGCGGCCAGATCATCCTCACCGGCTCGTTCACCTCGGTGAACGCCAGCCCCAGCACCCGCACCGGGGCGATCGTGTCGCTGACGGATGGCTCGACGGTGCCCGGCTACCCGATCTCGCTCAACGGCAACTGGTCACGCACCTATGCGTCGGTCGTGCTCGACGCCCAGTACTGGCTCGCTGGCGAGCAGCACTACCTCCAGATGCGCAACGCCGACACCTGGGCCTCCGAGGGGTGTGTCGCCACCGGGTTCCTCTCGGTCTTCGCCGACTGCAGCTCGGGCAGCTGGCGAGGCGGCGCCAACCACGGCGGCGACTTCCAGGTCGGCGAGATGCTCGCACCCGACGTCTTGTTGTTCGGCTGTCACTGTCGAGGTTCGTACTGGAACTCCACCAACGGCGAGGACTGGGACCTCGACGACCGCGGCGGCGTGATCCTCTACCGCCCCGACGGCAGCGAGTGGAACTGGCTCCCGAACATGCGGTTCTGGAACGAAGGCCCCTACGCGGCGTTCGCCGACACCAAGGGCTGCGTGTACATCGGTGGTGACTTCTCCGGCAACGTCGACGGCTTCGGTCGCTTCTGCCCGGTGATCTCCCAGGTCGAGAGCCTCGGCCACACCGTGCAGGGCTCGACCGTCACGCTGAACTGGGACGCCCCGGCTCAGGTCGGTCCGGGCGTGCTCCGCTACGACATCGTCCGCGACGGTGTCGTGGTCGGCTCGACGACGCAGACCACGTTCGACGATGTGGTCGACCCCGACCAGACCTACGCCTACCGGGTCAGCGCGGTGCCGGTCGGTTACGCATCAGGGCAGGCCTCTCAGCCGATCCTCGTCACCACGACCGGCGACTTCGACGGCGACGGCATCCCCGACGCCCTCGACCCCGACGACGATGACGATGGCGTCGACGACGTCGACGACGCCTTCCCCTTCGACGCCTCCGAATGGGACGACACCGACGGCGATGGTGTGGGCGACAACGGGGATGCGTTCCCGAACGATCCGAACGAGACCGCCGATTCCGACGGCGACGGTGTGGGCGACAACGGGGATGCGTTCCCCAACGACCCCAGCGAGACCGCCGATTCCGACGGCGACGGTGTGGGCGACAACGCCGACGTGTTCCCCAACGACCCCAACGAGTGGGCCGACGCCGACGGTGACGGGGTCGGTGACAACGCGGACGTCGACGCCGACAACGACGGCCTGATCGACTTCGCCGACGATCCGCTCGCCGCCGCTGCCGTCGACACCTGGCCGTTCGTCGCTGCGTCGGCCTCGGTCAACGGCGACGACGTGACCTGGAACGGCGCGAACCGTGACTGGCAGGGATGGGTCAACTCCGACCGCTTCTCGACCTACGGCATTCCCGTCGGCACCGACTTCTCGTTGTCGTTCGAGGTCGACCACGCGCCGAACCTCGAGTACGTGATGTTCGGTCTCGGCAATGTCGAATCGAGCGGCGACTACCGACATCGACCATGCGATCTATCTCGCCCGCGGCGTGGTCCAGATCTTCGAGTCCGGTGCCGCCCTCGGCAACGTCGGTTCCTACGTCCAGGGTTCGACGTTCTCGATCGACGTGGTCGGCACCACTCTGACCTACCGCCTCGATGGTGCCGTGCTCCGAACGGTCAACGTCCCAGCGAACGTCGACTGGTACGTCGACTCCTCCGCCTACGGCGAATGGGTCGCCAACCTCGGCGACGTCACCGTGACCCCGATCCCGGCGTTCGATCCCGACTTCGACGGTGACGGCGTCCCGAACCGGCTCGACCTCGACTCCGACGGCGACGGCATCGCCGACGTGATCGAGATCGGCCTCACCGATGCCGACGGCGACTTCCAGGTCGACTCGCTCGGTCTCCAGGGCAGTGTCACCGTCGCCCCCGACGACAACGGCGATGGCGAGCCGAACCATGTCGACCTCGACGCCGATGGCGACGGCACGTTCGACATCGAGGGCACCCCGTTCGCGGCACTCGACACCAACGGCGACGGCCGGGTCGACGCCAACGACGACGACGGCGGTGTCGACGCCAACGGCAACGGTGTCGACGACGCGATCGAGTTCGGCGTCGCTCCGCCGTTCGGGACTCCCGCCAACGTGGCGCTGTCGACCAACGGTGTCGACACCGTCACCATCGATTGGGATCCCGTCGGCGACGTGAAGGGTTACCTCATCCACCGCGACTTCCAGTTCGTGAAGTGGCTCCCGGCCGGCAACACGACCTGGGACGACACCGGTGTCGCGCAGGGCACCACCTACGCCTACCAGGTCCGTGCGCAGGCGCCCGACAACTCCTACTCGGCGCCGTCACCCACCCAGACGATCACGGTGGGCGACAACGATCCGCTGCCGCCGTTCGGCACCCCGGCCAACGTGGTGCTCGAGACCAATGGCGTCGATGAGGTCACCGTCACCTGGGAGCGGGTCGCCGACGCCAAGGGCTATGTGATCCACCGCGACTTCCAGTTCGTGAAGTTCCTGCCGTTGACCGCATCGGAGTGGGTCGACACCGACGTCGTGCAGGGTGAGGCGTACCGCTACCAGGTCCGGGCCCAGCGACCGGACAACAGCTACTCGCTGCCGTCGCCGCTCCAGTCGATCGTGGTGTCGAACGGCGGGCCCGACGTCACCCCGCCCGACACCCCCGGCAACGCGGTCGCCGTGCTCAACGGCGCCGACGGGGCGACCGTCACGTGGGACGCGGCCAACGACGATGTCGGTGTGACCGGGTACCTCATCCACCGGAACTGGCAGTTCGTGGCGTTCCTCCCCGCCAACCAGTTGTCGTTCGTCGACGCCGGCCTCGACCCGAACAGCCGGTACCGATACCAGGTGCGGGCGCAGGACGCCGCCGGCAACAACTCCGCACCGACCGAGCTCTTGGTGGTCGACACGCCGTAGTTCCGATCACCACCACAACCGCATCCCCGGTCTCGGCCGGGGCACTGCCCGGACATGTTCACCTGTACCCGTACATGTCCTCCTGAAGCGTCCCGGGGTATCCCATCCCTCGGGGCGCTTCAGTGATTGTCCGGGAGGACCATCCGGGAGGGACTGTCCGGGAGCCGGGACGTGGTGGTCGTCGTCGCACCGCGAGGCCGCGCGTCCGGGGCGCGTAGGGTGACGTCATGCATGTTCCGTACCGGCTGCAGAACGCGTTTCGTGTGCAGACCGAGATCGGGATCATCCTCGCGATGGCGGTCGCGACTGCGACCTTCGTGGCGACCCCCTTGGTGCTGTCACCGCTCGCCGACGAGTTCGATGTCGGGACGGGCACCGTCGCGCTGTTCTCCGCGGCCCAACTCGCCTGTTTCGTGGTCGGGTCGAGCCTCGCCGGTCGGATCACCACGCCCTCGGCCCGATTGTTCGTCGGCGCGCTGCTGACCCTCGCCGCGGTCAATCTCGGCAGCGCGGTCGCACCGTCGTTGGTCGTGCTGATCGCGCTGCGCTCGATCGCCGGCCTGGCCCTCGGGACCCTCACCTGGTTGGCGTACTCCCAGGTGTTCGGCGATGCGGAACGCACCGGCGACCTCACCGTCGTCGGCCCGATCGCCGCCGTGATCGCATCGCCGGTCTTCGGTGTCGTGATCGACACGATCGACGTCCGGGCGGTGTTCGTGGTCCTCGCCGGCCTCGCGCTCGTGCCGCTGGCTCGGATCCCCGAGGTGCGGGTGCCGCCGACGGTCGCCCGCGGGGCTCGCAATCGATCGACGCGGGCGGCCCTCGTGGTGATCGCGGCGCTGTCGCTCGCGACCCTGGGTGGCTCGGCGGTGTTCGTCTTCATCGGCGCGATCGGCCAGGAGCAATACGGCATGTCGGCGTTGACGATCTCGCTCGTGTTCTCCGCCAACGCCGCGGCCAGCATCCCGTCAGCGCGCTATCGGGGACGTCGTCCCTTCGCCGGGGCCTTCTATCTGGTGACCGCTGCGTGCGCGTTGTCGGTCGGCTTCTTCGATCGGCCGGGTCTGATGTGGGCGATCCTGATCGTGTGGGGCGCGGCCTTCTGGGCCGCGACGCCGGGCGCCTACACGGTTCTGGCCGACCGTTCCCGCTTCCCGACCGAGCGGGCGGGTGACGCCCAGGCGGCGATGGCCGCAGGGCGCGCCATCGGGCCGCTGCTGGGTGGCGTGCTGATCTCGGCGGGCAGCTTCGAGACCCTCAGTGTCGTTGGCGCCGCGATGCTCGCGGTGGCGTCGGTGACGATCGTCGTCGTCGAGGCGGTGGTTCCTCCGGTCGACGCCGACGGGTCTTCCTGACCGAGCGACTTCCGCGATCGCGGTACGGTCGCGGCTCATGGCCGCCGCTGCGGAAGATCCGGTGACGTTCGACGTCGATGGGGTCGAGGCGCGGGTCACGAGCCCGTCGAAGGTGTTCTTCCCCAAACGCGGCGAGACGAAGCTCGACCTCGTCCGCTACTACCTCGCCGTCGCCGAGCCGTTCATGGCCGCGGTGGGCGGGCGGCCCCTGCTCATGGAGCGCTACCCCGACGGTGCCCGCGGCAAGTCGTTCTTCCAGAAACGGGTGCCGAAGGGTGCGCCGGCGTGGCTGCGTACGGTCACGCTGAGCACCCCGAACGGCACCCCGTCGAACGCGCTCGTCGCCCACGACATGGCCCACATCGTGTGGGCGGTGAACATGGGCTGCCTCGGGTTCCACGTCTGGCCGAACCAGGCCGACGACCTCGAACACGCCGACGAACTCCGGATCGATCTCGACCCGCAGCCGGGCACGACCTTCGACGACGTGCGGGCCGCGGCCCTCGAGGTGCGTGCGCTGCTCGACGAACTCGGCATCCGGGCGTGGCCCAAGACCTCCGGCAGCAAGGGCATCCACATCTATGTCCGGCTGCGTCCGGAGTGGGACGGCTTCCACGTCCGGTACGCCGCGGTCGCGTTGGCCCGGGAGATGCAGCGTCGACGGCCCGATCTCCTCACCTGCGCGTGGTGGAAGGAGGAGCGCGGCGAGCGCGTCTTCGTCGACTTCAACCAGAACGCACCTCACAAGACCGTGTTCGGCGCGTGGTCAGCACGCCCCCGCGTGGGTGCGCAGGTCTCGATGCCCATCGGGTGGGAGGACGTTCCCGACGTCGAACCCGAAGACGTCACCATCGCGACGGTTCCCGGCCTGCTCGCCGACCGAGGCGATGCCTGGGCCGGGATGGCCGACGATCCACAGTCGCTCGAGCCGTTGCTGGCGTGGCACGAGCGGGACTGGGCCGACGGGCTCGGCGATGCGCCGTGGCCGCCGGTGTACCCGAAGATGCCGCACGAACCGCCGAGGGTCAGTCCGAGCCGGGCGAAGAAGAGCTGACCGGGCTGAGCTGAGTCAGACCAGCTGAGTCAGGCCGGCTGAGCAAGGACAGCTGAGTCGGACCAGCCGGGCACCGCCGGCGGGCGAGGGTCAGTCGGCCCGGTCCTTGGCCCACATCGCGGCGCCGAGCGCGCCGGCGTCGTCGCCGAGTTCGGCCATCACGACCTCGACCGGGGGTCGGTACTCGGCGCCGAGGGTGAGGTTGTCGAGCCAGTACTGCACGCCAGCGCGGAGCGGTTCGCCGATGTCGGTGAGCCCACCGCCGATGGCGATGCGCTCGGGGTCGAAGATCATCACCAGGTTGGCGAGGCCGACCGCGACCTGGCGGCAGAAGCCGTCGAAGATCCGTTCGGCTTCCTTGTCGCCGCGGCCGAGGGCTTCCGCGACCGTGAACCCGGTGATCGCCGCCACCGAGCCGGCGAGGCTGAGGGCCGAGGGGAACAGGCCGACCTGGGCTTGGGCACGGCCGATCTGGCCGAGCGCGGTGCCTGACGCGTAGTACTCCCACGGGCCCTGTTGGCCGGTGTGATGGGTGGGCCCGTTGGCGTCGACGACCATGTGGCCGGACTCGCCCGCGAACCCGTTGTGGCCGTGGAGCAGGTTGCCGCCGACGACGAACCCGCTGCCGATGCCGGTACCGAGCGTGATCAGCATGAAGTCGTCGCTGCCGCGGCCTGCCCCGAGCTTCACCTCGGCCCAGGTGCCGGCGGTGGCGTCGTTCATCACGACGACCGGCCGTTCGACCCGCGCCTGCAGCTCGGTGCCGAGCGGGTACTCGACGAGCTCGGGGAGGTTGGGGGAGTAGTGGATGACGCCGGATCGGTGGGCGAGCCCGGCGACGCCGAGCCCGATCGCTTCGATCTCACAGTCGTTGTGACGTTGCATGCGGTCGACCATCCGCAGCAGGGTCTCGAGCAAGACCGGGCCGGTGCCGCGGCTCGATTCGCGGTCGCGATCGCGGATCTCTCCGGACTCCGGATCGATCAGCAGCGCACGTGCGTTCGTTCCCCCGACATCGAACCCCAGGATCATGTCGGCGAGGGTAACGGGCTGATCCCACCGGGCGTCCGAACGCCGAGATTCAGCGGGCCTCGGAACGCCCATCCGCCGAAGCGCGGCGGTTCGGCATGGGGGTCGAGGGCGAGATCGGGGAATCGTTCGAACAAGCGGGGGAGGGCGATGTCGCCGACCATCGATCGAGAGGCTGCTGCGCCCGCACAGAAGTGGGGTCCCGCGCCGAAGGCCAGGGCGGCCGTGGTGTCGCGACGCACGTCGAACCGCTCCGGCTCGTCGAAGTGGGCTTCGTCGTGGTTGGCCGAGCTGAACATGAGGAACACCCGTTCTTCGGGCTCGAACCGGACGCCGCCGAAGGTGTGCTCGGCGGCGATCCGCCGCGGCGACATCCCGATGGGGGAGATCCAGCGGCAGTACTCCTCGAACGCGTTGAGCCACGGCACCGCGCCGCCACGCACCAACGCCAGCTGGTCGGGGTGGGTCAGGAGCGCCCAGACCGCGCCGGCGATCGCGTCGCGGGGTTCGTTCTGTCCGCCCGAGATGGTGAGCTTGATGTTCGCTCGGACGTTCTCCTCGGGCATGCCGGCGTGGGTCATCACCGACAGCAGGCTGTCGTCGGGTCGGGTCCGGAGCTCGGTCAGCCGTTCGTCGATGGCGGTGTCGATCGCCTCGGTCGCGGCATGGCACGCGGCCTCGACCTCGGGATCGCCGCCGTAGTTGGCGATGCCGTCGATCATCGCCTGACTCCAGGCGTCCATCTGCTGGTAGGTGATGTTGGTGAGGCCGGTCATCGCCTTGAGGCACTCGCCACTCATCGCGGTCGCGAATGTCGGCACCAGGTCGATGCCGTTGCCGACGCGGAAGGCGATGTCGTCCAGCACCAGGTCGGCGATCTGGCTGAACTGCTTCGTCCAGACCATCTTCACCCGCCGAGGCGAGATCGCGGGGTAGTAGACGAACCGCTCGCGCCGGTGTTCTTCTCCGTCGGACCGCATCATGTTCTTGCCCATCAGGACGTTCATGAGGCCGCCGGGCTGATCCGACGAGAAGATCTCGATGTTCTTCTCGCACGTGTGGATGTCGTCCCGTTTGGTGAGGAGCGTCGCCCCGAGTTCGGGCACCGTGCAGATCGGTGCCTCGGCTCGCATCCGTCGAAGCGTCGGGTACGGGTCGCTCCAGAAGTCGTCCGGGTCGATGTGGATCACGGGAGCGTCGGACATGGATCGAGTATGAGCGACCGTGACGCGCGTGGCCAGAACCCGATGGTGCGTTGGGGAGGGGCGTGTGGGGGCCAGCGGGAGTGTGGCCTACGCGCAGCGGCGGGAGTCGACCCCCTCGGTGCCGGTGGTGCCGATGAGATCGGCGATCTCGATCGCGGACACGGCGAAGGCCGCTTGCGCTCGTTCGCGCGAGCGGGCGTAGACGATGCCGTACACCGAGCCGTCGTCGGCGATCACCGGCGCGCCGGAGTCGCCTCGGACGATGGTCGCCGCGATCTCGAAGGCGCGGCGCTCGTGCTCACCGACGACGTAGATGTCCTCGATCGTCACGCGGAGCAGGCGGGTGATCTCGGTGGCGGAGACGGTGATGCCTTCGTCGGGGCCCCACACGGCGACCTCGGCGACCGCGGCCCGTTCGGGCGTGGCCAGTTGGCGTCCGGGTTCGGTCCAACTCGGCGCGGTGAGGATCGCGAGATCGCGCTCGGCGTCGAGGGCGAGCAGCTCGACGGTCGCGGTCGAACGGCCGCGTTCGACCCGGATCGTGTTCGAGCCGGCGACGGTGTGGGCGGACGTGACGACGAGGGTGCGGCCATCGGCCGCGATGACCGCCCCAGTACCGAGCCGATCGACCAACCCACAACCGGTGGCACGGACCCCGACGGCGGCCTCCTCGGGCGGCCCGATCGGGTCGTCAGCGGCACAACCAGCGAGCGCGAGCAGGACGCCCGCGAGCCACGCGACGGTGCGCCGTCGAGTCACACCGTGATGCGTGCGCCGTTGGACGCCGCGCTCTCGACCGCGGCGTCGCAGAGCTGCTGGATGCGCAGGCCATCGGCGAAGTCGGGATCGCAGGGACGGCGGGTGCGTACGGCGTCGGCGAAGTCGCCGATCATGGCGCCGGTTCCGCGGAAGACGTCGCGGTAGGTGTTGTGCACCGTGTCGCGGCGGGCGCCGCTCCAGATGTCGTCGGGGATCGGGAGGTCGGCCGCTGGACCGGTCTCGTCGGCCCGGACACCCCGGACGGTTTGCACCGTCTCCCAGTCGCAGACGGCGTGCAGCGTGCCGTCGCGGCCGTGGATGTCGAGTTCGTGGACCTGCCCGAACGAGGTCGGTTCGTGGCACACCGCGCTGGCCTGGACCGTGGCGTAGGCGCCGGAGGCGAACTCGAGGGTCATGACCGCAGAGTCCTCGCCTTGTTCGTACGGCTGGCCGTCCGGGCGCTCGTCGCGCGGCACGAACGAACGAGCGAGACAACCGATCGAGCTCACCTCACCGAAGAACCAGCGGGCGAGGTAGAGGAAGTGGCTTCCGATGTCGCCGATCACGCCGCTGCCGGCTTCGGACCGATCGAACCGCCAGGCGTACTCGCCGTCGCGGGCGAAGCCGGTGAAGTAACGCAGTCCGAGATGGAACGCCTCGCCGACGTAGCCCTCCTCGAGGAGGCGCTTCACCCATTGGTTCACCGGCATGTACCGGTAGGTGAACGGCACGAGGGTGATCGCGTCGGCGGCTCGTGCCGCGTCGGTCATCTCCTGCGCCTGCTCGACGTCGAGACCGAGCGGCTTCTCGCACAACACGTCGAGGCCGGCGGCGAGGGCCTGCATCGACAGGGGATGGTGGGAATCGTTGGCCGACGCGATGATCACCGCGTCGAGCGGTTGCTCGAAGAAGGTGTCGGCGTCGGTGAAGACCCCGGGGATCTCCCAGGTCGAGGCGAAGGCGGCGGCGCGTTCGGGGTTGCGCCCGAGGATCGCGGGCACCTCGACGTCGTCGAGGCCACGCAGCGCGGGCAGATACATCGAGTCGGCCCACCACGAGGTGCCGACGACCCCGATGCGAATGGGATCGGACGTGGTCATCGGCGTCTCCTCGGAGGTCCGGTGCTGCCGCGGACCTCGAGGGTCGGGGCGAGGTCGATGCGGGCCGGTTCGGTTCGGCCGTCCTCGATCCGTTCGAGGATCGTACGGATCGCGAGCTGCCCCATCCGGGTGCGGGGCTGGTTGACCGCGGTCAACGACATGTGGGTGAGCGCGGCGATGAACGTGTTGTCGTAGCCGACGACGGAGATGTCGTCGGGCACGCGAAGGCCGGCGGAGTCGAGGGTGCTCAAGGCGCCGGCGGCGACGAGGTCGTTGAAGGCGAAGATCGCGGTGGGGATGCGGGCGGTCTCGATGAGTTCGACGACCGGTGCCTCGGCGTCGGCTTCGTCGTCGCCGCCACGCAAGATCCGCGGTTCGAGGCCGGCGGAGCGCATGGCCTTCTCGTAGCCCCGGGCGCGGGGTTGCGCGGAGATGTTGGTGTCGCCGTCGATATGCACGATGTCGGTGTGGCCGAGCGAGACGAGGTGTTCGACCGCGAGGCGGGCGCCGACCTCGTCGTCGGTCGTGATCGTGTCGACCCCGGGGTGGTCGCGGCCGGCACCGACGACCACGGTCGGCACGACGTAGGACGCACGGAGGATGTCGTCGTCGGCGAGCTTGGGACCGACGAGCACGAGCGCCTCGACCTGGAACTGCAGATGGGTCTCGACCGCGCGCCGCTCTCGCTCGGCGTCGCGCCCGCCGTTGAGGATCAAGATGTCGAGCCCGTGCTCGTCGGCGGCGGCCTCGACGCCGTAGACGACCTCCGCGAAGAACGGGTTGTGGATGTCGTTGATGATCATCCCGAGGGTCTTGGTGCGCTGCTGGGCGAGGTTGCGGGCGTGGAGGTTGGGCCGGTAGCCGAGCTCTTCGGCGGCTCGCAGGACGGCCTCGCGTTTGGCGTCGGAGACCTTGGGTGAGTTGTTCATCACCAGGCTCACGAGGGCTCGCGACACGCCCGCGCGTTCGGCGACGGTCTCCATCGTTGGTCTGCTCACGGCGTGCCTCCCCTCGAAGATCTTGGCCTCGCGATGTGACCTCGGTGGTCATTTCGCTTGACAAGCCCCGATCGGACCGTAACGATTGGAGCGCTCTAACGCAATGGCGTCAGAGCGTCGTGGGGATCACCGGGGGGTGTCTTGAGCTTTCTCGATCGTGTCGCTGGAGCGCCGATCAGCTGGGGTGTGTGCGAGGTGCCCGGTTGGGGCGTCGAGCTGCCCGTCGATCGCGTCCTGCGCGAGATGCAGGAGCTCGGCCTGGCCGCCACCGAACTCGGCTCCGATGGCTACCTGCCGACCGAGCCCGACGAGCTGCGCGAGGTCTGCGCCGCCTACGACCTCGAGATGATCGGCGGGTTCGTGCCGCTCGTGCTCCACGATCCCGACCAGCGCGACGAGTCGCTCGCCGCCGCCGAACGAGCCGCAGCCCTCATGGGCGGCGCCGGCGGCAGCCTCTTCATCACGTCGATGGTCACCTCGTTCGATTGGGCGCCGCGCATCGAGGTCGATGGCGCTGCCTGGGACCATGCCGCGTCGATGCTCGCCGAGGTCGAGGAGATCGTGGCCGCGCACGGCATGCGCCAGGCCATCCACCCCCACCTGGGCACCATGATCGAACGCCCCGAGGACGTGAAGAACGTGCTCGACCGCAGCGAGGTCGGGTGGACCTTCGACATGGGCCACCTCATGATCGGCGGCTACGACCCGGTCGAATTCCTCGACGACGCCCGCGACCGCATCGTCCACGTCCACCTCAAGGACGTCCACCTCGACAAGGCGGCGCCAGTGTTCGCCCTCGAACAGTCGATCATGGAAGGCGTGCAGAACGGGATGTTCTGCCCCATGGGCGACGGCGACGTGCCCGTCGCCGAGGTCGTCACCGAACTCGAACGCACCGGCTACGACGGCTGGTACGTGCTCGAACAAGACGCAGCCATCACCGGCGCGGAACCCGCACCCGGCGAAGGCCCCAAGCTCGACGTTCTTCGGAGCATCGAATACCTCCGTGCTATCAATGCGCAGTTCACGAACGCTCTGGAGGCCTCGTGAACTCGCGCCTTGGGCGCGGCCCAAACCCAAACCCTGAGGAGGGGGAAACCATGAAGAAGCACTTCCGTTGGCTGGCAGTGCTCCTTGCGATCGTTCTCGTCACCGCCGCTTGCGGCAGCGACGACGACGACAGCAGCGAGGGCGCCAGCGACGACACGAGCAGTGATTCGAGCGACGATTCCGGCAGCGACGACTCCGGCAGCGACGACTCGAGCGATGACTCCGGCAGCGACGACTCGGGCAGCGACGACGGTGAAGCCGTCGACCAGACCCAGGGCGGCGATCTGACCTTCCACATGATCACGCACTCCGACGACGGTCCGTTCTGGTCCGTCGTCAAGGCCGGCATGGAAGCCGCGTGCTCCGACGTCGGTGTCGAGTGTGTGTGGATGCCGGGTAACAACGACCCGGGCCAGATGGTCTCCGACATCGAGACCGCGATCGGTGAAGGCTCGAACGGCATCGCCGCTTCGCTGCCCTCGCCCGACCAGCTCATCGGCCCGCTCCAGGGCGCGGTCGCCGCTGGCATTCCGGTCTACACGCTCAACTCGGGCCTGAACGACTACCAGACCATCGGCGCCACCACCCACATCGGCCAGTCGGAAGACGTCGCCGGTCAGGGCGCTGGTCTGCGCTTCAACGACCTCGGTGCCACCAAGGTCCTCTGCGCCCAGCAGGAGCAGTCGAACGTCGGTCTGACCGAGCGTTGCGAGGGTCTCGCCGAGACCTTCAACGGCGAGACGATCATCCAGTTCGTCGGTCTCGACGCTGACCAGACCGAGCAGATCAACGGCATCAAGGCCGTGCTCGAGGCCGATCCCGACATCGACGCCGTCCTCGGCGTCGGCCCGGTGATCACCATGTCGGCCCTCTCGGCCGCCAACGACCTCGGCATCGACCTCACCATCGGTGGCTTCGACATGACGCCGGAGCTCCTCGATGCGATCGAGGCCGGCGACGTCGCCTTCACCGTCGATCAGCAGCAGTACCTCCAGGGCTACCTGCCGGTCATCCTCATGTACCTCGAGGCCACCAACGCCAACCAGGCGGGCGGCGGTCTCCCGGTGCTCACCGGTCCGGGCTTCGTGACCCCGGACAACGCTGGTGCGGTCAAGGAACTGTCCGCTCAGGGCACTCGCTGATCCACAGCATCGGCCGGGTCGGCTCCGCTGACCCAGCAACCATCTGATCAGGGCTGATCCCGGGTCGGGTCTCTGCACCCGACCCGGGGTCACCCGGTCAGGCGTCCGTCTCGGGCGCCACCATCATCTTGCGGGATCCACGAGGGGATCGGATCCCGTGTCGGACAACGGTCCGGTTCCGGGCCACACAGTGGGGGGAGTTGTCACCGATGAGTGACACCACAGCCGGGGCAGCCGCCCCGAAACCAGATGAGCGACTGGCCTACCGGGGGGTATTCCAGCGGGCGCTCATCCGACCAGAGATCGGCGCCGCCATCGGTGCGATCTTCATCTGGGTCTTCTTCTGGGCCGTCTCGGTCAAGTTCGGTGAGGCCAGTGGCGCCTCGTCGATCCTCGACGTCGCCGCCTCGCCGCTCGGCATCGTGGCGGTGGCCGGCGCGCTGCTGATGATCGGCGGCGAATTCGATCTCTCGTCGGGCGCCGCCACCGGCGCGCTCGGCATCCTCACCATCCTGCTCGTGCGAGACGTCAACGGCTTGCTGGCCGGCGCCGGGTTCAGTTTGTGGATGGCGCTCCCGATCTCACTCGCCGCCGCCCTCGGCCTCGGCTGGTGGAACGGCTTCCTCGTCAACCGGACCTCGCTGCCGAGCTTCATCGTGACGCTCGGCTCCTTCTTCGTGCTCAAGGGCGCCAAGCTCGGCTTCTCGAAGCTGATCGTCGACCAGATCCAGGTCGGCAAGCTCGACGACCTGCAGATCTACGCCGACGAGTCGGCGGAGTACAAGACGGCGCTCGCTCAGTTCCAGGAGCAGTTCGGCGCTGAACGGGTCGAGGAGCTCCGCGCGAGCGGTGGCCTCGCCGAAGCCCTGGGCCTCGAGGGCAGCTTCACCGAGAGCATCATCGCGACCGGTGGCAACACCAGCGACAAGGGCTACGGCCTGCTCGACACGATCTTCGCCGGCGAGTGGGTTCGCAACGAGCACATCTGGGAGAGCCGCGACTGGTTCTACTCGATCGGCATGATCGCCGGTCTGTGCATCGCCGTGCTGGCGGTGTACGAACTGCACTTCCGCCGCCGCGACTCCTTCAACCCGGCCGGGCTCGGCGTCTTCGCCGCCGGTGCGGTCGTCGGCATCATCGGCATCAACCGCCTCCACGCGACCGACTCGACCGGCGGCAACACCACCGGCGCAGTTCTCATCGCCGGCGGCATGCTCGTCGCCACCATCGGCTGGTGCATGTGGCGCTACGCGATGCGGCCCGAAGGGGCCGGCAACCTCTCGCTCGCCGGGTCAGGCGCGATGACTCCGCTCGTGGGCGGCATCGTCGCCTTCGTCGCCTCGATCGTCACCGCGCTGTGGTTCGACGCCCAGAACGGCGAAGACCTCTCCGACGCCTTCGATCTCGGCGGCGGCACGATGCTGCTGATCGCCATCGTGGTCGCGGTCATCGCCGCTGCCATCTCGCTGCGAGGCGAGATCGTCACCGGCTTCTCCGCCGTCGACCTCTTCTTGGGCGAGACCCGGGCGAAGGTCATCTCGGCGGTGATCGTGGCGATGCTCGGCACGATCGGGTTCCTCAACCTGTCGACCGAGCAGGGCGCCCGCGCCATCATCTTCCTCGCCCTCGCGATCGGTGCCGTCGTGGCGCTGATGATCGCAGCCAACCGAGGCCGCCGTCACAGCGACGCCCTCGGCTCGGCCTTGCTGTTCCTGGTCTCGGTCGGCGTCGTCGTGATGGCGTTCTTCATCCGCTCGGAGTCGACCGCCCCCAAGTTCCGGGCCCAGGCGTTCACGATCATGCTCCTCATCGCCGCCGTCATGGCGATCTGGGCACTCGCCACCGCTCGGTTCGAGGTCCGTCGGTTCCCCGACGTCGCCGCCGACGGGTTCGGTCGCAACCTCGGACTCTTCGCGGTGGCGCTGATCACGGTCGGCCTGGTCTCCCGCCTGATGTGGGTCACCCAGGCCGAGCTCGATGCCGGCCTCACCCAGACGAAGTTCTCGGTCCGCATCCTCTGGTTCCTCGGCTTCACCGCCGTCGTGTCGTGGGTGCTCGCCCGCACCCGCTTCGGCAGCTGGACCTTCGCGGTCGGCGGCAACAAGGAGGCCGCCCGTCAGGTCGGTGTTCCTGCCGCCCGTACCAAGACCCAGCTGTTCATGGTCGTCTCGTTCGCGGCCTGGCTCGTCGGCCTGCTCCTCGCCTTCCGGCTCAACACGATCCAGGCGAGCACCGGCGACGGCGAGGAGTTCGAGTACATCATCGCCGCCGTCGTCGGCGGCACGGCCCTCACCGGCGGTTACGGCTCGACCCTCGGTGCCGGCATCGGCGCCTTGATCATGGCGATGGCCATCCAGGGCATCCCATCCGCGAGATGGAACTCCGACTGGAGGTTCGTCTTCGTCGGCGGCATCCTCCTGCTCGCCGTCGTCGCCAACAACTACATCCGCACCAAGGCCGAAGCGGCCCGCTGAGCAGAGGAGAAAAGAACATGGACGACACCCCGCTCCTCGAACTCAAGGACATCTCGAAGTACTACGGCAACATCATCGCCCTGCAGGGCGTCACCACCGAGGTGCGCGCCGGCCAGGTCACGTGTGTGCTGGGCGACAACGGCGCCGGCAAGTCGACCTTCATCAAGATCCTCGCCGGCGTGCATCAGCAGTCGGAGGGCAGCTTCAAGCTCGAAGGCGAAGAGGTCAACTTCGAGAACCCCCGTGAGGCGCTCGATGCCGGCATCGCCGCGGTGTACCAGGACCTCGCCATGGTCCCGCTCATGTCGGTGTGGCGGAACTTCTTCCTCGGCTCGGAGCCGACGAAGGGCGTCTGGCCACTCGAGTGGATCGACAAGCCCGAGGCCAAGCGCATCGCCAAGGAAGAGATGGCCAAGATGGGCATCGACATCCGCGACACCGAACAGCCGGTCGGCACGCTGTCCGGTGGTGAGCGCCAGTCGGTCGCCATCGCCCGTGCGGTCTACTTCGGTGCCAAGGTCCTGATCCTCGACGAGCCCACCTCGGCGCTCGGCGTGAAGCAGTCCGGCGTCGTGTTGCGCTACATCGTCGAGGCGGCCAAGCGCGGTCTCGGCGTGATCTTCATCACCCACAACCCCAACCACGCCTACCCGGTCGGCGATCGTTTCCTGATCCTCAACCGTGGCCAGTCGATGGGCAACTTCGCCAAGGACGAGATCAGCCAGACCGAGCTGACCTCGCTGATGGCGGGTGGTGCGGAGCTCGAAGCGCTGCAGCACGAGATCTCCCAGGCGCAGAACGCGTGAACCGAATCCCCCCTGCGCTGCGCACGGTCCAGGAGACCACTCGAGGCACCCGTCGTCGCGAGCCGTACCCCGGCACGTCCGTCAACGACCCTCAGGGTCGAGGAGGCTGATCGTCGATGTCGTCGCTCGATCTTCTCTCGATCGGAAGGGTGAGCGTCGACCTCTACGCCGAACAGCCCGGCGTGACGATGTCTGACGTCACGACCTTCCGGAAATCCATCGGTGGAACGGCGACGAACGTCGCCGTCGCCACCGCGCGCTACGGCCACGACGTGGCCCTCGCGACGCGCGTCGGTGACGACCAGTTC
>CAZEML010000019.1:0-35621 GCA_964513285.1 uncultured Candidatus Nemicrothrix sp.
GAAGGCAACCTGATTCGCGACAACCACGCTTCGGTCGCCGGTGGCGGGATCGCCGGGCTGAGCATGGCGCTCACGTGCCACCAGCTCGGCGTGCCGGTCCAGGTGTTCGAGTCGGCGCGGCAGATCCAGCCCCTCGGGGTCGGGATCAACCTGCAGCCCAACGCGGTGCGCGAACTGATCGATCTCGGCCTCGGCGATCACCTGCCCGACATCGGGATCGAGGCCAAGGAGTGGGCGCTCGTCGGTCGCAACGGCAACGACGTCTGGGCCGAGCCGCGCGGCCGTCGAGCGGGCTACCGCTGGCCGCAGTACTCGGTGCACCGGGGCGAACTCCAGATGCTGCTGCTGCGCGAGGTGCGGGCGCGCTGCGGGGCCGATGCGGTCGTCGAAGGACACCGGCTCCTCGGCTACGAGCAGACGACCAGCTCGATCACGGCCCGATTCGAGGATCGAACGAGCGCGGCGACGGTCGACGTGGAGGGCGCTCTGCTCGTCGCCGCCGACGGACTGCACTCCGCGGCTCGCCGCCAACGATTCCCCGACGAAGGCGATCCGGTGTGGGGTGGCGCGGTGCTGTGGCGCGGCACGGCCCTCGGTGAACCGATCCGGTCGGGTGCATCGTTCACGCTGGTCGGCAACCTCGAGCAGCGGTTCGTCCACTACCCGATCGGCCCGGTCGACGAGGCCACCGGTCAGCAACGCCAGAACTGGATCGCCGAGTTGACCTTCGACCCCGCGGCCGGCTGGGACGCCGCCAGCTGGAACCAGACCGTCGACCCCGAGGTGTTCCTCCCGGCCTTCGCCGACTGGAACTTCGACTGGCTCGACATCCCGGCGCTCGTTCGGAGGGCCGAGCAGGTGTGGGAGTACCCGATGGTCGACCGGGATCCGGCGCCGACCTGGCTCGACGGACGGATGGGTCTGATCGGCGACGCCGCCCACGTGATGTATCCGGTCGGGTCGAACGGCGCGAGCCAGGCGATCGTCGATGCCCGCGTGGTCGGCGCGTCGATGATCGAACACGGCGTGACCCCCGACGCCCTCCTCGCGTACGAGGCCCGGCTGCACGAGGACGTATCGGCGCTCGTCCTCCGCAATCGCGGCTCGGGTCCGATCGCGATCCTCGGCGAGGTCGACGACCGGTGCGGCGGCGTGTTCGACGACATCGACGACGTGATCCCTCGCCCCGAGATCGAGGCGTTCATGGCCCGCTACAAGCAGGCCGCCGGCTTCGCGATGGACGCGCTCAACCACGCCGAACCGACGATCGCGCCGAACGCCCGCATCGGGTGACCGGCCGCGCACGTTCCCGAAGGACACATCCCCGACGGGCCGAGGCGACAAGACCTCCCCTCCCCGGTATCGTTTCGCCGTTCATTACGAACACGTGACGACCATGGGTACGGGTCCGATTTTCGCTCGCCACCGCAGAGTGGCCTTGATCGCGGCGGTCGCCACGCTGAGCGCGGTCGCGTCCATCGTGTCGGCAGCCACCCCGAGCGAGCTGCGCGACGAGCGCAAAGAGGTGCAGGCCGACGCCGCGGACCTCGCGGCCGAGATCGACGCCGCGACGGCTGAGGTCGATGATCTCGAAGCCGCGCTCGCGGCCGCCCAAGCGAACGTCGACGCCCAGCAGGCGGCGGTCGAAGCGGCCAACCGGGCGCTGGCCGACGCCGAACTCGCCCAGGCCCGGGCGGCGGAAGCGATCGTCGAACTCGAAGCGCAGCAGTCCCAGGCCCGGATCGACCTCCAGGCCGCGGCCGTCGAGAACTATGTCTCCTTCCAGGGCTTCGACGATCTCGACATCTTGGGCGACGACCCATGGGCCGCGACCCGCGAGCAGACCCTCGCCGACTTCGGTACCGGGTCGGGGCTCGAAGGTCTCGATGATCTCCGGGCCATCGCCGCCGAGCTCACGTTCCAGCAGGAGCTCGCCGAGCAGGCGACGATCGACGCCGAGGCGAGCCGCCGCGAGATGGAGCTCCGCCTCGCCGAACTCGACACCGCGCTGTTGCTCGAAGAGGAACTCCTGACCGCCGCCGTCGACCGTCAGGAACGCCGTCTCGGCGAGGCGGCCGCACTCGCCGAGCTCGAGGCCGAACTCTCCGAGCAGATCCGGGTCGAGGAGCAACGCATCGCCGACGCGATCGCCGATCGACTTCCACCCGGTGGTGGCAGCGTGCAACTCCCGCCCGACGCCGACATCGAGCTCGTCGTCGTCGGTGGAATCACGGTCAACGTCCTGGTCGAGGATCAGGTCCGCGGCATCCTCGCCGCGATGTCGGCCCGAGGCTTCACCCTCGGCGGTGGCGGGTACCGAAGCATCGAGAGCCAGATCCGGCTCCGCCGGGCCAACTGCGGCACCTCGGACTACGCAGTCTGGGAGATGCCCGCCAGCCAGTGCCGGCCGCCGACCGCCCGCCCGGGCCTGAGCCAGCACGAACTCGGCCTCGCCATCGACTTCACCGTCAACGGCCGAGTGATCCGCTCCCGCGACAGCGACGTCTTCCGAGCGCTGCAGGAAGTCGCGCCGGAGTTCGGGTTCTTCAACCTGCCGAGCGAACCCTGGCACTGGTCGACCACCGGCGGCTGATGCCCGCCGACCCGACCACCGTCTTCCCGAGCCTGCGCGACCCCGACACGCTCGCGCTGGTCGACGATCACGGGACGACCCGGACCTTCGCCGAACTCGTCGATCGGGCGACCCGGATCGGCCGGGCCATGCACGCCGCCGGTGTGCCCATCGGCGGCCATGTCGGCTCGCTCACCGAGAACCGGGCGGAGTTCTTCGAGCTGTACCTGGCCTCGGTGCTTTCAGGGATCTGGTTGGTCCCGATCAACGGCCTGCTCGCGCCCGCCGAGGTGGCCTACGTCGTGGGCGACGCCGCGCTCGATCTCGTGTTCACCGAGGACGGACTCGCCGGGCTCGTGCCCGACGGGGTTCGTACCGTGCGTTTCGGTGCCGAGTACGAGGCACTCGTCGCCGACGGCGACGCGACGCCGTTCCCGCTCGATGGTCCGGCCGGGTCTCGCTTCAGCTACACCTCGGGCACGACCGGCCATCCCAAGGGGGTGAAGCGGGCGATCCCCGACACGGTCGGGGCGATGCTCGAGGTCCAACGTCGAGCGGGGACCGATGTCGCCATGACCGGCGACGGCGTCCACCTCGTGACCGGACCCGCCTATCACGCCGCGGTCGGTGGCTTCGCCTTCTTCGATCTCTGCAACGGGGCGACGCTGCAGATCATGGGGCGCTTCGACGCGGCCCGCACCCTCCATCTCATCGAGACCGAGTCGGTCCGCCGCACCCATCTGGTCCCGACGATGATGGTGCGGATGCTGCGGCTCGCCGACGCGTACCGACAGCGCGACCTGTCGTCGCTCGAACTCGTGCTCCACGGCGCTGCGCCGATCGCCACGTCGGTGAAGCGGCAGATGATCGAGTGGCTCGGGCCGATCCTCACCGAGTACTGGGGCACGTCCGAAGCCGGGGTGTTCACCCGGGTCGACAGCGACGAGTGGCTCGACCACGCCGGGACGGTCGGTCGTCCGGTGACCGGGTTCGAGGTCTTCGCCGTCGACGACGAGGGCACGCGGCTCCCGAGCGGCGAGATCGGTCGCCTGTACTGCCACACGCCCGCCAAACCCGAACCGTTCGCCTACTGGAACGCCCCGGAGAAGACGGCGGCCGCCTACCTCGAACCGGGGGTCTTCACCCTCGGCGACATGGGCCATGTCGACGACGACGGATGGATCTTCCTCGCCGACCGGGCGACCAACATGATCATCAGCGGCGGCGTCAACGTGTACCCGGCCGAGGTCGAACAGGCCTTGCTCGGCCACCCTGCGGTCGTCGACGTCGCCGTGTTCGGCATCCCCGACGAGGAGTGGGGTGAACAGGTCAAGGCCGCGGTCGAGTTCGCCGCGGGGGTGAGCGTCACCGACGACGAGCTGATCGCGTTCGCCCGCGAGCGACTCGGACGCCACAAGGTGCCTCGGTCGATCGACGTGCACGACCGGTTGCCTCGCCAGCCGAACGGCAAGCTGTATCTCGCGTCGTTGCGCGACCCGTATTGGGCCGGCCACGAACGCAAGATCTGAGGTTCAGCCGACCAGGACCGGGTGCCCTTTCTCGACGATTCGGGCGGGCACCAGCGTGGCGGTGATCGAACCGTCGACGTCGATCACCACCCGGGCGACGGCGGTGGTCTGGGTGCCGGCATGCCAGACGAAGTTGCCGAGCGACCAGAAGATCGGACGATCCCGGTAGGTCGCCAACGGCTGGAGCACGTGCGGGTGGTGGCCGAACACGGCGTCGGCGCCGGCATCGATCGCGGCGTGGGCCCGCTCGATGTCGGCCGCCCGCGGGGTTCGCGCGAGTTCGATGCCCCAGTGGATCGTGACGAAGACATAGTCCGCGACCTCGTCGGCGGCCGCGACCGCCTCGGAGATGATCGCCAGATCGCCCTGGGCCATGCCCGCCTCGTCCGGGCCGGCTGCCCATCGGGCGCCGACCGCGTTGAAGCCGAGCACCGCAATCGTCGTGCCGTTGATCTCGAAGATCGCGGGCGCCGTCGCCGCGTCGAGATCCGCTCCCGCGCCGACCGGTGCCATCCCGGTGGCGGCGACGTTGGCGACACCATCGAGCAACGCGGCGATGCCGTAGTCGCCACCGTGGTTGTTGGCCAGGTTGGCGACGTCGACGCCGGCGTCCGCGGTGGCGGTCAACGACGCGATCGGGCAGCGGAACGTGTAGGTCTTGGGCTCGGGCGAGCCGAGTTCGCTCGGCGCGCACTCGAGGTTGATGATCGACAGGTCGTCGTGCTGGAACAGCCCTCCGAGTCCCTCCCACGCATAGGCGTACGGGTGTTGCGGGCTCGGGCCGTAGCCGGGGTCGAAGTTCACGTCGCCGACGGCGTGGATGGTGAGGGGACGTTCGCAGTCGACGTCGGGCAGCGACGGCGCGCCCGGCTCGCCGGCATGGCGGTGGAGGAAGACCGCGAGCTCGGCGCGGGTGAGGAGGCGGTCGGGCCCGAACGTGGTCGGCGAGGTGCCGGTGGTGATGCCGGTGGTCGCCAGCCAGGAGACGGGTGCGTGCTGGTAGCCCGCCATCACGTCGGTGAAGGAGTGGGGCGGCGCGCCGGGTTCACCTTCGTAGCGATGAAGAAACGCCGCGAACTGGCCGCGGGTCACGAAGTCGCGGGGCGCGAACCGGTCGGGGCTCACACCAGTGGTGATGCCGGTCTCGGCCAGCCAAGCGATGGCGTCGTCGGCCCACGCGATGTCGACGTCGACGAACGGTGACGCACGGGAGGGTTCGGGTTCGCCGGCGAGTCGGTGGAAGAACGCCGCCACCTCGGCGCGGCTGATCGAGCGGTCGGGTTGGAAACAGCCGGGGCTCGTGCCGGTCGTGAGTCCTTCGTCGAAGAGCCAGGCGACGGCGGGGGCGAACCAGTCGCCGTCGTCGATGTCGCCGAACGATCCCGCCGGTTCGGTGGTGGCCGCCGCGACTCCCAGAACCAATGCGACCGAGATGATCCGCATCCGCACGGGCCCCTACGCTACTGACGCCGCTGACCCGCCTTGAGGAGCCTGCCGATGTCTGGCCGTACCGACGAGACCCACGACCTGTTCCGCGCCGCCTTCCGGGACTTCGTCGCGACCGAGATGACCCCGCACTTCGAGTCGTGGGAGCGGGCGGGGATCATGGATCGTGAGGTCTACGCGAAGGCCGGCGCGCATGGTTTCGTCGGCTTCAACCTGCCCGAGTCGCACGGTGGCGGCGGCTCCGACGACTTCTGGTTCAACACGATCGTGAACGAGGAACTCCAGTACGCCGGCATGGGTGGTGCCGGCAACGGCATGACCCTCGTGAACGACATCTTGGCGCCGTACTTCGCCGAGCTGTGCAACGACGAGCAGCGGGATCGGTGGCTTCCGGGCCTGGCGAGCGGCGCGCTGATCTCGGCGGTGGCGATGACCGAACCGGGCACCGGCTCGGATCTGGCGTCGATCGCGACCCGGGCGGTGCGCGACGGCGACGAGTACGTCGTCAACGGCGCCAAGACGTTCATCACCAACGGCATCAACGCCGACCTGGTGATCACGGTGGTGCGCACCGATCCCGATGCAGGCCGTCACGGCTTGTCGCTGTTGGTGATCGAGCGCGGGATGGACGGGTTCGAGCGGGGCCGCAATCTCGACAAGATCGGGCAGAAGTCGGCGGACACGGCCGAGTTGTTCTTCAGCGATGTGCGGGTGCCGGTGGCCAATCTCCTCGGCGAGGAGGGGAACGCGATGGCGTACCTCACGAGCAACTTGCCGCAGGAGCGCTTGTCGATCGCGATCGGGGGCGTGGCGGTGGCGCAGGCGGCGCTGGATTGGACGGTCGACTACGTGAAGGAGCGCACGGCGTTCGGCGCGCGGATCGCGGACTTCCAGAACACGAAGTTCGTGTTGGCGGAGTGTGAGACGGAGTTGGCGGTGGCGCGTCCCTATGTCGTCGACTGTGTGGAGCGGCACAACGCCGGGGAGTTGTCGGCCTCGGATGCGGCGAAGGCGAAACTGTGGGGGACGGAGTTGCAGGGTCGGGTGACCGACAAGTGTCTGCAGTTGTTCGGCGGGTATGGGTTCATGACCGAGTACCCGATCGGGGTGGCGTATGCCGATGCGCGGGTGGCGCGGATCTATGGCGGGACGAGCGAGATCATGAAGACGATCATCGCCAAAGAGGTCCTCGGCTGAGGACCGACCCGAAGATCACGAGGTCCTCGGCTGAGGACCGCTCGTGGGGTGCGAACGGCCAAACTGACGGAAATCACACTGTGTCAGATCGATGACTCGAACTGTGTTCGATTCACGACGTACAGTGTGACGACCGACACCCCCGCCTTCGGAGATTTCGTGGCCGAACGACATCAGATCGCCGTGCCCGACACGACCATCGCGTACACCGACCACGGCGGGGATGGCCCTCCGACACTGTTCGTGCACGGCATCACCGAGCGGCAGGAGGTGTGGGATCCGATCGTCGAGCGCCTGATCGACGACCGACACGTGTTCACCATGGACCTCCGGGGCCACGGCGCGTCGGGTGCGGCCACGAATTACGCGGTCGAGACGATCGTCGGCGACGTGGTCGCGGTGATGACCGACATGGGCACCATGGGCTCCACCCACCTCGTGGGTCACTCGCTCGGTGGCATGGTCGTGTCGACCGTCGGAGCCGGTGCGCCGGTCGGCTCGGTGGTCAACGTCGACCAGAGCCTGGAGCTCAGCGCGTTCACCGCCCAGATCGTCGACTTCGGTCCGATGCTGCGCGACGAACTCTCCTTCCCGACCCTCATGGAGACGTTCTTCGGGATGCTCGCCGGCGAGCGAATCGACGAGGCGACGATCGGGCGGGTGAACGAACTCCGCGACGCGAAGCAGGACGTCGTCCTCGGAATCTGGAATCTGTTGCTGACCGCCACCCCCGCCGAGGTCGACGCGATCGTCGAAGGGGTGCTGTCCACCTACGCCGACAAGGACGTCCCGTACCTGTCGATCTTCGGTGCCGATCCGGGCGCGCACTACGAGGCGTGGCTCGCCCGGTTCATCAGCGGTGCGGTCACCGAGGTCTGGGACGACCACGGCCACTACCCGCACCTCGTCGACCCAGACCGGTTCGTCGCCCGGCTGCGGGAGTTCTGGGCGGCGACCTGAGCGTCAGTCGCGCAGCTGGGCGACCTTCGCCTGCAGCGCCGACTGGTCCTGATCGCCGAAGTGGGTGCCGGCGGCGGAGGCGTCGCGCAGCACGCTGATCGGATCGCGGAGATCGTCGATGTAGCCGAGCGCATACGCACCCATCCGGTACCCCATCAATCGCTGGAGTTCCTCGGGGAACGTGGCGGCCTGCTCGAGCGGCACCGAGAGGTACTGGTTCTCCTCTTGGCGCAGGAAGCTGACGTTGTAGGTGATGTTGATGGCCCGACGGCGGGCGTCAGAGGTGTTGGGTCCGCCGCCGTGGTAGACGCTGCCGCTGTAGAAGAGAACCGAACCGCGTGACATGACCGCGGGGATCGAGTCCTCGAGCGCGAACTGGAGCCCGTCTTCTGCAGTGTTACTGCCCGGGATCACGCGGGTGGCGCCGTTCTCTTCGGTGAAGTCGTCGCCCGCCCAGATGGTGTTGCACTGCACGTCGTAGCCGGTCGGGAACGGGAAGAAGTCGAACGCCCACTGATCACGATGGATGCTCTGCGGTTCGGCGCCCGGCCCGATGTCGATGATCTGGGTGAGGTGGAGCTGATAGCTGGTGACGTGGCCGAGGAAGTCGTCGCACGCCGCGAGCACGGTCGGATGCATTACGAGGTCGTGCGAGGTCGCCGACCGGGCGAGCAGTCCACCCGTTCGCCGGGTGGTGTAGCCGGTGAACGAGTCGGCCCCCATCGGCGTCGCGTCGACGTGGGGCGCCATCTCGTCGAAGAAGCGGTCGAGTACCTCGTCGGACACCAGATCGTCGACGACGACGGCGCCGTCGCGGCGGAGCACCTCGGCGATCTCGGTGCCGGTGGCGGTCGGAGGCAGGTGGGTGAGCTCCATGAGTCGAAGTCTGCGGCCGAGCCGTGCGACGATGCAAGCGCATGCGCATCGCCTTCTTCCTCTACGAGGGACTCACGACCCTCGACATCATCGGCCCCCACGACGTGTTGAGCCGTCTTCCCGACGCGGAGGCGATCAGTGTGGGCAAGACCAACGGGCCCTTCATGGCCGACACGGGCGTGTTGGGCCTGACCGCGACCCACACGATCGACGAGGTCGACGCCGCCGACATCTTGGTGGTGCCTGGCGGCGTGGCCGGCACGTTCGCCGCTGCGGCTGACGAGGAGATCCTGGAGTGGGTGCGCGCGATCGACGCCGGGTCGACCTGGACGACCTCGGTCTGCACCGGCTCGCTGATCCTCGGTGCCGCCGGCGTGCTCGAGGGCAAGCGGGCGACGACCCACTGGGCGGCGGTCGACTCCCTCGCCGGGCTCGGCGCGACCCCGGTCGCGGACGAGCGCGTCGTCTTCGACGGCAAGGTCGTGACGGCCGCCGGCGTGTCGGCCGGGATCGACATGGCGCTCACGCTTGCGGCCCGCCTCACCGACGACGACTTCGCCAAGGCCCTCCAGCTCGCGATCGAGTACGACCCGCAGCCGCCGTTCGACGCCGGCTCCAAGGACAAGGCCGGCGACGAGATCGCCGCCCTCGTGGCCGGGGTGTTCTGACCTTCAGCTCAGGTAGCGAACGAGCCGCTCACGCATCGAGGCCAGCGACGGGGCCGGCGCGCCGGCCACCTTGGCCTGCTCGTCCCAGCGCCGCAGGTCCACGGCGGCATCGCGGTGGGGATTCGCATCGAATTCGGCGACCTCGTCGACCGACATCGGTCCACCCTGGAGGAGCAAGGTGTGGACCGACGTCGGCGACAGTTCATCGTGGTACGACGGTTCGACCGCGCAGAGGTACCGCTTGGCCGGCACGTGGAGCTCGACCGGGACGGTCACCGGTTCGTCGAACCAGTTGGCGAGGAACCGGGCACCCACCTCTTCGTGATGGAAGTCGGTGACCATCTCACCGTCCTCGTCCCGTTCGTTCATCAGCAGGTGACCGACGTCGTGGAGGAACGCGGCGAGCACCGTCGCATCGTCGGACCCGGCGTCGATCGCTCGGCCGGCGCACTGGGTGGCGTGTTCGATCTGATCCACGGCCTCGCTGTACTTCCCGGTGCCCTTGCGCTCGAAGAGCGCGATCAGGGCGTCGGCGATCTGTTCGGGCGTCTCGAGTCGGCGCCAGACCACGTCGGTCGACATCAGATGACCTGCTTTCGGACCCAGGTCGACAGCAGCTCGATGGCGTACACCAGCACGAAGATGCAGATGAGCAGACCGCCGACGAGGTCGAACTGGAAGAGCCGAGTACCTTGCACCAGCGGGAAGCCGATGCCACCGGCACCCACGATGCCGAGCACGGTCGACGCCCGGAGCGAGACGTCGAGCACGTACAACGAATGACCGACGAGCGCCGGCATCGCCTGGGGCAGGACCGAGGTCACCGTCTCCTGAATTCCGGTCGCTCCGGTCGAGCGCACACCGTCGCGGGGGCCTTCCTTGATCTCTTCGATCGAGTCGGCGAAGAGCTTCGTGGAGAAGCCGTACAGCCCGATCGCCAAGGCGAGCACACCGGGTTGCGGCCCGAGGCCCAGAGCGGCGACGAAGATCACCGCCACGATCAGGTCGGGCAGGGCGCGCACGCCGAGAATGAAGGCTCGCGACGCGTTGTACACCCACCGAGCCGGTGCCACGTTCCGAGCCGCCAGGAGCGCGGTCGGGATGGCGAAGATCAACGACAGCCCCGTCGCGGCGAACCCCATCTGGACCGTCTCGATGAGGAGGTCACCCCACCGGCTCTGCCACCAGTCCATGTTCCGTGGGATCAAGCGGTCGAAGGTCTGCGGAATCTCCGGCAATCCGCGGACCAGTTCGAGGAACGACATGTCGGGGATCGTGAACGCCAGGACGAGCATCAGCAGACACACGCTGCTGAAGGTCCACATGATGATGCGGTCACGGCTCCACGGCGGAACCAACCGGTCGCGATCGAACACGACGGCAGCCGGAGCCTTGGGGTCGGGCGCGAAGTCGGCCGCCTTCGCCCGGTGGAGCAACCGCGACGAGCCGGCGAGGCCCTTGCCCTTGGGCGAGCTGCGGTCGTGCCCGAGGATGACCGCCCGGACCTTGCTCGAGACGATCTCGACGATCGCGATCAACACGATGATCACGAGGGTCACCCCGAGCAGCTGCTCGTAGTCGAGGCTGCCCTGATGGGCTCGGATCTGCAGGCCGATGCCGCCGGCGCCGACCAGCCCCAGCAGGGTCGAGGCCCGGAAGTTGATGTCGAGGCGGTAGAGCGAGATGGCGATGAACGACGGGATGACCTGCGGCAGGATGCCGGTGGTGATCTCCTGGAATCTGCCGGCTCCGCTCGACACGACGCCCTCGCGGGGGCCGGGGTCGATCTGTTCGATCGAGTCGGAGAACAGCTTGCCGAGCATGCCGATCGAGTGGAGCCCGAGGGCGAGTACGCCGGGCAGCACGCCGATCGAGTAGACCCGCACGAAGATCAGCGCCAGGATCAGCTCGGGCAGGGCACGGGTCACGACGATGAAGGCACGGGCCGTGCCCCGCACGAACCGGTTCGTCGTGACGTTGTTGGCCGACAGGAACGCGACCGGAATCGCGAGGAAGATGCCGAGCGCCGTTCCGGCGAAGGCCATCAAGAAGGTGTCGATCGCCGCTTCCCACACCAGGCGGGGCTCTTCGATGCGGGGCACCCACATCCGGTCGAGCAGATTGAAGATGTCCTGCCGCTCGGACCAGAACGTGAGCGGGTTCACGCCGATGTCCCACATGCTGTAGAGGCACGCGACGACGAACACGAAACCAATGCCGGTCAGGACACCGCGACGCCTGGTCATCGGCGGGGTCACGTCCTGACCCGCACCGGGAGAGAGGACCTCGGCGGCGACCTTCGCCTCGATGAGACCCTGGGTCTCGACGGTCGAGGTCATGTCAGATCGACCACCGATGTGGCGTACTCGGAGATCTTGCGCCCCTCGGGGTCGAGGCGCTGGTAGACCTCCATCACCCGCTCCTGGGAGAGGCCGTCGTCGACTGGCGAGTCGAGCACGATCTTGCCGTCCTGGAGGCCGATGAGCCGGCTCGCCCAGCCCATGGCGAGATCGACCTGGTGCAGACTGCACAGGACCGTGATCTGGTCCTCGACACACGCCTGGAACAACACGTCCATCACCTGACCGGAGATCTCCGGGTCGAGCGACGCGACCGGTTCGTCGGCCAGCACGATCTTCGGCTTCTGCATCAGCGCGCGGGCGATCGCCACCCGCTGCTGCTGACCGCCCGACAAGGTGTCGGTTCGCTGGAACGCCCGGTCGCCGAGACCGACACGCTCCAGCTGAGTCAGGGCCTCCTGGCGGAGGCTCTTGGGATACGAGAGCACGCCCATGCGCGGGCCCCGCAGCCGGCCGAGTGCTCCGGAGAGCACGTTCTCCAGACAGGAGAGACGACCGACGATGTTGAACTGCTGGAACACGAAGCCGACCTCGGTCCGAAGGGCGCGGAGCTCCGCGCCCTTGAGCTGGTCGACCCGATGGCCGAGCACGTTGACCGACCCCGAGGTCGGCTCGTGGAGCCCGTTGAGGTGGCGCAACAGCGTCGACTTGCCGGAGCCCGACAGGCCGATGATGACGCACAGCTGCCCTTCGGGCACCGAGAACGTGACGTCGTCGAGGGCGCGAACCCGCCCGTTGTCGAATGTCTTGACGAGATTCTGGACTTCCACGACCGAGGCGGCGGGCGTGGGCGTCGTGGTGGGTCGGGCTGCGCCCTCGACGGCAGTCATCGGATCAGGCCTCGCACTTCGCGGAGCCGGTGAGGTCACACAGCTCCCGGATCGGATCGAAGTAGGCGTCGTCGCCGCTCAGGTAGCCCCAGAACGGGCCGTCGGAGAGCGGGCAGTCGTCGACGCTGTCGCAGTAGCCGTTCTCGACGGCCCAGTCGACGTTCACCTTGGTGGTGACGACCTCGATGATCTCGTCGCGCAGGTCCTGGGGCAGCCAGTTGCCGACGGCGAGCGGCGGGGCGGCGATGGGCGCCGACTTGTCGATGATGCGCAGCGTCGCCGAGTCGCCGTTGACCGTCTCGTCCTCGACCTCGTCGATCACGCCGGCGATGTCACCGGACTCGATGAGCTGCTCGGTCACCATGGTGTCGTAGGCGAAGCCGGCGTCGCAGTCACCGTTGGCGACGGCGAGGGCCGACGCATCGTGGCCGCCGGCGAAGGTGGCCTCGATGTCGGTCGAGGTCTCCGACGGGTCGATGCCCTCGGCGAGCAACAAGGCGCTCGGGAAGAGGAAGCCCGAGGTCGAGCCCGGGTCGACGAAGCAGACCTTCTTGCCGCGCAGGTCAGCGACGGTGTTCACGTCGCTGCCGGGCTGGGTGATCAGGTACGAGCGGTAGTCGCCGATCGAACTCGGGTCGTCGCCGGCCCACAGACCGGCGACCGACAGGTCGGCACCGGCGCCGGTGGCGATGACGTAGGAGAAGCCGCCGAACGAGGCGATGTCGACCTCTTCGGCGATCGTGCCCTCGATCACGCCGGCGTAATCCGCGGCCTGGATGAAGTTGATGTCGATGCCGACCTCATCGCTGATGATCTGCGGGGTGACGTAGTCCTCGATCGACTGCGCGTTCTCCGCCGGAACAGCGCCGAACGTCAGGCTGTCGGGCCAGTCCGAGCCGGCCGCTTCGGCGTCTTCGGTCTCGCCGGCGACGTCGGCGGCCGGCGCGCCCGTTTCGGTGTCGTCGTCATCGTCGCCACAGGCCGCGGCGATGAGCGAGAAGATCGCCAGCACGGCGATCAGCCATCGGGTGGTTCGCATTGGGGTTTCCCTCCGGGGGATGTGAGAGACCGCCTACCCCTCGCAGGCAGCCCGTTCGGTTGAACGAGTGCGGGTCTACTGAGGCAAAGGGACCGGAAAGTGAACTCGACCCGACGGACCGATGAAGGAAAACGAACGGCTCAGATCAGCTTGTCATGACAACTTGAGGTCAGCGTTTCGCAACGAAACGAGGCGCCCTGTGGATGTCAGTGCGCCGTCCAACTCCCGTTCATGTTTCGTTCCCAGAGGTTCACGTTCCACGCCGCTGGGCGTGCTGGATCGACCGCCTCGCGTGCGAGTTCGGCGTAGGGAGCGACGTCGCCGACGCCGTAGGCGAGGCTGACGTGGAGCCAGTCCTTGGGCCGCAGCGCGTCCTCGTCGCCGATCACATCGTCGGCGGCGACGACCACGTCGATGAGATCCAACAGCCAGGGTGACGATAACTCGAGCCCGACCCATCCGTCGTGAACGCCGAGCCGATCGACGGTCACCGATCCCTCCGGGGGCGGACCGACCTCGTCGATCACCTCTCCGAGGCGACGGAGCGCCGCGTCGGCCCGTTCGCCCCGTCGACGGAAGAACCCGGTGAGGGTGCAGTGCACCGGATAGGTCTGCGCGGTCGTGGGGCCAAGTCGCGAGGTGGCCTCCGCGAAGAAGGCCTCGAGGTCGTCGGCCAGGGGACCCGTCGGACAGGCGTAGAGAATGAGTTCCCGCGCGGTCATGGCCCGACGAACGCAGTCTCGCCACCGACGATGACCTGCGCGACTCGAGGTGGACCTCCGGTCGGAGGGTCGACGATCACGATGTCGGCCAGCTGCCCCTCGGCGAGTCGGCCCCGGTCCTGGAGCCCGGCGACGTCGGCAGGAACCGTCGACACGGCTCGCCACGCAGCCCCCATCGAAGCGAGCCCGTTGTCGACCAGGCAGAACGGCGCGGCCAGCAACGACGGGTAGTGATAGTCAGAGCAGAGCAGATCGCCGGCGTCGGCCGCCCAGGCCTCGCGCACCGAGAGGTTGCCGAGGTGTGAGGTACCCCGCACGAGATTCGGCGCGCCGAGCAGCACGGCGATGCCCTCCTCGCGGTAGCGCTGTGCGAGGTCGATGGTGGTGGGAAACTCCGCCATCGCGACCCCGAGGTCGAGATCGCGTCGGAGGTCGTCCAACGTGTCGGCGTCGTGACTCGCCGTCGCACACGAGGCGACTCGTGCCACCTCGGCCAGGCGCCGCTCCTGGGCTGCCCCCTCGGGGAGGTTGGCGATCGCCAGCGCGTGGAGCTCGGCGAACCGATCCCGGGGCAGGCCGGAACGATCGACCTGCCCGGCGGAGACCGGGAAGTCGGTGTGGTCGTTGTAGGACAACATCGTGACGACACCGTCGGCGATCCAGCCTTCGAGTTGGTCGATCGCTTCGGTGTTCCCTCGTTCGTGGCGGACGTGGATCTCGAGCCGGGGCGCGGTCGTCGTCCGCCGCTGGCACGCATCGATCAATGCGACCAAGGCACCCCGACTGCGCAAACCAGGCTCCCAGCTGTCGGTCGCCGAGAGAAAGGCGGTGGTGATGCCGGCGCCGAGCAGCTGCACGTCGTTGGCCGACAGCGCGAGGTCGTAGTCGATCGTGACCCCACCCCGAGGCATGACCGCCCGCTCGAACGCATCCCCGTGCACGTCGATGATGCCGGGCAGCACGAGTCGATCACCCACGTCGATGATGCCGGGAGCGTCGACCCCCTCACCGAGGACGACGCTCGTGATCCGTCCATCGTCGTTCCATTCGACGACGCCGGGAGTGACCTCCTCAGCTCCGTCGATCAACACCTGGCCTCGTACCGCAGTCATACGGAGACGATCGTACGGCCGGTCGGTGAACCGGATCCGAAATCCGAGTGAAGCCCCGTGAAAGTAGTTGTCATGACAACTTCGGTGGTCAATGATCCACCCATGGACGCCACCGAGGAGCTGCTCGACGCCTGGAAGAAGGACGGATTCGTCCGAGTGTTCGGCGTGATCGAGGACGATGTGCTCGATGAGCTCCGCGCGTTGGTCGAGAACATCGCGAGCGACACGCTGCGCACCGACGACGAGAGCCCGGTCCTCGTTCACCACGAGCAAACCGATCACGGTGTGGCGATCGCCCGGGCGGAGAACCTCGTCCCCAACCACGACGGCTTCCGACGGCTGACGAGCACCGGGCCCCTCGTCGAGCTGGTCGGGTCGCTCTTCGCCGAAGCGGCTGTGCTCTACAAGGAGAAGGTCAACTTCAAGCAGCCGGGCGGCGCCGGGTTCGCACCCCACCAGGACGCCACGGCCTACAAGTTCGCCGACGACCACATCACCGTCATGCTGGCGATCGACGACGCGTCGGCCGACAACGGCTGCCTCGAGATGGTGGCCGGGGAGCACGGTGCGCTCCTTCCGACCGACGGTGACGGCTGCATCCATCCGGCCCTGGCCGAGGATCTGCGATGGGAACCGGTCGAGCTCCTGCCGGGCGAGATGCTCGCCTTCTCGTCGCACACGCCCCATCGCAGCGCCTCGAACACCAGCGACCGGCCCCGGCGAGCCTTGTTCATGACGTTCAACCGCCGCAGCGTCGGCGATCACCGCGCCGCGTACTACGCCGACAAGATCCATCACCTGGCCGAACACCAGGGCACCGACGCGCAGCGAATCTCCACGATCGGTCACTTCCAGGGAAAGGCACCCACCTCGTGAGCGACACCACTGTCTGGCGACAGCTCGAGAGCCCGGCCGAGATCGCCGACGCGGTCATCGAGCTGATCACCGATCGCGGCCAGACCCGCTACGACGAATCGGTGACCCAGCTCGAGCACGCGGTCCAGTGCGGCGGTCACGCCCTGGACGCGGGAGCCGCCGACGCCGTCGTGCTCGCCTCGTTCCTGCACGACATCGGCCACCTCCTGCTCAACGAGCACGACGAGAACGGCGATTTCCTCGACGCCGACCTCCATCACGAGAACGTCGGCGCCCGCTTCCTCGCCAACTGGTTCGGCGATGACGTCACCGCACCGATCGAGCTGCACGTGCCCGCCAAGCGCTACCTGTGCGCAACCGAACCGGCCTACGCCGCCCGGCTGTCCGCCGCCTCGGTGCGCAGCCTGAACGTCCAGGGCGGCCCGATGCCGGGTGACGAGATCACGGCCTTCGAAGCCCGAGCCCATCATCAGGCGGCTGTCGACGTGCGGCGTTGGGACGACGACGCCAAGGTCGAGGGTGCCAGCGCCCCGGACCTCGCAACGTTCCGCGACCTGATGGTCCGCTATCTCGAAGCCGGGCCAGGCACACCATGAGACGCGTGCCAGACATCACGTACCACGAACTCGCCGACGAACTCGCCGAGGACATCGAAGCCCTCGAGCCCGGCGACCGCCTCCCATCGGAGAACGCACTCGTCGAGCGTTACGACGTCAGCCGCATCACCGCACGAGCGGCGCTCCAGGAACTCGAGCGCCGGATGCTCGTGCGCCGAACCCGAGGCTCGGGTACCCGGGTTGCGCTCCGACTGCCCTACCCGTTGCGTTCCGGGGCCACGCCGAGCTGGGGTCAACTCGTCCGCGAAGCCGGGCACCAGCCGTCGTACACCCTCGACAGCATGCGCTCCGAGCGAGCCAACGCCGCCATCGCCTCTGCGCTCCTCTTGCCGAGAGGCCGCACCGTCACCCGGGTCGAGCGTCGCATGTTCGTCGACGGCGAGGTCGCCGCAGCGCAGACCCATTGGCTGCCGGTCGACCAGGTCCCCGACCTCGCATCCCGCCACGACCCCAAGGGTTCGCTCTCTCGCACCCTCACCCAGCACTACGACATCGAACTCGACCGATCGTGGGCCCGCGCCAAGCTCGCCGTGCCTGGCATCGAGACCGCAGCCGACCTCGAACTGACGGGCCGGCCCCCCATCTGGCGGGTGGAGTCGGTCAACCACTGCCTCCGCCGGCAACGTCCGGTCGAATACGCCATCGCCTGGAATCGAGCCGACGTCTTCGACGTGATGCTCGAACTCGGCCCAACCGACGGACCCACCGAGGAGATCCGATGACCACGACCATCCCGTCGTCTCGCGCCGCGATGCTGGCGCAAGCCGACCCCGAGGCGCTGGCCGGAGTCGCCGACGAGTGCCTCGCCACCGCCCCTTCGCCGGAGATCCATCACGGCCCCGACGTCGGCACGGTGGTCCTCACGGTGCGCGAGCCGGTCGAGACGACCCGCTTCCACCTCGGTGAAGTCCTCGTGACCCGCTGCCAGCTCGAACACCGCGGGGTCACCGCCTGGGCGATGCGCATGGGCGACGACCGAGCCGCGACCCTGGCCGCCGCCATCTGCGATGCCGAGGCCGAAGCCGACGGCCCGGCCGCCGACGCCGTCGAGCGTCTCGTCGCCGCCACCCGCGCCCAACTCGATGCCGAGCGGGCCGAGGAGTGGACCGAACTCGAACCCACGATCGTCGCCTTCGAGGAGATGGACTGATGGCTACACCGACCCTCACCGGCGCCCCGAGCCAGCTCGCCTTCGACGCGATCCTGCGCTCGCTCTCCGAGCCCGGAACGATCCGCCGACTCCCACCTCCGCCGGGCACCGAGGTGCCGGCCGCGGCGATGGTCGCGCTCGCCCTGGGCGACATCGATCTCGGCGTGTCGGTCGACAACGATCCCAGCCACCCCGTCGCCCAGCTGCTCCGAGCGGCGACCGGGGTGGACATCGTCGAACGGTCGGGTGCCCATTTCGTGGTGTGCACCGATGGGGCCGTGCCGGTGGGCGACCTGCGCACCGGCACGGCACTCGTCCCCGAGGACGGCACCCGGTTAACGATCGCCGTCGACGAGCTGTCGAACGACGCAACCGGCGCCGCAACCGTCGCCTTGTCCGGCCCCGGTGTCCCCGGCGAGCGATCGCTCTCGGTCACCGGCATCGACGTCGAGACGCTCCTGGCCCTCGGCCAGGCCTCCGGGGAGTTCCCGGCCGGTGTCGACACCTGGCTGGTCACGCCCGACGGGCGGATCGCCGCCATCTCACGAAGCACCACCGTCACGAGCACCACCGTCACGAGCACCACGACCGAAGACAAGGGAGACCACTGATGGGGTATGTCGCCGCAAAGGGAGGCTTCGACGCCATCCGGGCCGCCGAGACACTGGTTCGGCGCCGCCGGATCGAAGGTCGGAGTTCCTGGCTCGAACTCGACCAGATCATCGACCGCCTCCGATACTCGGTCGACCGGGTCATGGGTGAAGGCGGCCTGTGGGACGAGATGCTCTCCGCACGCGCCTTCCGCCAGGCCGAAGGCGACGTGATCGAGGCCGCCCACCTGATCCGCGCCCACCGCTCGACGCTCCCCCGCTTCGGGTACACCCGGGTTGTCGACGCCGACGAGATCGACGTCCTACGCCGCATCGTTCCCGCCTTCCGCGAACCACCGGGACCTCAGCTCCTCGGTCGCACGCTCGACTACACCGGCCGTCTCCTCGATCAGACCCCCGAGGACGAAGGCCGACGGCAGGCCGCAGAAGCCGCCGCTCAACGCCGCGAACGCATCGTCGCCAACACGGCGACGAACGGTTCGAGCCCGGCCGCCGAGACCGCGGCCGATGACGACCAGCGGGTTCCCGGTCGACTGATCGACGTGCTGCGAAACCTCGACGCACTCGTCGACCGTCGCCGCGACGACGACCCCGAACCGGTCGACATCAGCCGCGTCGCCGCCCGGCCGGGTGCTCCCCGTTCGGCCCGCCTCTCCACCATGGCTCGCGCCGAGACGGGCGCGCTCGTGCAGCTCTGGTACCGCAACATCCTCGGCCCGGATCGCAACCTCCACGAGGTGACCCTCGGCGAGGTGCGCCACGGCCGCCTGCCGGTCGAGGTCGAGAACCCGTTGACGGGCGAGACCGTCAACCTCGGGTCGGTGCGGGTCACCGAGGTCGAGGCGATCGAGGATCTCGACGGTGTCGAGGAGGACCGCACCCGGTTCGACGTCGGCTACGGCATCTGCCTCGGGCACAACGAGCGCAAGGCGATCGCGATGGCCAACCTCGATGTCGCGGTCGACCGAGCCGCCGGCCATGGGCCGCTCGAACAGTCGGTCCTGATGACGACCGACGGGCTCGATGCGTCGGGCTTCCTCGAGCATCTGAAGCTGCCCCACTACGTCACCTTCCGGTCGATGATGGAGCGCAAGACCGCGATGCGTGAGGCCGTGCACGGCAAGCGCCAGGAACGACTCGCGCAAGGCCGGTCCGACTGTGAGGTGACCGACCTGTCCGGCGACGGCAGCTCGACGGTCGAGCTGGAGGGTGCACGATGACGCTCGCCGAGGTCCTCGCATCCACCGAACCCTCGCCCGTCTCGGAGGTCGCGGTCGAGCTGACCCCGATCCTCGACGAATCGTCCAAGCGCGAGATCCGCCGGGCCGTGCTCACCGCCGTCGCCGTACCCGGCTACCAGGTGCCGTTCGGCTCCCGGGAGATGCCCGTCGCTCGCGGCTGGGGCTCGGGCGGGCTGCAGATCACCCTCGCCATCGTCGGCGACGACGACGTGGTCAAGGTCTACGACCAAGGTGAGGACGGAGGCGTCAACGCCGCCAACCTTCGGCGCCTGATCCGTCAGTCCGAGGGGGTCGACACCACGACCGACGCCCGCGACGCGAGCGTCATCCAGACCCGACACCGGGTGCCCGAGGACGAACTCGTCGACGATCAGATCCTCGTTCTGCAGGTTCCCGTTCCCGAGCCGCTGCGGGGCATCGAGCGCGACATGCACGAGCTGCGCCGGATGCACGCCGAGGCCGACTACGCCCGGATGTGGGTGAGCCTCTACGAGGACATCGTGCGCAACGGCGTGATCACCCGCACCACCGGCTACCCCTGTCTCGTCGACGGGCGTTACGTGATCGCGACGACGCCGATCCCCCGTTGGGACGTCCCGCCGCTGCATCAGGCCAGGTTCCTCTCCCTCTTCGGCGCCGGCCGCGAGAAGCGCATCTACGCGATCCCACCCCACACCGACGTCGAACCACTGACCTTCGACGATGTGCCGTTCGAGGTCGAGGAAGTGGCCGAGCCTTGCCGATGCGGCCTGATCCAACCCGGCGACGGCCGCGGCGCCTACCTGGTCGAGTTGCCGACCCAGGACGGGTCGTCGCAGTGGGTGTGCAGCGACACCGACTGGTGCACCCGCCACCGTGTCGAGAACGGCGTCCTCGACGCCGATGCCCTCAACGAATCCGAAGAGCTGTGGTGAAGGGAACGCTGTGAAGAACTGGATGCTCCGAGTCGAGGGACTCGGCAAGATCTACGGCCCCGGTGGGCCCGAGGACGTCGAGGGCACCGGCCCCGAGTTCAACCGCTCGGTCAGCCCCTCCACCGGCGCAGTCGTCGGCTGTTGGGATGTCGGCTTCGACGTGGCCCCCGGCGAAGCGCTCGGCGTCATCGGCGAGTCTGGATCGGGCAAGTCCACGGTGATGCGATGCATCGCCGGCGACCAGAACGCCACCGTCGGCTCGGCCCGGATCCGCACGGTCGACGCCGGTGAATCCGACATCATGACCTTCGAGCCGAGTCGTCGCCGCTCGCTGCGGGTCGACGAACTCGCGGTGGTCTACCAGGATCCATCCGAGGGTCTCGACCTCCACGTGTCGGCCGGGGGCAACGTCGCCGACCGACTGACCGCCGCTGGCTGGCGCAACTTCGGCGACATCCGCCGCCGAGCCGCCGAGTTGCTCGAGCGCACCGAGGTGCCGCTCGATCGGATGGACGATCCGGTCATGACGTTCTCCGGCGGCATGCGCCAGCGCGTGCAGCTGGCCAAGGCGCTCGCCAACCGGCCGTCGGTCCTGTTGCTCGACGAACCGACGACGGGCCTCGATGCATCGGTCGCCGCCGGTGTGCTCGACCTGATCCGGGACCTCCTCCAGGAAACCGGAGTGGCCGCCGTCGTCGTGAGCCACGACTTCGCGGTTATCGAGATGCTGACCCGGCGCTCGCTGGTCATGCACCACGGTCGCGTCGTCGAAGCCGGCCTGACCGATCAATTGCTCGAAGACCCGCAACATCCGTACAGCCAGCGCCTCGTCGGCGCCGCCCGGGGGTGACCATGCCTGCCAACACACTGCTCTCCATCCGAGGGCTCGAGAAGTCCTTCACCCTGCACGCGGTCGACGGACGAACGGTTCGCGGCCTTCGCGGCGTCGACCTCGACATCACCCAGGGCGAACACGTCGCGCTGGCCGGGCGTTCCGGCGCCGGCAAGTCGAGCCTGCTCAAGTGCGTGCACCGCACCTACGTCGCCGACGCCGGCGTGATCTGTTACCGCACCGCCTCGGGCACCGGTGTCGATCTGCTGTCGATGAGCGACAGCGACGTCGCTGATCTCCGATCCGAGGAGATCGGCTACGTCTCCCAGTTCCTGCGCGCCGAACCTCGCCGTGGCGTCCTCGATGTCGTGACCGGTGCAGCCCGGCGGATGGGGGTCCCCGACGCCGAAGCGCGCGAACGGGCCGCCGATGTGCTCCGCCGGGTGAACATCGACGAGTCGCTCTGGTCGACCTTCCCCACCCTGCTGTCGGGTGGCGAGAAGCAGCGAGTCAACCTCGCCGCCGGCATCGTCGAAGCGCCCCGCCTGCTGTTGCTCGACGAACCGGTCTCCGCGCTCGACCCGGCCAACCGGGTCGCGGTGCTCGACATCCTCTCTGATCTGACCTCCCGCGGGGCGACCGTGCTGAGCGTGTTCCACGACATCGAAGCGATGCGCCGCCTCGCCGACCGCGTGGTCGTGATGGAAGACGGTCTCGTCGTCGATCAGGGCGAGGCCAACACCGTGCTCGACCGCAACCTCGAGCGCGAGCTCGTCTGACCCCAACCCGAGGCTCCCCCACCATGACGACTGCAATCACCAATGTCCGCGCCGTGCTCCCGACCCGGGTCACCGAACCGCTCACCATCGTCATCGACGACGGGGTGATCACCGAGCTCAGCGAGGGTGCCACACCCACCGACGCGATCGATGGGCACGGGGCGCTCATGCTGCCCGGGCTGATCGACACCCACAGCGACGGTCTCGAGAAGGAGATCGCACCCCGCCGCACCGCGCGCTTCCCGCTCGACTATGCCGTTCGTTCGTTCGAGGCGAAGGTCCGCACCGCCGGGGTCACCACCGTGTGCCACGGCATCGGCTATCAGGAGAAGCCCCGAGCCGAACGAACCGTCGACGGCGCCCGGGAGATGTGCGCCGCGATCAACGCCCGACGCGACGAGGCGTCTGCCGCCATCGACCATCGGGTGTTGTACCGCTTCGAAGCTCGCGACGAGCACGCGCTGGAACCACTCCTCGCCGACCTCTCGGCTCAGGGAGCTCCTGATGGCGCCGCACCCCTGCTGTCCTTCGAGGACCACACACCCGGCCAGGGCCAGTTCCGTGACATCGCCCAGTTCGAAGCCGCGGTCGACCCTGCGCAGCTCGCCGAGGGCGAGACGGTCAAGGGCTATGTCGAACGACTGATGGCGGAGGCCGAAGCCGTCCGCGAGGTTCGAGATCTCAACCGGGCTCGCCTCACGCCATTGGCGAAGGACGGGTCGATCCGCCTCCTCGCCCATGACCTCGAGACGCTCGACGACGTCGACGAGGCGCTCGACGCGGGCGCCACGATCGCCGAGTTCCCGTTGACGGTCGATGTCGCCAAGCGAGCCCGCGACGCCGGAATGACGACGGTGATGGGCGCACCGAACGCCCTCCGAGGCAAGTCGCACTCCGGGAACACCTCGGCGCGCGAACTGATCGCGGCCGGGCTCTGCGACGTGCTCGCGTCGGACTACATGCCCTCGGCGATGCTCGCTTCAGTCTTCGTGATGGCCAACGACGGCACCTGCACCCTTCCCGAGGCGGTCCGGCTGGTCACCGCCGGCCCAGCCGCCATGGTCGGAGGCGCAGCGATCGGCCGGATCGAACTCGGAGCGCCGGCGGACCTCACCCTGGTCGACGACTCAGGAGACTGGCCCGTCGTGCTGGACGTCATGCGTGCAGCGGACCACGCCGCTCGCCACGTCTTCCACTCGTGACTCCCGACCCGGCGCTCGTCGCCGCATCCGAGGCGGCCCATGCCGCGTGGACCGCCGCCATCGCCGCCCACGACCGTGACGGCCTACTCGAGCCGATCGCCGAGGGCGCGGACGGAACGCCCACCTCGCGGATCGATCATCTCGTCGAGTCGGCGATCCTCGCCGCGGTCGAGCCCTTCGGGCTCGATGTCGTCAGCGAGGAGATCGGCCACATCGATCGCGGTTCGAGCACGGCGATCGTCATCGACCCGGTCGATGGCACCGGCAATGCCACCGCGGGCATCCCCTTCGCCGCCTTCACCGGTGCGATCGCGATCGAGGGCCGGTTCGTCGAAGGCCTCACCCACTGGCTGGCCGATGGTCGGACCTGGTGGGCACACGTCGATCAGGAACCCACCACGACGACGTCGGGTCGGACCTCGCTCGACGGTGCGTTGGTCTCGATGATTCGCCCGAAGGGGGATGGTGCCGGGTTCATGGCCGTCGCAGGCCGAGCCGCCCGAACTCGAGTTCTGGGCTGCTCGTCGATCGAGGCGGCCCTGGTCGCCGACGGTGTGCTCGACGCATTCGTCGACGCGGGGAGTCGCACCCACCGCCTCGTCGATCTCGCCGCCGCGCTCATCATCGTCGAGCGCGCCGGAGGTGCGGTCACGGATGTGCACGGCGAACCGATCAGCTTCACGACCGAGGTCGACACACGCTGGTCAGGCGTCGTGGCCGCCACTCCGGAGCTGGCCGCCGAGATCGTCGAGCAGGTCCGCGCCGCCACCGGCGAGGACTGAACTCAGCCGTTCGCTTCGCCGCCGGGGCGCACGGCGGGCATCCAACGGGGACCGGCCGTTGCGTCGATCCGAGCCACGAAGGCGTTCTGGTGCGGCTCGACCGCGCCGAGGAACCGGGTGGTCGCGTCCTCACCGATCGCCTCCCAAACGGGCGCGGTCAGCGCGTCGGTGCGGTGTTCGAGGTCGAGCCGCAACGAGCGACCTTCCGGACTGAGGCGGCCGTCGAGCGCAAGGCCTCTCGCTTCGAGTCGACTCCACGCCGCCGCGACGGACTCGTCGTCACCACCACGGCTTCGGGCGATCCACTCCTCGTCCCCGTACTCGTCGACGTCGATCATCGCCGAGTGGAGAAGGCCGGCCTCGACGTCGTCGATGCCCTCGCTCGCGAGCAAGGCCCAGTGGTTGTCGCCGCGCAGCTCGCGGATGCAGTTGACCGCCTGCCACGCCGCCAGCGCCGGATCGTCGGCGCGGGGCCGTGAGCGGAACGCGGTGAAGAACGGGCGCATCCCGTGGAACATCGCGTCGACGCCACCCCACAGGTCGTCGGCCAGCTCGCCCAGCTCCGCGGCCAGGCCGGGGGCGATCGATTCGAGCCCGGGGACGACGGCATCGTCGAGAACCTGCAGGACGGCGTCGCTCGTGGTCACCGATCGCATCGCGCCACTGATCAACTCGATGATCGTCGGGTTGATCGAGTAGGTCATCGACGCCATCACCGGGTGCGGCGTGTCGCCGAGTCCGGCGAGCCGCCAGGCGACGATCCACGCATCGGGGTTGGGGAAGCCGAGGTCGCCGAAGCCGGCCTTCGCCCGCTCGTCCCACATCATCCAGCCGACGACGTCGTGGGCGGCCCGCCCACCCCGGGCCGAGAGCGCGTTCCAGTCGGTCACGAGCCGCCGCCAAGGACGGCGTCGGCGAAGAGCTCGACCGACCGCCACGCCTCGTCGACCGGCATGCCGCCGACGAGGGGATGCAGCGTGCAGGCACCCGCGGTGGCGGCGAACTCCCGCGCCTCGTCGGGGGTCAGGAATCGGTAGATGCCCTCGGCTCGCAGCTCGTCGACGGTCATCGCATGGGAGTGGACCGGCGAGTTCTGCCCCTCGGGCTGCCAGTCCGCGTAGGTCCGCGCTTCGAGCATGAAGTGCTCACCGAGCTCGGCCCAGGCCCGCTCGGGATCGTCGGTCACGAACAGCTGCGGTGCATCTTCGGGAGCGATGCAGAACGGGGTCGTCCCGTTCTCGGCGCACAACTCCTCGTACAGCTCCTTGATGCCGGGCGGGTTGCCGTTCATGTAGAGCGGGAGCCCGAGGCGTGCCGCCCGACGAGCCGACGCCTTGGCGGACCCGCCGATCATGATCTGGGGGTGGGGCGAGGTGTACGGCTTCGGCAGCACCTGCACCGTCTCGCCGTGGTGTTCGAACGGCTCGCCGGTCCACGCCTGCAGGAGGACGTCGAGCGACTCGTCCATGATCTTCCCCCGCCGAGTCCATTCCTTGGCCATGGCCGTGTACTCGACGGGCCGGTAGCCGAGGCCCATCGTCACCACGATGCGGCCTTTGCTGACGAGGTCGAGGACCGCCAGGTCCTCCGCGACCCGGATCGGGTCGTGGAGGGGCAAGAGCAGGGCTCCGATCATGCACAAGACGTTCTCGGTGCGGGCGAGCACCATGCCGGCGTTGAGCATGGGGGTGGGCGACCAGCCTGTGCTGCTCACGTGGTGTTCGTCGAACTGCACGGCGTTGAGGCCGCGCTGATCGAGGAACTCGATCATGTCGAGCGCCGCCCGGTAGCGGTCGCTCATCTCGGATCCGTCAGAGGGATCCGGATGGACGTGGTTGAGACGAAAGACGGTGTAGGCCACGGGACTCCTTCGCCCGTGGGCGGGTCAGCCGGACAGTGCGGTGATGTCGATCCCACACGCTGAGAGCACGTCGAGCAAATCGACCGCGCTGGCGGCATCGATGTCGTCGGCGTTGGTGGCGAGCGCCGACAGCAGCTCGACGTCGAGATTGTCGATCATGCACTCGGCCTGTTCGCGGGTGACCTCGCCGCTCTCGGTCATCCCGGTGACGAACAGCTCGCGGCCCGCCTCGCTGCCGAACAGTGCTTCGAGTCCGTCGGGCGTGGCGAGGTCCTCTTCGAGCGACGACGTGGCGTCATCGTCACCGGCCGCTTCGGGGCAGTTCGCGTCGATCCAGGCGTCGATGCGGTCGCTGGCCGCGGTGGCCTCAGCGTCGTCGCCGAGTTCCTCGACCTCCTCCCCTGCCGCCAAGAAGTCGTAGCCGTAGGCCTCGAGCACCGAGGCGACGTCGGCGAAGTTCGTCTGGATGATCTGGAGATCGGGGACGAGTTCGCTGGGCGCCTCGCCGATGGCTTCGGCGAGCAGGGCGCTGCTGGTGTTCAGCCAGGACTCGACCTGATCGGGATCGAAGAGGTTGAACTCGTCGAAGAGCGCTTCGTTCTCCGCATAGCGGGCGCAGAAGACTGCGGCCGCACCGCTCGGCGACGAGCCGGAGTCGTCGTCGGCCAGACCCGAGACCGCAGGGTCGTCCTCGTCAGGGGTGTCGTCGCTGAGCCCCGACGACGCGGCATCACCGTCGCCGCCATCGTCGTCGGACGCGTCGTCGTCGGTCGTACCGGACGTGTCGTCGTCTTGACCGCCGGTGTCGCCGGCCGCGACGTCGGAGGAGTCGTCATCGGAACCACCGCAGGCGGCTGCGAAGAGCGTGAGGGCGAGCAGGAGCGCCATCAGGGCGCGGAACGAGAAGCGACTACGCATGACGCTCACGCTAATCGTCGCCACCGGCGCCCGACCGTCACCGAGATGACAGCGGCTGTGACAGCCACCGGACTCCGGTGGGTCGGGCCCAGCGGATGGCTACCGAAGGGTGTTGACCGCCGAGACGATCGCCCGCAGCGAGGCGGAGACGATCGACTCGTGCATGCCGACGCCCCAGGTCGTGTCGCGGGCGCCGGTGTCGACCTCGACGTACGCCACCGCGGTCGCGTCGGAGCCTGTCCCCATCGTGTGCTCGCTGTAGTCGGCGATCTTGCCCTCGAAGAGGCCGGCGCCGGTGAGCGCAGCGACGAACGCATCGATCGGTCCGTTGCCTTCGCCGGCGACCATCTGTTCCTTGCCGTCGACGATCAGCTTCGCCTCCATCGTCGTCGTGCCCGAGTCGAGGGTGTCGCTCGACGAACGGTGCCCGATGATCTCGACCTTCGGGTTGGCGGGCTCGACGTAGGCGCCCATGAAGCGGCGATGGATCTCATAGGAGGTGATCTCGGTGCCGGTGTCCTCGGTGACCGCCTGGATCTTCTTGGCGAAGTCGACCTGGAGCTGACGAGGCAGGTCGAGGCCGTACTCGTGCAGGAGCACGTAGGACACGCCGCCCTTGCCGGACTGGCTGTTGACTCGGATCACGGCTTCGTAACTGCGGCCGAGATGGCGCGGATCGATCGGCAGGTAGGGAACGTCCCACGTGTCGTACTCGCCCTCGAGGGGCTCGCCGGGCTGGACGTCGTAGATGTCGGCCATGCCCTTCTTGATGGCGTCCTGGTGCGAGCCCGAGAACGCCGTGAACACGAGGTCGCCGACGTAGGGCTGGCGATCCGGCAACGTCATCCGGTTGGAGAATTCATAGACGCGCCGGGCTTCTTCGATGTCGGTGAAGTCGAGCTCGGGATCGACGCCCTGCGTGAACATGTTGAGCGCGATCGTGACGACGTCGACGTTGCCGGTGCGCTCACCGTTGCCGAACAGGGTGCCTTCGACCCGGTCGGCGCCGGCCATCATGCCGAGCTCGGCGGCGGCGACGCCGGTGCCCCGGTCGTTGTGCGGGTGCAGCGAGAGGATGATCGAGTCGCGGTTCTTCACGTCGCGCAGGAAGCGCTCGATCATGTCGGCGTAGAGGTTGGGGGTCGACATCTCGACCGTCGCCGGCAGGTTGAAGATCAGCGGGTTGTCCGGCGTCGGTTCGATGACGTCCATGACCGCTTCGCAGACCTCGACGGCGAAGTCGGGCTCGGTGCCGGTGTAGGACTCCGGCGAGTACTCGAACCGGATGCGCTCGGGGTTGGCGTCGGCGTCACGCAGCTCCTTGCAGAGCTTGGCGCCCTCGACGGCGATGTCGATGATGCCGGCGCGGTCGGTGCGGAACACGACTCGGCGCTGGGTGGTCGACGTCGAGTTGTAGAAGTGCACGATCGCGCTCTTGGCGCCCTCGATCGATTCGAACGTGCGGCGGATCAGATCCTCCCGGCACTGGGTGAGCACCTGGATGGTGACCCCGTCGGGGATGAGGTCTTCCTCGATCAGTTCACGGACGAAGTCGAAGTCGGTCTGGGATGCGGCCGGGAACCCGACCTCGATCTCGGTGAAACCGATCGCGACCAGCCGATCCCACATCCGACGCTTGCGGGTGGAGTCCATCGGGTCGACGAGCGCCTGGTTGCCATCGCGTAGGTCGACCGAGCACCAGATCGGCGCGCGCTCGAGTCGCGTGTCCGGCCAGGTGCGATCGGGAAGCTCAACGGCCGGATAGGGCCGATACTTCTCGAAGGGCATGCTGTTCGCAGCAGGCGCTGGACTGGTCATGGGAGGCTCCCTCAGGGGCTGGTTGGTGATTGGCCGCCGACGGCGGTGGAAAGTGTACGGAAAAGCAAGAAACCCTCCGGACCACGAGGGCACGGAGGGTTTGGCGAGCGCCGATATGTGGCGCTCGCCTACACGAGAAGAAGCAGGGTCTGGCTGCTGGGCTTCACGAGGTTCACGCTAACCCCATCGACCGAAATGTCAACTTCGTAAGCGGTACGGTCGCGTCGTGACGACCGACGACGCCCCGCTCAACCGCCTCGAAGCGCTCCTCACCGACTCCTCGATGACCACCCACATCGACTCGGTCGTCTCCCGCACCGAGGACGGCTTTCGGGCCGCGTCGGCACGCGGTTCGGTCGAGTTCCGTGAAGCCGCCGACGGCGCGGTCGAGGTCCTCACCGAGACCGGCGATCACCCCCTCGCGAACCAAGCGCTCGACCAGGCCACCGACACCGCCGCCGAACTCGCGCTCGAAGGCGCCCCGCTCGGCGAGCTGGCGACGCCCCTCGCCTACGAGTCGATCATCCAGTACTTCGACGCCGCGCACGCCCCCGATGCGGTCGTGATGTGGGCGCCGACCCAGATGTTCCACGGCAACATCGGCAACCACGGCTCGCTTTCGACGATCCAGGCACGGGCGCCGTTCATCGCCGCCGGCCCCGGGGTGCGTGCCCGCGGGATCGTCCCCGAACATCTGCGCACCGTCGACGTCGCCCCGACGATCGCCGCGCTGCTCGACCTCACGCCGACCGACGGGGTCGACGGCCGGGGCCGCCCCCGAAGCGGCGTGCGGCTGGCGATGCAGGACGGCGACGAGATCGCCGGCCTCCTCGATGCCGACGAGCGACCCGACCACGTGGTGGTGTTCCTGTGGGACGGCGTCAACGCGAACGAGCTCCACGACGCGATCGACGACGGCGACGCACCCAACGTCGCCGCGCTGGTCGAGCGAGGCACCTCCTACCGGCACGGCTGCATCTCGGCCCTGCCCACCGCCACCCTCGCCAACCACACCACCCAGTGCACGGGCGTGTTCCCCGGCCACTCGGGGGTCATGCACAACACCTGGTACGACCGGAGCCGGGGCGTTCACGTCGACCTGCTCGACTTCGCCCAGATGATCAACGCCCGGGAGCACCTCGCCCCCGGGGTCGAGACGATCCACGAGGCGCTGAAGCGCAACGAACCCGACGCCTTCACGGCCACCACCTACGAGTACGGCGACCGCGGCGCGGACTACTCGACCTATGTGCAGATGGCGACCGGCGGTGCCATCCCGAACCTCACCGACGCCGACCGTCGACGACATCGCACCGAGGACTTCCTCTCCGACAAGGAATACCGGCACAAGTCGATCTTCGACGCGCACTCCGCGAACGAGGCGTGCCACGTCTGGCGCGGCGAGTTCGGTGCCCTCCCCCGCTACAGCTGGTTCACCCTCAACCTCACCGACGCCGCCGGGCACGCGGGCGGGCCCCACTCCGAGATGATTCGAGCCGCGATCCGCGACACCGACGCCCGGATGGGCGACGTCCTCGAGACCATCGAGCAGGCCGGGGTCCTCGACCGGACTGCGGTGATCGTGCTCGCCGATCACGGCATGCAGCGCTTCGACGTGGTCGATCCCTTCGACCTGGCCGGGGCCATCCGCGACGCCGGGGTCGACGCGGTCCTCAACGACGAGCAGTACGTCTACCTCCGGTGAGCAGCGGACCTCCCCGCCGTTCCCGCACGCCGCGTCAGCGCAGACCCTCGACGAAGTCGAGCACCGCGGCACGAAAGACGTCGTTTTTGTCGCCGGCGACCATGTGCGCGGCGTCGGCGATGTCGACGTACGCCGTCCCCGGCACGGCGCCGAGGAAGCGACGGGCCGCGTCGTCGGTCACCACATCGCTCATTCGGCCCCGGATCAGCAGCTTGGGAACGTCGATCGCTCGAGCGCAGTCGGTGAGCAGCGAGTCCTCGAAGAGTTCGGAGTCGGGGTTGGACCGACCCATCTGGCGCATGAACCGCGGGTCCCAGTGCCAGTACCAGCGACCGTCTCGCTCCCGCAGGTTCTTCCGGAGACCGTCGAGGTCGACCGAACGGCCCGGACGCGGGCTGTACGCGGCGACCGCCTCGGCCGCCTCCTCGAGCGAACCGAAGCCGGTCTCGACGTTGGCGGCCATGAAGTCGCGAATCCGGTCGGTTCCGGTCTGCTCCATCTGGGGAACGATGTCGACCAGCACCAGACCCCGACCGAAGCCGGGCCGCTCGCGGCCCATGGCCAGCAGCGCCGTGAGCCCGCCGAGCGAGGCGCCGACGACGACCGGTTCCTGACCGATGACGTCGGCGACCGCGAGGAGGTCGTGGGCGAAGTCCCGCAGTGCGTAGCGAGCGTCGGGCGACCAGTCGCTCTCGCCATGGCCGCGGGAGTCGACCGTGTAGGTGCACCAGCCATGGCCGGCGACGACCTCGGCTGCGGACCCCCACGAGTGCCGCGTCTGACCACCGCCGTGCAGGAACACGACGGGCGGGTCGGCGGGATCACCGCGCCGATCGGCGACGATCTGCACATCGCCGGACGTGATCTCGAGTCGGGTCACAGTCATTTCGAAGCGACGGTAACCCTCGCGCTACGGTCGCCCGGAATCGACGGGGGTACCCATGAGCTTTCCTGAAGACATCGGCGTCATCGACACGATGATGGGCACGACCGCGGGGACGACCGGCAAGAACCGCTACGCCTTCCTGGAGCGGGCCCTCAAGGACGCCGAGTCGGCGAACATGAACTTCCCCGCCCAGTACATGTTCAAGGACGTGCCGTTCTCCGATCAGGCCCGCGACGCCGACGGCAACCTGGAAGAGCCGCCGCAAGGACCCGACCTGCTGTTGCCGTTCATGGATCGCTGCAACGTCGAGATCGCCATGGTCGGCATCCGCGCCGACGGCGAGGGTGAGGGCATCCGCTGCGTCACCGATCACCCCAACCGCTTCATCCCGTGTCACGAACCCGATCCCAACGACGGGGTCGAGGCGATCCGGACGATCCGCCGACTCCACGACGAGTTCGGGTTGAAGGCGGTCACCGCGTTCCCATCTGGACGCATGCCGCAGGTGCCGATCGACGCGCCGCTCATGTACCCGATCTACGCGCTCTGCTGTGAGCTCGACATCCCGATCTTCTGCTGCGCCGGGATCCCCGGGCCGCGGGTTCCGGCGGCACCGCAACACGTCGAGCGCATCGACCAGGTGATGTACGACTTCCCCGAGCTGACCTTCGTGACCCGCCACGGCTGCGAACCCTGGGAAGACCTCGCGGTGAAGCTGATGCTCAAGTGGCCGGGCCTGCACTACTCGACCTCGGCCTTCGCACCGAAGCACTACCCGAAGGCGATCATCGACTACGCCAACACCCGCGGCGCCGACAAGATCATCTACGCCGGCTACTTCCCGATGGGCCTGTCGCTCGACCGGATCTTCGAGCAGCTGCGCCACGTCCCGTTCAAGGACGAGGTCTGGCCCAAGTTCCTACGAGACAACGCCCGCCGGGTGCTTCGCCTCGACTGAACGGGTCACGAACTCGACCAGGTCGTCGGCCGGGAGCGGTACGGCGATGCCGTAGCCCTGGAGTCGATCGACGGGGATCTCATGGCGAAGGAGCGCGTCGCGAACGGCGGCCGACTCGACCCCTTCCGCGATGACGACGAGGTCCAGCGCGCTGCCGAGCTCCGCGACCGCGCCGACGATCGCGCGATCGTCGTCGTTGGCCACGATTCCGCCGACGAAGGACCGGTCGATCTTCAGCGACGTCACCGGAAGGTGCCGAAGTCGAGACAGCGACGAGTGACCGGTGCCGAAGTCGTCGATCGCGATGCCGACACCCATCTCGCCGAGCGTCGTGAGCACCCCGCGAGCCGTCGACTGTTCCTCGACCATCTCGTCCTCGATGACCTCGACCGTGAAGCGGCTCGCCGCCACCCGATGACGGAGCAGTGACGCTTCGAGCGCGATCGGGAGCGAGGAGCGCATCAGGCTGCCGGCCGAGACGTTGACCGAGACCCCGATCGAATCGGGCAACCGAGCGGCGAGCGCGGCCGCCTGATCGAAGACGAGCCGATCCATCGTCGACCGCCGACCGATGCCCTCGATCAGCTCGAGGAAGGACTCGGGGTTGATCATTCCGAGGATGGGATGGTTCCACCGCAGCAGGCCCTCGACGTCGAGGATCTGGCCGGTGTGGATGTCGACGATCGGCTGGAAGTGCAGCTGGAACTGACCGTCCTGGAACGCCTTCTCGACCTCGCCGCTCAGCTCGACACGTGCCCGCGACGCCGACCGGGTCGCGTCGGTCCACTGGCGGATCCCACCCTGGCTTCGCTTCGCTTCGTACATGGCGAGGTCGGCCCGCCGGAGCAGTTCCGCCCCTTCAACGCCCGGAACCGCCTCGGCGATGCCGAGGGAGGCGCCGATCGAGACATCGACGTCGGCCAGCGCGACGCGACGTCGGCACGCCCGCAGGACGTCGTTGGCGAGTGCCGCGGCATCGTCGACGAACACCGCGATCGTGAACTCGTCGCCGCCGACGCGTGCGAGCGCCCCTCGATCCCCGATGACGTCCTCCAACCGTTCGGCGAGCGCGACGAGGAGATCGTCGCCGGCTTCGTGGCCGAGGGTGTCGTTGATGTCCTTGAAGCCGTCGAGATCCACTGCGATCAGCGATCGCACCGACGGTGAGCCCAGGACGGCGGCGAGGCCGGTCCGGTTTCGCAGCCCCGTGAGCCCGTCGTGTTCGGCGCGATGCCGCATGCGTAGACGATGTTGCAGGTCACGCTCGTGCTGGACGCTCGCGACGAACCACAGGAGCGGGAGCAGCAGGACGAACACGGCGAGATGACGAATCCAGTTGGCCGGCTCGTGGGCGGCTCCCCCGATCGCCAACCCGACGAAGATCAGACCCGAGGTGGCGAGGAGTGCTCGATGGCTCTCGTTCGCGACGAACGCGAGCATCACCAGCGAGACCATCATCGCCTCGAAGTACACGGTGGGGAACAGCAGCACCACCACGGCGACCCAGCCGGCGTCGGCGATGGTGAGCCGCACGAGCACTTCGCCACGGTCGGTGAAGCGATAGACCAGCGCGCTCGTCGCCGGTACACCGACGATCAGAATCGCAGCGAGCCACCCCCGGCCGGGACCGAAGCTCGGGAGCCCGATGGCCAAGGCACCGAGCGCGATCGACGAGACGATGCGCAAGACGACGACACGCTTCGCGAGCGCGCTGTCCCACCTGGGTTCGGAGTCGGGAACCACCGACGTCGCGGCCATGGTGTTGTCATCGGCGAAATCGCCGCCCGATCAAGCGTCTTGATGTGGCAGGAACGGCGTCAGGTCGCCGGGCGGGCCCGGTCGGGCGTAGAGATAGCCCTGAGCTCGATGGCAGCCGAGCTCGGTGAGGATCTTGGCCTGGACCTGGGTCTCGACGCCCTCCGCCACCACATCGAGCCCCAAGGCGTCGGCGAGCGAGATGATCGAACTCACGAAGGTGCGATCTTCGTCGTCTTCGCCGAGGCCAATGACGAACGCTCGGTCGATCTTCAGGGCATCGACCGGGAAGCGCTTGAGATACGCGAGCGAACTGAACCCGGTACCGAAGTCGTCGACGGCGAGCTTCACGCCGAGTTCCTTGAGGCGATGCAGGATCTGCTCGCTGCGACGGATGTCGGTCATGACCGCCGACTCGGTGATCTCGAGACACAGGCGATGCGGGGGCAGACCGCTGTCTTGGAGCGCGAACCGCACGAGCGCCACGGTGTCGTCTCGCTGGAGCTGGGCCGCGGCCAGGTTGACCCGCACCATCGGCCCGTCGTCGCCACCCGGCCACGTCGCGGCTTCGGCGACGGCCTCGCCGAGCACCAGCTCACCCATCTCGACGACCAAGCCGGTCTCCTCCGCGACCTCGATGAAGCTGCCGGCAGGGAGCACGCCTTCGGTCGGGTGGTTCCACCGGATCAAGGCCTCCGCGCCGAGCATGCGCCCGTCGATGGTGGAGATCTCCGGCTGGTAGTAGACGAGGAACTCGGAGTTGCGAAGCGCGCCACGCAGACCCGCCTCGGTTGCCATGCGTTCGGTGACCTCGAGCTGCAACGCCTCGTCGAACAGGGCGGCCTGCGCCCGACCCTGCGCCTTGGCCCGATACATCGCCGTGTCGGCCCGCCGCAGCAGGTCGGCGACGTCGTGCGAGTCGGAGAAGGCGATCCCGATGCTGGCCGACGGGTACAGCTTCTGGGCACCGAGCGTGACCGGTTCGCCGATCAGCCGCAGCAGCCGGTTGGCGACGAACTCCGCGTCGGTCGGGGTGACCGGCCCCGCCAGGGTGACCGCGAACTCGTCGCCGCCGAGCCGGGCCACGAGGTCGCCGGGGCGAACCGCCAACCGCAGCCGGTCGGCGATGGTCACCAGCAACTCGTCGCCGCGATCATGACCGAGCGAGTCGTTGATGTTCTTGAACCGGTCGAGATCGAGCAGGAGCACCGCAACACCCTCGGGCGCTGCCGCGAGCTCGTCGAGCTCCTGGATGAGCCGGCCACGGTTGGCGAGGCCGGTGAGCTCGTCGTGAGTCGCCTGGAATCGCAGCAGGGCTTCGGCCCGACGCCGATCGGTGATGTCTTCAACATGGATCAGCCAGAAGTGATCGCCGGCGTCGCCTTCGACGACCGTCGCCCGCATG